>CAYUFW010000116.1:0-16438 GCA_964443915.1 uncultured Pirellulaceae bacterium
AACGCCACCGCACTTTAGAAACGAGGAAGTTAGAAACTGGAAATGGCACTAGCCGCGCCGCTGATCGACTCCGGCGACTTCGCCGCTGCCGAGGTCGTCCTGCGCGAACCGTGGGGCATCCCGAAGATCGGCGCCAACGAGGCCGCCAGTGCCGTCGGTGCCGTGGCGCGCCTCCGCGCGCTGGCCGGCGACCAGGACGGCGCCCTGACGCTCTGCCGCGAAATACCCCGCCTCAACGCGACCCCGGCCGCCACGAACCTCGCCGAGAACCTCCGCGGAGAACTCCTGATCTCGTTCGGCCGCGCCACCGACGCCGCCGACATGTATCTCGCCGCGGGCCGTCCCGCCGATGCCGCCAACGCGCTCGACGTGGCCATGCAAAAGGATAAGGCCCGCGAAATCAGGCTGAAGCTCCTGGCGACGCCGATGCCGGACGGGAAGCCGTGGGACGCCGGCAGGCGCCAGGCTTATGAGAAGCTGCTCGACGCGACGCCTGGAAACATGGACGTGATCGAAAAGTACTTCGACCAGTATGCAAACGCGAACACCAACGCGGCGCTCCGGCTCTTCCAAAACCCGATCGTCACGGCGCAGCAGCCCGCCTTCCTCTACTACGGCGACTTCGGCAACGCCCTGCGCTGCTACACTCTGGCGCGGCGTCTTGTGCCCGTCCCGGATTTCAAGCTCGCGCAGGCCGGCATCATGGCATGCGCCGGCCTGGGCGAACTGGCCGCGGCGGCGGACATCGCCCGCGACGCGCTGGCCGGGGAGGGACTGCAGCCGGCCGAGGCGTACCAGTTGCGGCTGGCAGCGCGGCTGCTGCCGATCGCGGCCGGCGAAGGCGAACCCCACGCGCTGGCCAAGACGATCAAGTCGGCTGCGGAAGAGGCAGTCAAGGAGCTGAAAAAGAAAGACCCCGGATTCAAGCTCGCGACCGCCGACGCCGTGGAGCGGCTGTACCGCCTCGGTTCGCTGGCGCAGCTTGCGCGCCGCGAGCCCTTCGCACGCGGCGTGGCTGCCTACGTGGCTTCGCTGCGCGTGCCGTCGCCGCGCAAGGAGTACCGCGTGCGCTACCGCGCCACGCCGGTCTCCGGCCTGAGCGACTGGGACGCCATTGCCAAAGCCGAGCGCCCCGTGCAGCAGCTGCTGGACCGCGCCTACGGCGGCAGCATGGACTTCCTCGAAACCGACGTGACCACCGGCAGCCGCGGCGGAGCCCGCGCGGGATCGGCGGCGGCCGGTAAGGACGAGGCCGAGAAGCTCGGCGCCTCGCTGGGCGTGCTCTGCGACGAATTCGGCATCCACTTCCGTTTCGAATACAACGATCCGCGCGCCAGGGAGATCGAGGCGCGCTTGCTCGGCGGCGGAAGCTACGAAATCTACCTGGCGCCCGGCGAGAACCGCGCCCACACCTGCCTCCTGCTCGACGTGCAGACCGGCCGGCTCTCGTTCGCCAACCTGACGTACGACGGTCCCGAATTCACCGGCATCAAGACCGACCGGCCCGACCTGTACCGCAGGGAGCACAGGTTCTCTGACGACCGCGTGGTGAGCTATGTCTTCCTCTCCTGGAACGCCTACGGGCACGCGATTCCGCACAACGGCTCGGTATGGGAGTTCGAAACCGTGCTGTGGGCCAGGCAGGGCAACTTCGCCTGGAACGGCACCGAGTCCATCCACGGCCGCTCCACGTGGGGAAGGCTCGTGTTCGACCTGCCCGCATCCGCGCGCACGGCGATCCTGCGTCATCGGATTTTCACCGTGCTCGCGGCGTACAAGGCGGAGACGGCTACCCGAGCCGAACACGCCGGAATTCTCGACTTCTGGCAGGACCCGGTGCTGGGCGACCCCGAATTCTACCAGGTGCGCGTCAAGCCGCTGGTGGAGAAGCTCGACGAGCTGGTGCCGCTGGTGAAACCCGGGATGTCCGACGAAGACGTCGCTCGCGTCGCGGCCGGCGCGCTGCAAGGCTGGGCCAACATCCGCTACACGGTCGATGCGTTGCGCCACCAGTGGCTGCTCGAACGGCTTTCCCGCTAACCTCACGTTCCGGCTGAGTGAGCGAGGACCGCAGCGCGACCTTGCCCGCTGAACCGAAAGGAATGATATGAAGACCAAGTGTCTGTGCGTGGCGTTCATGCTGATGGTGACGCCCGCCTCGGTCACCGTAGCTGCCGCGCCCGGCGGGGACACGAATGCGGCGATTGCCGCGCGGCTGGATCGCGCGGCGGCGGCGCGTGAGACCGGCCGAGGCAAGCTCTCGCCGGTGGAGCAGGACCTGCTTTGGCTCCTGAACTTCGAGCAGCCGGACATGCTGCTCGTCCGCGATGGCGGCTGGATCCCGATCAGCCTCGAGAAGCGGCACTTCGCTCCGGGCCGGTTCGGCCGCGGCTACTACTTCGAGCTGCCGCAGTGCAACTGCCTTCCCCCGGCGATGGCCGACGTGGAAACGGACATCTCCGGCTTCGTCAAACACGCCCACGCGGTGCTGGAGAGCCTGCCTGCCGAGACCGCCTTCGGCCAGCGCGTCCTGTCCGTCTCCTGCAAGGGCGCCGGTGCCGGCTTCGCGACGGTCCCCGTCGAGGTCGAAGTCCTCCGTTACGGCGCGGGGCATCAGCCGACCGTCACCCTGCTGGCCTCTTGCTATCTCAAGGGCCCCCAGGACACGAAAGTCCGGCTGCAACTGCAGTTCGCCCCAGCCGAGTTGATCGATCCGAAGACGAAGCAGCCGGCGGCCGATCGCCAGGCGGACACCAGCGAGCCATTGGAGGTCACGCTCACCGGCACGTGGCAGCGGGTCGCCTGCACGGCGACCAGCGACAGACGCCTGAGCGCGCGGACGGCCACGCTGAGCGTCGCGCTGGCCAGCGACGGCGAAGCCCAGTTGCTGGCCGACGGCTTGCAGTTCGAGTCTTGCCTCTACTACCCCCATCAGCGGCTGCAGCCCACCACGTGGACGCCCGGCGGCACGAGCGTCCCCGGCACGGGCCTGAGCTTCTCCACACCGAGCATGCTGCGAGCCTTCCCGTGCATCGCGGGCACGCTGGCCTTCTGGACCCGGACGCCTCCGTCGGACTGCAACCTCAAAGGCCCGGGGGCGATCGACTGGTTTGGCTTCCTGCGCGGCTGGACCGATCCGCAGTGGGGGCTGAGCACCTATACCGTTCACGCGGGTCGAAACGTCGACGCCGCGGGGAAGCCCGTGCCGGTCTACACCGGCAACCGGGTGCTCCCGGCCACCGATGGCCAGTGGCACCACCTCGCCGTGGTCTGGGACGAGCAGGCGGCCGTCGTTTACCGGGACGGCCAGCCGGTGCTCAACTTCCTCCGCCAGAACCCGGACATCAGCGATCTGGTGGACACCTATGCCCTGCGATTCGGGCGCGGACGAGAGCAATGCGCCAACTCGGTGCTGGATGAATTCGCCGTTTTCCGGCGGGCGCTCACCCCGGACGAGATCGCTCAACTAGCCCGGGGCGCCGCCGAACTGCAGGCCGGCGCGGGACCGGCAGCTCTGGCCGCCGGCCCGCGCAGCGTCTTCTATCGCGACGAGGCCGCTGCGCGGTTCGAGGTGCCGATCGCCGGCGTCGGACTCCCGAACACGCCGCTGACCGTGGACTGGGTCCTCGGTGACCTCGTTGTGGGCACCAGCCAAGTCACGCTCGAGCAGGGACGCGCGACCGCCGCCCTCGACTTCTCGCCGGCGCGGCTGAAGCCGGGCGACTATGTCGTGCGAGTGGCCGTCTCGCGGGCCGACGACGACCCGATCGCCTATCGCGAATTCCCGGTGCAGGTCGTTCCTGCCTTGCGGCGCGACAATTTCTTGATGTCTACCTGGCACGGAGGGCTGACTGCGGCCGAACTGCAGTATTACCGCGACCTGGCGCTGAACGCGATCAACGCCGCTGCGGAACCCGGCACGGTCGAGCGACTGGGGGCTCTGGGTTTCTCGTTCGACTGGCATTTCCGGGGCGGCGAGGATGCGGCCCAGTCCACCGCCAAGCAGATTGTCGTGATGCCCAACTGGTGGCGCATGCTCCTCAACTCGGAAACCGGCGCCGGCGGCCTGCCCAGCAAAGAGGCCAGCCGGGCAGAGTTCGATGCCTACGTGCTCAAGGAATTCGGGGCGCCCGTCCCCGCCGAAGGCTGGAAGTTCGGCTCCTCCCACAACCACATCATGTGCAGTTTCCCGGCCGGCCAGAAACCGGGGGCGGACGGCGTGTATCGCACCGTGCCCGAGACGTTCCGCTTTCTGTGGTGGTGGGAGGAGGGCGGCAGCCTCAACTGGCAGAACAACTTCAAAGTGGCCCGGGCGGTCAAAGCCGTCCGTCCGGACGTCAGCACGTGGACGGACGCCGTCCAGTCCCGAGGGCAGTACAACGAGCTGGATGCCGGCGGTTCCTGGTCGTACTCCACGGACCCCACCGTCATCTGGAACGAACTGCAGCAGGCGTCCTTCATCATGCGCGGCGCCGGCAAGCCCTATGAGGCGACGCTGGGGCTGAACTACGTTTCCGTGGAGACCACCGAGCCGGACGGGAAGAAGAAGAACTTGGCGCCCACGCCGGACGACGCCATCGGCCAGGCCTGGGTGGCGACGGGGCTCGTCCCCTCCGACGCGCTCTACTACTGGGACGTGAACGGCTATCTCGACGGGGAGCGGAGCCAGAACGGCCGGTACGCGGTGCCCGGCAGCACGCAGGCACTGGGCCGGGCCTTGAAGGAGGAAATCGGCCCGCTGGGAACGATGCTCCAGGGCGTCCCCAATGCCCAGCGTCCCATGGCCCTGCTGCTGCCCCAGAGCACGCTGTGGTTCGTCGCCGGCGAGGGCGGCTGGAACTGGGGCGTGACGCACTATCCCAACATGTGGAAGAAGGTGCTCGCCAACTCCGGGATCCCCTACGACATCCTCAGCGATTACGACATCACCCCGGGGAATCTGGCCAAGTACAAGGTCATCTTCTTCCCCGCGGGGATGTACGTCCAGGAGCAGGTCTACCGCGAGTTGCTGGCGGCCGCCGAGGCAGGCACCCGGATCGTGGTGGACTCCTACTGCAAACAGAGCTACCCGCAGATGACGAGCCTGAAGATGAAGTACGAGTACTGGTGGACCTTCCCGAAGGAGAAGCAGGACGCGTACTTCGCCGAGGTCCGCGGCCTGCTCGCCGAACTCCACGAAACCTTGCGGCCGGGGCTCGCTGCGTCCGCCCAGGGGAGCGAGGGCCCGCTGCTGGTCAACACCCGCGAAGCCGATGGAATCAAGTACGTGGTCGTGGTCAACAATAACCGCCAGACAGGGCCCTACAGCCAATGGACCAAGAAACCGGATTGGAAGCCGTACGGCAAGCCGCAGACGGCCCGCGTGAGCATTGCCGCGCCGGCCGGGAGCGTGGTCTACGAGTTCGTCACCTCGCAGCAGTTGCCCGCGGAGTTCAAAGACGGGCGGCTGGCGGTGGAAGTGGCCCTGCCAGCCGCCGGGGGACGGCTGCTGTGCGTCTATCCCGGGGCGTTTGGGCAGCTGGCCGTGACGGGCGGGCCCGCTTTCACGCGCGGGTCATCCGGGACGCTGCAGGTGACGCTGCTGGACGCCGCCGGGAAGCCCGTCAGCGGACGCCAGCTCGCCGCCGTGCGGATCGTCGACCCCGCGGGGCAGCCGCACGACGAGTCGGGACTGTACCGACTCGAACGGGGGCGGGCCACGGTGCCCTTCCGTCCCGCGCTCAACGACGCTGCCGGCCAATACCGCGTGACCGTCACCGAGCGCTGTTCGGGGCTGCACGCGGAAACGCGTCTGGTGGTTAAGTGATGCCGGCCCCGCGGGACGCCCCGCGTGTGCACCAAGGAATCACTTCGATTGGCTCTTATGATGGAGTTCTCATGATGACAGAAGACAAACCGGCACTCGAAGACAAACCGGCACCCGTCCGCCTGGTATCCCTTGACGCCATGCGCGGCTTCGTGATGTTCCTGCTGTTGGGCGGCGGAGAAATCGGTCACGCGGGGTTCCTGAGCGCGCTGTTTGCCGCGATCGACCAGCCTTGGGCGCAGGCGCTGTACCACCAGTTACAGTATTCCTCCTGGGGCGACGCGATCCACGTCAAGGACCTGATCCGGCCGCTGTTCATCTTCGTGGTCGGCGTGGCCATGCCCTATTCCTTCGGCAAACGGCTAAGCCTCGGCGACAGCAAGCGGGCCTTGTATGGCCATGTTCTCAAACGCGTGGCGTTGTTGATCCTCCTGGGGATGATCGCCGGCGGACGCCTGTTGGCTCTCGACCGGTCGAAGTTCTACCTCGTGAACAACGTACTGCAAGAGATCGCCATCGGCTACCTGGTGGCCTCGCTGGTGTTGTTGAGCTTCCGCGTCCGCGGCCAGTTGGTCGCCCTGGCCACGCTGCTGCTGGGCTACTGGGCCCTGGTGATGCTCGTGCCCGTGCCCGGCCACGGCGCCGGCGTCATCACTCCGGAGGTGAATTTCCCCCGCTACGTCGACGACCTGGTCCTCGGCTCGTTGCGGCCCGTGAAGTGGAGTTTCACCTGGACGCTCAGCCTCCCCCTGGCTTCCAGTTGCATTGTCCTGCTCGGCGCGCTGGCCGGACAACTGCTGAAGTCGGCCAAGGGCCCGTGGAGCAAACTGGCTTGGCTGGTGGCCGGCGCCCTGGCGTGCTTGGCGCTCAGCCTTGTGTGGAGCCGTTGGTATCCGATCGTCGTGAGCATCACGACCGGTTCGTGGGTGCTGTTCGTGGGAGCGGTCGGCCTGGGGCTGTCGGCGCTGTTCTACCTGGTCGTTGATCTGTGGGGCTTCCGCAAGTCGGCCTTCTTCTTCGTGGTGATTGGCGCCAACTCGATCGCCGTGTACATGGCCGCGCACCTGTTTGATTTCCGCAACATCGGCAATATCTTCGTCAAGGGTTGGGCCACCAATCATATCGACCCTGGCGTAGGCCTGACGGGTTGGATCGGGCCGGGGCCGTGGAGCAACTTTGTGGAAGCCTTGGCGGCCTTCGCCGTGATCTGGCTGGGCCTGTTTTTCTTGTATCGCCAGAAAGTGTTTATCAAGGTTTGACCCGTTGCATCCAGCCAGACGGCCCTGCGGTTGTCATCTCGGTTGTCAAACTTCGTTGTCTGCGGCTGTCTGGAACCACCAAGAAACGAAAAAAACCCGGCTATTCACCGGGTTTTCTTGAGGGGTGGCTGAAGGGATTCGAACCCTCGACCCTCAGAGCCACAATCTGATGCTCTATCCAGCTGAGCTACAGCCACCGTTCAACTGTGCGACAGTTTACTGGCGCGTCTTGCGGTGGTCAATGACCTCGCCGGGCCCTTCCGTCGCTGTCAGACTTGACAGGACGTGGCCGTTTGTTACGGTGAAACCGATCGGAAATGGCAGTGGGTGGGCGATCATAACTATCTTGAAATGGTGGACTTATGGCGAATATCAAGCTTCGGACCATGCGTGTTGACGAGTGGAACCAAGTGGCGGAACTGATTCACGATTCGACCAACGCGTGGTGCGTCGCGCATGGACGGCCAGCCATGTTTTCGGGGCCAAAGGGAGACGTTCGGCTGTTTTGCTCCGTGTACGAAGCACTTGACCCTGGGTGTTGTGTCGTGGCCGAGGACGGCGCCGCCCAGCGTTTGGCGGGATCGTGTTTCTTCCATCCGCGGTCCACCCATGTCTCGCTGGGAATCATGAATGTCCACCCGGACTATTTTGGCCAAGGAGTCGCCAGCCGGATGTTGCGCTACGTGACCGACGTGGCCGATCGGGACGGCAAGCCGGTGCGGCTGGTATCGAGCGCGATGAACCTGGATTCGTACTCCCTGTACAACCGTGTCGGATTCGTGCCCCGCCTGATCTACCACGACATGATCATGAGCGTGCCGGCAGGCGGTTTGAACTGGGAGGCACCGGGATCGGATCGCGTCCGGCCAGCGGCACCGGCGGACTTGGCGACAATGACCGAATTGGATTGGACGGTGAACCACATCCGCCGCGAAAAGGACCTGCGGTATTTCGTCGAAAATGCGGACGGCATTTGGCACGTGTCGGTCTTAGAGGGGAATGCTGGCACCTTGGACGGATTCCTGGTGTCCGTCGCCCATCCAGCCATCAACATGCTCGGCCCTGGAATCATGCGCAGCGAACTGGACGCAGCCGCGCTGATTCTGGCCGAATTGAACCATCATCGAGGCCGCCAACTGGTGTGGCTCGTGCCCGCGGACCGTCCGCAGTTGGTGCATCAGATGTACGCTTGGGGCGCGGTCAATTGCGAACTGCACTTTGCGCAGGCACGAGGCGAATGGTCCCCGCCCAACGGCATTGTGATGCCGACGTTCATGCCCGAAACAGGGTGACACGGGCCATCGGCGGAGATGAACTGCGGAACGTCCCAAGTGCGCCGACCGCCGCGCCGCAACTCGACGAAAGGCGCGGGATCGCCTTTCAGCCTGTCAGCGGCGTGGCGAGTTCGAAGGCGATCCCACGTTGCGCTCAGCGGCCTTGCGTCCCGTCGGCTTAACGCCGACAATCAGGACGGTCATGGCGACCACGCTTTGCCCCGTTTTCAAGGCGAGTGTCGGGAAGTGCGACTCGACAACGTGATTTGCGCAGACAGGAAGACCTGCGAAGAATGGGCATGGCGTTCAGGTCGCAGCACTGCCGTGCCCAAAGCAATTCTTGGCGATTCGCTGGGAGCCCAAAATGAAGCAGTTGTTCTTCTTCCTGGTGTTGCTGGTGCTGCCAGCAGCCATCCTGGCCGCGATGCTGTATTCCGCGGGGCGCTATTTGTATTCGTTGTACGAGGACAAGAGGGAGTTGAAGCAGTTGGATGCCATCGCGGCCGAGAGTGCCGCCCGCCGCGAGCAGAGGCGTCAGGAGAACGCGAAACGGCTGGAAAACGGCTGCCCGCACGCTTTTGATGCCGGCATCGGTTTCCCGCCCGGCGTATGCCCCAAGTGCGGGCTGGCCAAGGAAAGGCCAGCTGGTGACTGCGACCACGTCTGGCGGCGGGGCGACGCCGCGACGCCAGCCAGTGCCTGTGTCCTTTGCGGCAAGACCTATCGCCCGGAACTGTAACCCGGCGGCTCATCCTCTTGCGACTCATCGCAAGCGTTTCCGACTCATCCCCAGTTCGATCCGCACTGGATTTTTCCGGCAACTGCTCTTTCCCCAGATCGCCAATTTTGATAATTACCCCCCCGCGCGGATTCCTTGTTCGGATCGACCGCTTCATTTCTTGCCTCCAGGTGGGTCGCTAGCTATGCTCCCTTCGAAGTTGATCAGCAAGCGTCTGGCAGTGTGGACCACGGCGTTCGTCGGGGCCTTGGGCTCCGGTGCCGGAGCCTATTCGGTGATCGGCAATCCCTGGGCGCCGGATGAAGCCACGGCCGAAGTCGCGTCCGGTTCCCCGGAAGAAGGCCAGCAATCCGGGGCGAAGCCGACGCCGCCCACGCCCATTCCGGACGAGCCGACCGTGTCGAGCCAGCCGCAGTTGGCGGCACCCGGCCGCCTGGACACGGCCACAAGGCGACGACCAACGATGATGCTTGATCCTGCGGTCGCGCCCGCTTCGCACACACAATCGTCGGCAGACGCGGCCGACGATCAGACCGGAGACGCGCCGACCAACTCGATTCGCGCATTGGGCGAGGCGGCCGAGCCGACGCCAGCCCACGCCTTCGATCGCGCGTCCAGCCCACGCTCGGCCGAGCCCAAGTTGCCCGAATTCCAGCCTCCCAACACGACCGACATGCAATCGGCATGGGCTCCGAACGCGGTCGCGACCGACGCTCCGAGTGCCGCTGCTGACGCCGCTCCGGGCAAGGACGAATCAGACGCCGGGCCGGTGCCGGTCCTCTCGCCGCCGATGGCAGACGAAGCGCCGAAAGCCCCGCTGCCTGAGGCGACGGGCTCGACGATCGCCCTGAGCGGTTCGCTCCGACAGGCGGCTCAGTCCGCGATCGCCGCTTCCAGCGCTGAACCGCCCTCGGGCGGCAGCATCTACGGGAGCGCGGCTCCGGCCAACTTGAGCCCCGCACCGGCGGCTCCGGCCAACTTGGCCTCCGCTCCGCCTGCTCCGGCCAACTTGGCCCCCGCACCGGCGGCTCCGGTTAACTTGACGCCCGCACCGCAGGAAGCACTCGCCTCGTCCGACGAGCCGCCCGCCAGGACCGCGTCCGGCCATCGTCCTGCCGCGGCGTTGACGGTCGACCAGGCTCCCGCCACGCCTAGCTTTGCGCCGTCCGCGGCTGCGGAGTCCGCAGCGCCGCTGGCCGGGGAAGGCGACGGAGTGCCGGGTGCCGAGCAATTGGACGGCATCCAGGCCCCGTCCTTGACCGTCGAGAAGATCGCTCCGCCGGAGATTCAGGTGGGCAAGGAGGCCACGTTCCGAATCCAGGTGAAGAACGTGGGGAAGGTCGCTGCCCACGAGGTCGCGGTCGTGGACCGCGTGCCGAAAGGCACCCGCTTTGTGAACGCGACGCCCTCCGCCACCCAGACGGCCGAAGGTCAAGTGATGTGGAACGTCGGCTCGCTGCAACCCGGCGACGAGACGACCGTATCGCTGCAGATCATGCCGTTGGCCGAAGGCGAAATCGGCAGTGTGGCCCAGGTCGTCTTCCAGGCCCACGCCTCGGTGCGGACCCTGTGTACAAAGCCGCTGCTGAGTCTGACGCAAACCGGGCCGCAGAAAGTGTTGATCGGCGAGCCGGTGGTGTTCGATATCACCGTCGGCAACCCCGGCAGCGGTGTGGCGACGGGAGTGATCCTGGAGGCAGACGTTCCGGATGGCTTGGCCCACGAGGCCGGCCGGGAACTGGAATTTGATGTCGGCACGCTGCGGCCCAACGAGACGCGGCAACTGCAATTGACGCTCAAGGCCGACAAGCCCGGCCTGATCCGAAACGAGATCCTGGTCCGCGGCGAGGGCAACCTGATCGCCCAGCACATGGTCGAACTGGAAGTCGTCGCTCCGGCCCTGGAAGTCTCGCTCAACGGCCCCAAGCGTCGGTACCTGGAGCGTCCTGCCACCTACGAGGTCGTGCTGTCCAATCCCGGCACGGCGCCGGCCCGCGAGGTGGAAGTGGTCACGTACCTGCCCAAAGGAATGAAGTTCGTCGAGGCCGATCACAAAGGCCAATACGAGCCGCAGAACCACGCCGTGTATTGGAGCTTGGAAGAACTGCCCGCCAACCAGACCGGCGCGGCCAAGCTGACGCTCCTGCCGCTGGAGACCGGAGAACAGAAGATCAAGCTCGAAGGCCGTGCGGAACTCGGCCTGCAGAACGCGTTCGAACAAGTCGTGCAGGTCGAAAGCGTGGCCGAACTGCAATTCGCCGTGCGCGACGAGGCGGATCCGATCGAGATCGGTGCCGAAACCACCTACTCGATCACGCTGACCAACACCGGCTCCAGCGCCGCCACCAACGTGCAACTGGCCATCGGTCTGCCGGAGCAACTGAAACCCGTGGGCGGCGACGGGCCGACGCGGGTTGTCGTGGACGGCGGAAAACTGCTGATCGATCCGCTGGCCCGGATCGGCCCCGGCGAAGAGGCCGTGTACAAGCTCAAGGTCCAGGGCGAGGCCGCCGGCCCACAGCGGGTCCAAGTCCAGCTGATCACGGCGGAGACGCCCATTCCCGTGACCCGCGAAGAGATCACTCGCGTGTACGCCGACAATTAGTGCGGGCGAACCACCGAGGACTCGTCAACAACGTACAATGTCGTCTTTCGTTCCGCGAAAGAACGCCCTTTCGCGGAGCGGCAGGCGACACTCCTTCATCCGCCGATCCTTGACGCCCGTCCCTGACGCCCGGCAGGGCCTCCCGCTTGCGTTCACCGATCGGCTGTCGTACCATCTTTCCGCGCACAATCGTCGCTCGACGGTCTGGTACGCATGCAACAACCTCGCATCGCAGTAAGGAACAGGCCATGTATCGTCTCCAAGCTTTTCTTCTCGTCGCGTTTTGGGTTGTGGTTTCTTCCGGCTGCGGATCAGCCAAGATCAAGGAATTGACGGCCGAGGTGGAGAGCCTCAAAGCCCGAGTGGCCCAAGCCGAGGCCGAGCAGGCCAAGGTGGAGGCGGAAAAGGCCGGCCTGCAAGCGGAGTTGGCCAACGTTCAGAAAGAACGGGAGCAAGTCGCCGCGATCAAAAAAGGCTACGAAGACGCCCGCCAGCAGTTCGCGGTCCAGATGAAAGCGCTCGCCCCGCTGCTGGGAGATGTGGGATCGCCGCTGCCGCCGTTCGAGGGCTTGGCCGACAGCAGTTGGGTCGGCAAACTCGCGCCCGGCGCCAAGCTGGCCCCGGACGTCAAGGAACTGGAAAACGTGCTGAAGGGGCTCCTGCAGCCACCGGGTGCGAAGCCGGCACCGTGAACGGTGGCTTTGCGGCCGGAGAACTGCCAGCGCGCCGGCGCGTACCGCGGCCGCGGTTGCTTCTGACGGTCATGACACCAGAAATGCGTGTCGCAAAATGTCGGGAGCGATTGACACAGCCCCGCCGGGCAACAAAACTCAGGGCGCTCAGACTGCCGTCGTGGGTTCCCTGTGTCGGCAACAAACGGTGCCGACCCGTGCTTTGCTACGACTTTCCAGAGAGGCGACGACATGCGGTTTTTCTTCGCGTTTGCGGTGCTGCTACTGATGGTGACAATCGCCGTGCAGGGACGGACACACGCCGCTGAAGGCGAGCCAGACCGTCGCGAGCCGGCGGCGTCTGGCGACGGGAGCGCTCGCATGACAGGTTCAGTCCGTATCGTGGCGTTGGGCGATTCGATCACCAACGGAGTGCGCCTGGCCGGGGTGAAAGAAGAGGAGACGTTTCGAGAGATCGCGCGGCGGGAACTGACCGCGAAGCTCGGCGGGCCGGTGGAAGTGATCAACGCGGGAGTCAATGGCGATATCGTCACGCTCGCGCTCAAGCGGCTCCAAGCGGACGTGCTGGACCGCCGGCCGGATCTCGTCACGGTCATGTTCGGCGGAAACGAGGCGGGATTCTACCGGCCGGAAACGAATGGCTTTGCGGACACGCCGCGCGTGGAACGCGAGCAGTTCCAGGCGGCGCTCAATACGCTCGTGGATCGCCTGCGGGCGGCTCGCATCACGGTCGTGCTGATGACGTGCCCGCCGATGACCGAACGCTACGGGGGTATGCACCTGGAACCCTACCGCAAACACGGCATCAATTTCCTGGTCCGGGACTACGCCCAGACCATGCGCGACGTGGCCGCCGAGAAGCAGGTCGAACTGATCGAGGTGTATCGGGCGTTTGACGGCGACCGCACGCGGCTGGACTACTTCCCCGACGGCCTGCACCCGGACGCCCGCGGCCACCGCGTCATTGCGGATTTGCTCGTCGAACGGCTCGCATGCATCATCGGAGAGTTGAGCCCGCAGGCCGTGGCGAACGGTGGGCGTTAGCCCATCGGTTCTGTCCGTGGCTGGCCTGCGAGCATCCAAGAAACCGGTGGGCTAACGCCCACCGTTCGCCGAAGCAGGACGGAACCAAGGATCACCGACATGAAGACATCGCGACGCAACTTCCTCGCTGCCGCCGGCGGCAGCCTCGGCGCGTGCGCTGCAAACGCCGGCGCCGAACAAACCCGCGTGACAAGCGACGGCACCGTGTCCGTCGTCGTCATCCCGGAACGTCGGGTGCCCGTGTTGGCGGAGGCCGACGTGCTGGTCTGCGGCGGCGGTACGGCTGGCGTCACCGCGGCCTGCAGCGCCGCCCGGCACGGGGCCAAGGTGGTCCTGATCGAGCGGTGGCCGTGTGTGGGCGGCATGGCCACGGCCGCCTTGGTGAACGGCTGGCACCGCAGCGACCGGGAGAAAGTGGTGATCAACGGACTGGTCGAGGAGGCCGCCGAGCGGGCTCGGAAACGGGGCTGGATCCAGCAGGTGGCGAATTTCCCCAAGGCTTTCGAAACGCACTGGTTCGACCCCGAAGGGATGAAGGTCGTGTACCAGGACATGCTCGACGAATCCGGCGTGCGGACCTTCTGCTACACGGTGGCCGGTGAGCCGATCGTCGAAGCGGGGCAGATCCGCGGCGTGCTCGTGGACACCAAGCAGGGCCAGCGGGCCTTCCTGGCG
Source organism: uncultured Pirellulaceae bacterium (assembly GCA_964443915.1). Classification (GTDB taxonomy): domain Bacteria; phylum Planctomycetota; class Planctomycetia; order Pirellulales; family Pirellulaceae; genus Anammoximicrobium. Next base: position 14,095 of record CAYUFW010000116.1, read on the forward strand.
CGGATCGTGATCGACGCCACCGGCGACGGCGATGTCGCGGCCAAGGCCGGACTGTCGTTTGATTACGGCCGGGCCGGAGACGGCCTGGTGCAGGGCATGACGATGATGTTCCGCTTGCAGGGCGTGGAGCCCGACGCCGTCCGCGCGCATCCGGAAGAGGCCGAACGCGTCTTTGGGCTGATGAAGAAGCTGCGCGACGAAGGCCAGTTTCCGCAGTTCCTCGAAGCCGCCGCCCGCCATTACCTGCGCAGCCCGCAGTCGCCGGACGTGTCGTACAACATGTGCCCGGCGGCCGGCAATCCGCTCCGCGAGAGGGAACTGACGCGGCTGACCGTGCAAGCCCGCCGCCAGGTCCACCGGTATGTCGAACTCTGGCGCAAGGAAATGCCCGGCTTCAGCCAGGCCAAAGTCACGCAGACCGGATTCAGCTTGGGAATCCGCGAGTCGCGCCGGATTCGCGGCCTGAAGACACTCGACGCGCAGATGGTCGTCAAGGCGGTCAAACAGTCCGACGCCATCGGCCACGGCGTCTGGATGATCGACATCCACGATCCCAAGGGAACCGGGCACACGACCTGGGCCGACCACAAGCCGGAGACGATGGTGCCGGTGGGCGAAAGCTACCACATTCCGCTCGGCATGTGCCTCAACCCGACGCTGCCCAACCTGGCCGTCGTCGGCCGCTGTGCCTCGTCGACGCACGAGGGCCATTCGTCGGTCCGCGTCCAGACCCACTGCATGGTCATGGGCCAAGGCGTGGGCACCTGCGCCGCCCTGGCGCTGACTGGCGGCGTGGGCATGACGCAGGTGGACGTCGCAAAACTACAGTCCACGCTGTGCCAGGACGGTGTTTACCTTGAAGATGTACCATGAGCGCGAGCAGAGGGCAGGCGATTCACTTGACCGGGGGAACACCCCGTTGCCGGCAGATGAGTCGCGCCAAGTGGTCGTCGATCTCGGTGTGCCGGGGGACGGTGGCCTGCTTCGTCCTGTCTCGCAAGTTGATCCACCGCGAGTGCTTGGCACCTTCCAGCAGCAACGCGCAGTCTTGACGGCGGAGGTGGCGGATGAGCTGTTGCCGCTTCACGCCTCGATCACCTCTTGGACCAGTTGCGCGGGCGATGCGTCGGGCAGGTCCTCGACCTGGACGGGTTCCTGCATGAGGCGAATGGCGTCGCGGAGGTTCTCGCGAGCTTCCTCCAGCGTCTCGCCCTGAGTCAGCGCGCCGGGAACGTCGTCCGTCCACCCAACCCACCATCGCTCACGGCGCAAGAAGTTCGCCCGATACTTCCCCATGTCCGTTATCTCCGGCTTTGCTCGGACCCGGTTGGCCAATCGACCACTCACTCAGCTTATCCCGCGCCGTTCGACTCGTAAAGCCCAAGCGGTTGGGAACGCCAGGGGCACGTCCACAATCTCAAGTCGCGACGGCGAAGGCGGACGCCTTCTGACGGCTGAGGCGGATTGCTTGCTTTGGGAGCGGGCAAGCTTTAGACTCACACGCTGGGTGGACAATCGCTCTCGATCGGGAGAAGTTCGATGACGACTTTCGCCGTTGCTGTTCTGGCTGGGGTGCTGGCGGGGAGTCCGCCAGCTGTCGCTTCGGGGACGCTCATCGAAGCGGAGACCTTCCAGGCGGCGGCGCTCCAGGCGGCGGCCGACTGGGAAGTGCAGGCGAAGCTGCCGGGCTTCAGCGGCGAGGGCTATCTGGCCAATCGCCGACGGATGCTGATCGCCCCGACGCATCCCAGTTTCAAGCTGACTCTGGACCGCGCGGGCACGTACGACGTGTGGGTCCGCGCCCTGCTGGGCGGGCCGGCCGATTCGGGGTTCCACGATCGCGAGTTCAGCATCGAAGTCAACGGAACGCGCCTGCCGCCGACGCACTTGGGCACCGAGGGTTACGGCTTCGTGTGGGAACTGGCCGGCCAGGTCACGGTCGGCGAAGATCGGGTGGTCGAATTGCGGCTTTGCGACGTGGGGCGCGCCGAGGCCGCCGTGGATTGCCTGCGGTTGACCGACGACCCGCAGTTCCGGCCCACCGGTTGGACGGGCAACAGCACGCGGCCGGGCCAGGGCCCGTACTTCCGCTTGCCCCAGGCCGCCCTGCCCGCCGCCCAACCGTTCGCCCTGCCGCCGGCCGAACGGCAACACGTCGAGACCGTTGGCGCCGCGCCGCACACGTTCGCGGTGACGATGGGCGGGACGCTGGACGAGTTCAACACGGCCAAGTACCCCGACACGTACGGAGGCAGCAAGCGCCTGGATTGGGGCTTCCAGCCCAACGAGTACCTGGTGCTGGAGAACGTGGGGACGAGCGACGTGGTGGCCCCGCGGATCGTGA
>CAYUFW010000116.1:16448-22176 GCA_964443915.1 uncultured Pirellulaceae bacterium
GGCGGCGTCAACAAGTCGTCGCTGCACTGGGACATGATCAAGGACCTGCGCGGCGGCAAGGGGCGGATCGTGATCGACGGCCGGCGCGACTGGTTCTCGGCCGAGACAATGCTGGCCGGCATTCTGAAACCGGGCATGAGCGACGCGGAAAAAGCGCTGGCGATCTGGGCCTTCACGGCCAGCATCGAGGTGCAAGGCCACGAGAACAACCGCCGCGTGGGCATCCTGCTGCCCGACGTCCGTTCCCATCCCTCGCGGAACAGCTTCCATGAAAGGGGCGATCCGGTGAAGGCGGCCAACTGCTACTATTGCAGCGGCTGTCAGTATGGAGCCACCACCTGCGCCGTCTTGGCCCGGTGTGCGGGCCTGCCGGCGCGGTGCGTGTGGATGTGTCCTTTCGACGAGTACGAGAACCACTGCGTGGCCGAGGTCTTCTACGACGGCCGTTGGCACCTGCTGGATCCCGAAGCCCGCGCGTTTTACCTGGAGGCCGACAACCGCACGCTCGCCGGCTACGAGTCGCTCCACCGGCAGCCAGAATTGGCCGCGCGGACGCACGAAGGCGGCTTCGCTGCCAAACCGATGGCCAAGTCGCACACCAGTTTGTACGAGCGCCACTACCCGTCAGCCGGCATGCCCATCGATCGCTGGACGAGCACCATGACCCTCACCTTGCGCCCCGGCGAGAAGATCATCTGGCGCTGGGGCCACGAGGGCAAATTCCGCTGCGGCCAGAACATGCGGAACAGCAACCTGCTGCCCTATCATCTGGCCAACGGCAAGCTGATCTACCAGCCCGACTTGCGCTCGCCCGCATCGCTCCACGGCGTGCTGGCAGAACGCAACGTGAAGAGGATCGTCGAGGACGGCGCAACGCCGCCGGTCCACGCCGACACGCCGGGCCTGGCCAGTTCGGTGACCTACAAGATGCAGTCGCCCTATCCGATCGTCGGCGGGGTGATCGGTGGGCGGTTCGTGCGCAAGGACGGCCAAACGCCGTTGCGGATCTTGCTGTCGATCGACGACAGCGACTGGACCGAAATCTGGTCGGCCAAGGACGACGAGACGGGGACGTTCGAGCGGTATCTGGCCATCGACGCCGTGCTGGGCGGGAAGTTCGCGCCGGAGCGTTGTGCGTTTTACGTGAAGTACGAATTCACTGCGCCGCAAGCGCCGGACGATGTAGGGCTGGAAGGCGTGTACCTGGAGCTGGATTTGCAGATGGCAGCCACGTCGCTGCCGTCGCTGGCCATCGGCCGCAACGAGGTGGTGTATCGCGATCGGACGGTCGGCGAGCGTCAGGTGCGGATCACGCACGGTTGGCGCGAGAATTCGGCCACGCGCCCGCCCCAGGCGCCGGCACAGCCCACGGCGCCCGGCGACCGCTCGACGGTGGGCAAGGACGCGCTGCCGAAGCTTGCCTGGCCGGCGGCCGAGGACCCTGACGGCGACGCGATTACCGGATACCACGTGCAAGTCACTCCGCGCGACGACTTCGTCTATCCGGTATCGCCGAACTTCGACCAACTGACGTTCTCGGACCGGCCCGAGTGGCCCGTGCCCGAGGGCTGGCTGGTGCCAGGGCAGACATACTACTGGCGAGTCCGCGCCTGCGACGCCCAAGAAGCCTGGAGCCCCTGGAGCCGCGGGTGGCGATTCACGGTCGGCGACGCGTCCGGAGAGTCGGACACGCCGAAAGGTGATGGCGAAGGCGGCAGCTACAACAAGACGCCCTACGACGTCTTCCTGGCGTGGATGACCGACGTGCTCGAGATCTGCAAGGGGCACGGCATCGGCTGGGCCCTTTGGAACCTGCGGGGCGCGTTTGGCGTCGTGGACTGTAGCACGCGTCCGTCGTTCATTTTGTTTTTTTGGCCTCTACCGTCAGAATCGAATACAGATCCAGCTGCGGCAAGGTAACTGTGGCTCGGCCCTCGGACCAGTTGACTTCCAGCGGCTTGCCTTGCGGCTGCAGCGTTATCGACTGGGGAGCGTCGTTCAGCCGGATCGAAACCGTCAACGGTCCGACCGGCTTGATGGCCGTGATGCCACCGTCCGGTGCGTCGGCGTGTGGTCCGGAGGTGTTCACCACGTGAACTGATAATTTGCCGTTCAGCATTCTCGGGCTGACATCCACGTCCCTGGCACCACGGACTTCAACGATCGGTGCGGGGAAAACCCGTTGGAGGACGCCGGGAAACGCCGCATCGACGCTCTCGACGGCCACGATGGAGTCGTTGGGCTTCGCCTCCAGTTCGGCCTTGAAAAGCTGGGCCGGGCCGGGACCGATCAGCAGCAGGCAGCCGCCGGTCTTGGCATACGCCGCCAGTTGGTCGCGAAAGTCCGGTTCCAGATGCGTCCAGCCCGGCACGACGATCACCGGCCACTGGTGCATTTGGCCTTGCAGGTGATGCTCGCTCAGGATCTGCACGCCGTATTGGTGCTGCAGGATCTGGGTGAGCGCCCGGCGCAGCACGGCGACACCGTTGCTGCCGGCCCAATGGAACAGCCGCGGTGATTCCCGATAGTGACCGGCCGTCGAGTACAGCAACGCGATTTGCGGCACCGCGACGGACCGGTGGCAGGAGGCTTGCCGGTCGCGGCAGAAGCGGGCCACCTGGGCCATCACGTCCATCTCGGCCGGATCGCGCACGGCGCCGTCCCGATCCTGCTTGAAATACGCTTGATATCCGCCGCCCAGAGCGAGCACGACCGCCGCTTCCTGCATCAGTTGCACGGCGGGCTTCTGTTTCGGCGTTTTGCGGCTGAACGACCACGACATCAGGTCCCAGGGCACGCCCTGGTCTTCCAGGCAGCGTCCGGCGAAGCGGGCGGAGTTCACGCTGTCGTCCGGCGAGAAGTCGCCCGACAGGCCCGCCACACCGGCCGAGACTCGTTCGGGCATGTGATCGCTGAACGCCCAATTGCTGATGACCTGGAAATCCGGGTGCGAGGCCTTCAATTCGTCCACATAGTGGCGCAGGTAACGGCGGAAGCCTTCCCGCTGGAAGTCCATCCATTCGTTCCAGAAAGGCTCGCCGGCTTTGCGGGGAGCGGACGTGGCCCCCGTCTGCCGGCAGAATTCGCGCACGGCTTTCTCGCCATAGTCGGGCGTCGTGCCCCAGCAATCCCCATCGACCCAGACGCCGTCCACGCCGTACTTGCCGGCCAGTTCGCGGAGTTGCGGAATCATCAGCACGTCCACGTAGGGCCCGAACACGGACGCGGCCTTGTCGTTGGGTTTACCGTTCGCGTTGACGGCCGCCCATTCCGGATGGACGGAGACGGCGTGGTAATCCCAAACGCCCGAATAGTGCATGAACAGGGCGATTCCACGCTTGCGCGTCACGTCGCGCCAGACTCGCAACGGATCGCCGACGAAGCCGGGGGCGGGGTTGCCCACCTTGGTCGGATAGCTCGAATAGCCTCGATGCCCCTTGCAGTCGATCTGGATGTAGTCGGGCCGGACCTTGTCGATGACCGTTTCGACCATCTCCGGGGTCGTCCGGGCGCCGACCCGATCGCAGTCGTCGCCCGCGTGAAAGTCGAAGTGGATGCCCAGAAAGGCCTCGGCCCGCTTCATCCGCGGTGGCTCGGCGGCGTGGCACGCGAGTGCAAGATGGCACACGAGGACGGCACCTAAGGCGGCATGACAAAACGATCGAAAGTGCCGGAAACGCGTGGAAAGTCTGGCGGGTCTCATGTCGGAGGCTCCTGTGGCTGAAGGTGTGGCTGGCATGGCCTTGTCACGGAAGGATTAGGGACTTCCTTTTCATTACAGGTCGCGCTGGACCGGCGGGCCCGCCGGTTCGGGCAAGCCGGGCGGACCGCCTGCTAGCACCGCGCAGAGGTTCGGCGATGTGACGCCGGCGAGCGTGGCGAACCGCCTCAGTGGGTCTTCCGCGTGCGGCGTCTCGGCGGCGGAGTCTTGGAGATGTTCGAGGCTATCGCCTTGGGCGCGCAACAGGTCGGCGACCTCGGCGATGTACGCCTTCGCCGTCACGACGTCGAATTCGGGATGGAACTGGACAGACCAGGTGGTCCTGCCGACGGCGTAGGCGTGATGGGGATCGAGGCGACTGGAAGCAAGCCACGTGGCCCCCGGCGGGAGGCGCAGTACGGACTGGGTGTGGCTGGTGTGGGCCAGGATTTTGGCCGGCAGGCCCGTGAACAGCGGGTCGTGGCGTGCCGCTTCGCGCAAGGCGATCTCGGCGGTGCCGAATTCGCGGCCGCGAGGGTTCACCCCGACGTCGCCGCCGAGGGCATGGGCGATCAGTTGGTGGCCGTAGCAGATGCCCAGCAGCGGCGTCTGTGCCTCCATCACCGCAGGAATCCACTTCGCCGTCCGCTCGCTCCAGGCTTCGTGATCGGTCACCATGGAGTGCGAACCGGTCAGGATCACTCCCGAGAAGAGTTGCGGGTCCGGGAGCGGGGCCTGCTTCGGGTCGTGTACGGTGACCCGCTCGCGCGGAACATCCAGTCGAGTCCCGATCCAATCCTCGAAGTCCCCGCGCGATAGGGCGAGCGAGGGCAGGGTCGAGCCGAGCTTCACGATCAGGATGGGCTTCATGAGACTTCGGTCCGGGCTACGGTTCAGGCCTGTGGATCGGCGTGCATCTCCCGCCAGCGGTCGAGCACCTGTTGCGGCGTGGCGGTGCCAGTGGTGCCGATTTGCTGGACGGTGATCGAGGCGACCAGGTTGGCGACGGCGGCCGCTTCGGTCTCGGTCGCGCCGGCCAGCAGGGAGAGCACGATGCCGCTGGTCGCACTGTCGCCGGCGCCAACGATGTCCACCGGGCCGCTGACGCGATATCCGGGCACCCGCACGGTCTCGCCGCCGGGCCGGCCGACGAGGCAACCGTCTTCGCCGACCGTGCAGAACACGGGCCGGCCGGTGCGGTCGGCCAACTTCCGGACCGCTTGCTCGACGCCGGCCTCCGCGCCCGCGGCAGCCAGAATCTCCGAGCGGTTTCCCTTGAGCGTGCCGAAGTGAAACCGGTCCAGAAACGCGCGGCTGTCGATGTAGATCAGCCGCTCCGGCTGATTGCGGCTGATCTCGGCCAGGTGCGAGCGAACCGCGTCATGCACGACGCCGTGGTTCTCTTCGCTGATTTGATCCAGCACGATCAAGCCGTTGGACGAATGGACCACTTCGTCCAACTGGCGGCAGACTTGGCGGAGTGTCGCCTCGTCCAGCGGGGCGCGGGTCCGCACGTCCAAGCGATGGAGTTCCTGCCAGACACTGTCGGCGCCCTGGCGGAGCGGTTTGGTGTACGTCGGAGTCAGGCGATCAGGACAGCGCACGATGTGCCGTGTGTCGACGGGCAGCGACGAAAGCGACTTCAGCAGATCGTACCCGTGCCCGTCGTCGCCGATCACCGTGACCGGCCGGATCGTACCCACGCCCAGCGCGGCCAGGTTGTTCATCACCGTGCCGAGCGCGCCCGGACTGTGGCGGACGCGCGTCACCTGGTACGCCTCCAGCCCCGTCTCGATCGAGTACTCGGGCACCGCGGCGGGAATCTCCAGGTAGCGGTCCAGGAACAAGTCGCCGACGAGGCCGACGGTCAGACGCGGGAACCGCTCCAGCAGAGAAGTCAGACGTTCGAGGGTGATCATCAGCACTTGTCCTAGGGCCGCTTCCCGTTCGTGACTTTCGCGACTCGGGACGCCAACAGGTAGATCCTATGAAACGTCGCGGCGGTTAAGTCCTATGGTTGAGTATTGT
>CAYUFW010000117.1:0-22111 GCA_964443915.1 uncultured Pirellulaceae bacterium
CGTCACGTCGATCGAATCCAGCAGCGTGCGGGCCTGATCCGGCGATAGTACGGGCGTCTTGCCGCGTTTCACCACGTGCTTGGGGCCGCGGACGGCCGCCGCCGGATTGGCGGGCAGCACCTGGCCGATGACCAGGTAATCGAACAGCAGCCGTGAGCCGACAGGTGCTCGCCCGCCACCCCTCGTACGCCCGTGCCGCGTTCACGGACGGAAGTCGCGGCTGTGGCCGCGGGCGGCCCGGCGTCGCGACGTAGCGGCTTCCACCCGGAATCTCTTGGGCCGAGACCACTGGCAAAATGGCGATCCTTAGCGTATTCACAGTCGAAATGATACTGCTGGACGACTTCATGTCAGGGGCACCGGCTCATTCGCAGCCCGGACGGGCAGCTGAGCCTCACGCAGCCGCAACGGGTAGTTTCCCAGGACCACGGGCACGCCGTCTCTTCTACCGGCAGCCAGCAAGTACTGTTTGTCGGCGTCCAGTCCGCGGAGGATTCTCGCTCCCGCATCGTCGGAATATGCCGCCAGAATCTCCAATCCCCGCGCGGTGTAGACGTAGATCGGGATGCCTTGCGTGACTTGCACGCGGGCCTGAACGGCTTGTTCACGTACCTGGCGCGAGGCGCACGCCCAGGCCAAGTCGCTTGTCGTCACAACCTCGTTCGCCCGGTCTGCGTCAATGCCGGTAGTACATACAGCAGCCACGGTGACCGATACGCCTGCGGTTCTTTCCAATTCGCGGAACTCGTCCAGACGCGAGCCAACCCGCGCGTTCGCCGTCACAGCAATTCGGCAGAAACCTGCTGCGATCGCCCTGTGGACTCCCTCCACCTGATCGATCCTGGCATCTTCCAGCAGGATGCATTGGTGGGAGCGGAGCTTCTCTTGCACCTGGCGAATGGGGCTGGTGTAGAAGACTCCGTTCATGCGGGCACCGATGCCTTGGACAACCTCCGGCACATTCGTACCCACGGTTCCTGCACCGTCGCAAACCGTTACCGCACAGTCGATGACGCCTTTCCGTAGCGCCACCATGAACATTTCGCTGGCACCGAAAGGAACCCCGAAATCTGCCTGCCACACTTCCCGCTCCGGCGTGAACTGCTTGAGTTGCGAGATCTTCTCCTGGGCGTAGGTTTCTATGTCGGCGTTGCTCAGCATGGCTTGCAGCGGACAGGATTGCATCGCACAAGATCGCTCCACTTCAATCACCTTGCCGTGGGAGATGGCCACCCACGCACCCATGACGCGCGTGAGGTGGAAGTCCGCCAAGTGTCTGTACTTCTGAATCAGTGGTTCAGGATTCGATGTGCAACAGGCGGCGGCACCCGGACCGCAGGCCGACTCCTGCTCGCGTTCGTTGTTCCAGACCATCTTCCCCTCGCGGTTGTAAAGACTTCTGATCGACGTGGAAAAAGCAGCCGCCGTTCGAGCGTGGACGGGCGGCCAAAAGTCGGCTGCATCCTGAAGGTGGTAGGGCTGCACCTTAGGGGCTAGGGTACTGAACTTGGCGCCGGTTTGCCAGATGCTCGACTGCCTGTGCCCAAGGCAACTGATCGTACGGCAGGCGCTGGCCGCGATCCGGCGGGTGATGGACGCGGGGGTGCCGCGTTCCGACGCCAAGCGTCGAGCCTCGCTGGCTACTGTCGGTCCAAGACACCCCACGGACGCTGAGCTTGGCCCGCCATCGGGCGACCCAGTCGGGCCTGAACCCGCAACGTCCGGCTATAAGCGGTCAGCCGCTTGGCCGCGATCCGGCAGGTGCTGGCCCACAGGACCGCGACCAGACCATTCCCGCCCCCGCGTCCCGCCGTTCGTCCGTGCCGCGTTCACGGGCAGAAGTGGCGTCTTTGGCGAAGCGGCCCCGGCGTCGCGACGTGGGCCACGTAGCCGCCCGACCCGGCAGGTGCTGCCAGGCAGCCGCTCAGCCACACGATCGTGACCCCTGTGAGCGTCGCCCGGCGGCGAACGGCTATGTCCGGGGCATGTGCCACGCGCGACGGGTGGTCGGGACTACCGGTCGCTGGTCAGCGGCCCCCGGCTGTCTTGCGCGCGTCGGTGTACGGCGTTCCCAGCCGTCTTGGCCGGGGTCTCCGGATTCGGCGGCGGCCTCCGCACATGCTTCGATCAGGTCGTAGCCGTGAAAGGGCGGTGCGCCTCCCCAGAAGTACAGCTCCCAAAGGTCGCTGTCGGCCTTGGCTGCTTGGCGGGCGATTTTCACCCGTGCCTTGATTTGCTGGAGGAGTTCCGGTGTCACGTCGAGCACGGCACACTCGCAGTCGGCGTTGAAATCCGGGTCCGAGCTTTCGGTCTTCAGCAGGATCTTCATGATGGCGATACTCCGATGGGTTGCGGGTTTGTTGCATCCGGCCCCACTGGCCGTTTCAGTGACTCGTCTTGCCTTCGGCGATCCTGGTCAGCAGCGTTTGCGTTTCCGGCACACCCTGCTGATCGACTAGGAACTCGATCTGTTCGGCCAAACCGCCGTTGTTGATCCCCCAGGCGAGTGCGCTGGCATGGTCGTGGACGGCGTCATCCAGATCATCGGGTTGGAGGCCCTTGGATCTGGCCGAGTCCACCAACTGCCGCACGTCCGTGCGCGGTATGTCACACGGTTGCTCGTCGTCGGGGACCAGGCCGTGCTGGTGCAGGAGGTCCTGGATGCTGTTGCAAACGTCGGCGCCGCCCCACTCCTTGCCCGGATTCCAGAATTCTCGCTCGCCCTTCACGTCGAGGTAGAGCAGGGCTTGAACTCCGGAGACGATTTCGACGAGGACTTGGCGGGACAGTTCGTGTGGCGTCACCAAACGGGACATGTGCGATCTCCGAAACGAGGATAGCCGAGCGTCTTGTTGACGGCGGGAAAGGGCTGTGCAAGTCAGGCCGCGACTGTCGCGGCGTCGGAGTCCGTAATCGCGACGCAGCTAATTGGGTTTTGACGCCGGACCCGTCGATTGCCGTGTCAGTGTGTTGCACCACAGTCTTTTCCGTAAATACATCGAACCGGCGACCGACTTCCTGCTGATCCACTTACGGCGTGGCCGTCGCGATTTCCAGTAGTCTGCAGTGGAGTTCGACCATGGCCAGGGTGTCGAGATGGCAATACTTCAACAGCTGCTGCCTGATTTCCGCGGCCTGATCGGTGTCGTACTGTCCCATCGCCATCCTGGCGAATTGGGCCACCGCCGTGTCGCCGTTGCCGATCGGCAGGTCCTTATAGGATAATCCTGGGACCAGAACGGGCAATGGTCACGGCCGTTCGGCATGTCTGCATCCGGAGTTCCTGGCCTTGTGCGGCCACTTCTGCATGGAGCCCATCGCCTGCGCCCGGCGAGATCCGGAATCCAAGGGCATCGTAGAAGCCCGCGTGCGGTACGTGAAACACAATGCCCTGGCAGGCCGCGCGGAGGAGCTCACCCGCTGGGAGGACTACGGCCACTTGGCCGTCCAGTGGCGGGAGGAAGTGGCCAACGTGCGACTGCACCAAGCCACGGGACAACGGCCGGTGGATCGGTTCGAGCAGGAACGCCCGCGATTGCGGCCCCTGCCGGCCTTGCCGTTCGACACCGACGAGGTCCTCTCCGTGATCGTCAACTCCCACGCCCGTGTACACTTCGACGCCAATCGCTATCCGATGGTGCCCACGTAACCCCAACAATCGAACCGTCTGATGGTATTGGTCGAAAACCGGAAGTGCTGCAGTGCCGACGCAACTTAGCTCGACTGAAACGCGGGGTGCCGCCGGTCGAGGCTATCGACTTCCTGGCGATAGGCGTGGACCGACTTCAACAGCAGCTCGGGGCTCTCTTTTCGGAGCAAACCTCGCCTCGTTGGTTCGCGGTGACCGGGGAATACGGGGAAGGCAAGTCTTTTGTCAGAGCATTTGCGTGCAGGCGGGCACTTGATGCTGGTTTTGCGGTGGCTTCGCTAGACGTCAACAAGGATGAAGGAGCGCTCCATCAGCCTCAACGTCACCTTTCGGTGATCCTCCGCTCGCTACAGTCTCCACTCAACGCCTTCGTTGGTCATCAAGGGATGGGGGCGATCTTGCGACATTGGCTGACGCATCAACCGTTCGATCGAGTACAACAGGTGCTGAATGGCCTCCGGCAAGTCGTCCCTAACATGCCGGTTGGCTGTGACTCAGCCAACTTCCACATCGCCGTCGATGCGTTGTTTTCACGTGGTGGTCCTGGTTCGGTGGCTAGCCATGCCGAAATGACTTCGGCACCTGGCGTCATCCTCGATGACCACGGTATCGCCTACAAGCAGTTCGGGCCGCAGGGGATTATCTACCGACGTGTCAGCACCCAAAGCGACTGGCAATACTACGGCGGCCAAGAACTTTGGCCCAGACTTGTTGCCCAGTATGGAGGTCGAGAGACATCCCGAGTGCAGCATGAAGACGTCCTGCCGAACACCGTGAACCCTTACGGCTTGGCGGCCTTCCTTCGATTTCTTTCCGCGGAAGATCTAGTTGCGAAAAGCACTTACGCGCGATTCAACGCCGCCTATAGGATGCAATTGGTCGTTGATTGGCTTCGACTGACGGGACACCGAGGTTTGTTTCTTTTTGTTGACGAACTGGACAACGTCGTTCGACAGATCTCCGAGAGGGGGCACCCAGCCTGCTTTCGAACTTTGGCGTGGTACTGCTCCAATCGCGCGACCAGCCCACTGCGGGTGGTGTTCGCCATAACGCCAGAGGTAATGAGTCTGCTCGACAACGGGTATCGGAGGCAGTGCGCACAGGCCCTCCATGCCCAAAAATCAGTGACTTTGGAGGAGTACAATACCTACCTTCTTTGGAGCCGCGAGGCCGACACTCTGGCAGCGAATGGCTGGGACAAGTGTGTCACACTCAACTACCGCCAGCGGATCGAACTCTATCGGCGGATCGTGGAGCTGCACAGGCACGCCTGGGGGGCGAGCTGCATCCCGTCAGATTCAGCAGTCGAAGACACGGCTAGGTCTCCCAATTTCCACACAACCCGACGATGGGTCCGAGCTTGCGTCCAGTTGCTCGACGTCTGCCAGCAACACTGCAGCCGCGGTGTCCGTTCCGCAATCGTGCGGGAGCCAGGAATTACATAATCCGGGTGGTGACATTAAGTCTGATGCCTGGCATGGCGGCGGATGTTTGGCACGGGGCCCTTTTTCGAGCTGATGACTGCCGCTGGCCGTTGGCGTGCAGGCGGGCCAGATTCGTGTGGTACGTTGTCTGTCGTGGCAGGAGGAATCCGCGCGCCGCCGGCAATGGCAAGCCCGGCGATGAGCCGAAGACGCGACGGAAAGACTACGGCCCAGCGACGATGATCGGCATTGCCCCTTTCTCCCCTGGATCTGGAAAACTGTATTTGCGAAGCGGAAACTCTGCTGCTACAATTGCACCAGTTGAAAAGCTGCTGTCAACGCAGTTTTCCCAACTGAGCTACTCAAAGCATGCATATCGAGACGACAAAATGGTGACGACGTCTGCGCCGCTCAAGCGTCGAGCATTGCGGCTAACACAAGCCGCCGGATACGACGTATTCCTGCTCAGTCTTTCGCCCGCGGACCTGACTGCAATTGGGGGCGTCTCGCCGGATCACAAGCAATCGCTGGAGGAACTGCTGCGAGCCGATCAGCCCTCGGCTGCGCAGCACATTGCGGACATCCAGTCGGGCCTCGATGCCGGCGATGCCCTGTTGTTGACAACGGTTGTCATCGCCTTGTCTCCCGAAGTGCGTTTTCGCAGCAGCCGGGGGCCAGATGTCTCGGACGGTTTGGCGACCTCCGGAATGATCGAGATTCCGTTGCGCACGCGGGCCGGCCGAAAGCCTGCACGGGTCCTCGACGGTTTCCACCGACTGCTCGCATTTTCCGGCCGCCAAGGCATCGAGTTTGCCGTTCCCGTCTGTGCCGTTGTGTCGGACGATCCGGGTGTCATCCGTCAGCTGTTCGATCGGATTCACAGCACGCATCCCTTGCCGGTCGGCTTCGCGGATCGGTTGCTTCCCAGCCGAGCGGTCCCCATCTCCCCGCGCATCGCTGCGCAGGAACTGCCCGACGCCGTCTGCCAATGGCTGAACGACGACCCGGACTCGCCGTTTCACCAGCTGATCGGCTCCTCGCAACCTGGGAAGGCGCCGTCCCGTTCTCCCGTGTCTCGCGCGGCGTTGTGCGAGATCATTGCCGACAGCCTGTCCAGTCCTTACGGCGCTCTGTTTCCGTATCGCAATATCGCGGGCGGTGAGACGGATGTGGACGGACTTTGCAGGGCGTGCCGTACCTACTGGGCTGCCGTCAAGTCGGTTTTCCCGGAAGCCTGGGGCAAACCGGCGAAGAAGAGCCGGTTGATGCATCCCGTGGGCATTCGCATCATGGGGCGTCTGATGAATCGGGTGCTTCCGGCCGTGGACCTTGCTGCGGACGATCGTGTCGAGCAGACGATCCGAGAACTCGAGAAGCTCCAATCACTTTGCCGTTGGACTGCCGGTGTCTGGGAACCTCTGGACGGGCTTGCCTGGGATGAACTCGACAACACGAAGCGACATGTGGACTTGGTGTCGAATTATCTGATTCGGGCCTATCTGACGAAGTAGCCGGATGATCCGGTCGGCGCGGCATCATGGGTGCGATCACCGAATACTTGCAGGATAGCTTCGCCGAGGTCTGCCCTCGAGGGTGGACATGCCGCCGCGAAGTCCCGGTTCTCGATTCGTCGCTGGCCGAGTTGTTCGGCTACGCCCCCAAGGCCGACGTGCTTCTGGAGAGAGAGGATGGCCAGCGCAGGCTGTGGATCGAGTTTGAAGTCAGCAGGGCGGACCCCGTGGCCAATCACGCCAAGTTCGCCACCGCGCACATTTTCCAACCTCAGAGCCCCGGCGAGACATTCGTCTCGATGGTCAGTTGGCATGTGGCCAGGGGCCGTCGTAACCTCGCCGCCAACACCATTACCTTGATGCGGCACATCGGCATGAGTGCCTTTCAGACCACGCTCTTCCCGACCCTTGCGCCTGACGAGATTCGCCGCCTGAATCACCTGGACAAGCGGGCACTCATGGCCATGAACTTGGAGCCGCAACGCGAAATCGCTCGTGCCATGCAGATCTCCGAGCCGTTGGGAACGACGGATCGCTACAAGGTGTTCTTCGTCGGCGATTTGTTGGATGTCATCTGCAACCTCCAGCATTGGAACCGGTCGCTCTTGACCGACAGTGGCCGCGACTTGTGGGGGCGCCGCCGAGTGCGCTATTTCGTCTTCGATCCCAAGACGACGCTGTTCGCTCCCTCGAAGTTCTGCGCGTACCGCCCAATTCCCCGTGAAGTTCCGAGTGCGATCCCGATTTCTGCGGAGACGATGACGATGGAGCTTTACGCGAGCTTGGATGAGGAAGACCCTCGTTTCGATGGTCATCGGGCATGGCGGCACCTGCACGACAACTTGGGAATGACGCTTCGGCCGGTCACCAGCACTCCCGAACTCTCGACTTCCTTCGACAAGTGGCTGATCGGGATTGGCGACGCAATCCAAGTGGACAACCGAGGTGCCCAGGTTCTCTCTCCACCGAAGTGGCTGGACTAGCCGCCTTGCTCGACGATACGGGTCCTCGGATGTGGACGACACAAACACGATCGGCGAACGCATGGGCGTGGACTCCGGCGTTTGCTTTTCAGGGAAGACGGTGCTGACAGGAAAATGCGGAGGGAGGTTCTCGTTTTCCTGCCCCCGTTTTCCTGCCAGCGTTCTGAGACGCGCGCACAACCTGTCAACGGACGACCATCTCCGTGAAGGGGAACAGGTACGCTTGCAGCATCACCAGGATACCGACCAGGGCGGCGAGCGCCAAACTGTGGACGAACACGACGCGCAGGATGCTGCCTTCGTGGCCGTAGAAGTTGGTGGCCGTGCTGGCCACAACGATGCTCTGGGCGTCGACCATCTTGCCCATCACGCCGCCGCTGCTGTTGGCGGCACACATCAGGATTGCGCTCACGCCTACTTGGCTGGCGGTGATCTTCTGCAAACTGCCGAACAACACGTTGGACGCGGTGTCCGAACCGGTCAAGGCCACGCCCAGCCAGCCCAGCAGCGTGCCGAAAAACGGATACAGGACGCCGGTCTTGGCCAGCGCCAGGCCGAGCGTGGCGTCGGTGCCGGAATACTTGGTGACGTAACCCAGCGCCAGCATGGCGGCGATCGTGAGCAGCGAAAAGCGGACGCGGACCAGCGTCTGGCCGTAGGTCTGCAGCATTTGCACGGGCGAGAATCCCATCAGGAAGCCGGCCAGCACGGCGGCGATCAGGATGCCGCTGCCCGTGGCCGAGAGCCAACTCAATTTGTAGACCGCCTCCTCGGGCTTGGTCGGCGCCTCCGGCGTCGGCTGGGGGACGACGGGATAGCCGCGGACGACGACGTGGTGCAACGCGGGCACGTTGAATTTCGGCTCGGACAGCGAGTTCAATCGCTGTTTGACCATCGGCAGACCCCAGAGGAAGATCATGACGCTGAGCACGATCCAGGGCAGCCAGGCTTGGAAGACGTTGCCGCGCGACGCGGGCGGAGCCGATTTCGCAGCGGTGGCGGTGCTCTGGCTCCCCGCCGGGCCGTCGGAAGCCGTTTCGGCGTGGGGGGCCACCATGTCGTCGGCTGCCGGCCGTGGACGCCAGAATCGGAGCAGGACCACCAGGGCCAGCATCGACGAGACGGAGCCGACGACGTCCACCAGCCACGGACCGTGGAAGTTGGAGACGAGGAACTGGGGGACCGCAAACGCAACGCCGGCGGTCAGCGCCGCAGGCCAGACTTGCAGCGTGCGGCGGAATCCGGCGTAAGCCCAGACGACCCAAAACGGCACGATCACCGAGAAGAACGGCAGCTGACGGCCAATCATCGCAGAGAGCTGCAGCTGGTCGAGCCCGGTCACGCCGGACAAGGCGATGATCGGCGTGCCCAAGGACCCGTACGCAACGGGGGCCGTGTTGGCAATCAGCGACAGGGCGGAAGCCTGTAGCGGGGTGAAACCCAATTGCATGAGGATCGCGGCCGTGATCGCTACGGGGGTGCCGAAACCGGCCGCACCCTCGAAAAACGCGCCGAAGGAAAAGGCGATCAAGATCAGCAGCACGCGCTTGTCGGGCACAAACGACCCCAAGTGGTCCCGCAGCACGTCGAACAGGCCCTTCTTGACGGTCAACTGATACAGAAAGATGAGATTCAGGATGATCCAGCCGATGGGCAACAGCCCGTACGCCGCACCGTAGCCGGCCGACGCCAACGCCACACTGACGGGCATGCGGTACACGAACATGGCTACGCCCAAAGCGACGAACAACCCCAGCAGCGCCGCAATGTGGATGCGGATCTGCAACACGCCGATCGCACCCAGCAGGACGACGACCGGCAAGGCCGCGACCGCGGTGGACAGAAACGGATTACCCAGCGGGTCGTAGGTTTGAAGCCACATGGTTTTTGTCAGTTCTCAGGGGTCAGGGGTCAGTTGTCAGAGGTGATCGGTGATCGGTGATCGGTTGTCAGTTGTCGGTCACCGGTCACCGGTCACCGGTCACTCGTCAGCTTCCGCGTTGTACGCTCGGTCCAGGATCATCATCGTATGATACACGGGCAGGTCGTGGGAGTGGCGGCGGAGGTGGGTTTGGATTTGGATCAAGCAGCCGATGTTGCCGGTCACGACGGCGTCGGCGCCGGTGTCCAGGATGCGGGCCACTTTGCGGTCGCCCAGTTGCCGGGCGATTTCCGGCTGAACCAGGTTGTAGACACCCGCCGAACCACAGCACATGCCGCCGTCGTTCAACTCCAGCACTTCCAGATTGGGCACGGCCGACAACAGGCGGCGGGGCGGATCTTTCACGCCCTGGGCGTGCAACAGGTGGCAGGGGTCGTGATAAGCTGCCCGCAGCGGAAGCGGCAGCGGGCCGGGCGGTTCCAGGCCCAGTTGGTCGAGGAACACAGAAACATCCAGCACGCGGGCGGCGAACGCCTCGGCCCGCGGCAGGTCGTCCTCGCCGGCAAACAGCAGCTTGTACTCGTGCATCCCCGATCCGCAGCCCGCCGCGTTGGTCAGGATGGCATCGACGTCCTGGGGGAAGACTTCGATGTTCTGGCGCGCCAGCCGGCGTGCGTGCTCGTCTTCGCCCATGTGCATCAGGATCGCGCCGCAACAGCCTTGCGCCTGCGGCACGACCGTTTCGACACCGTTGGCCGACAGGACGCGGAGCGTCGCCCAGTTGATTTCGGGCGCGAGGACGCTCTGCACGCACCCCGCCAGCAGCGCGACGCGGGCCCGCCGCCGGCCCTGGGCGGGAACCACGTCGGGCAGCGGCTCGGCCGGCGGCACGGCGGCGGGCAACAGCTCCAACATGCCCCGTAGCGCGGCAGGGACGAACCGTTGCACCGATTTCCCCAAGCGGCCGGCGGCCAGGGCCCTGCGGAACCGGGCGGGATAGGGGAGCGTTTCCACCAGCAGTTTCCGGATCGCCGTATCGCGCCACGAGCGGAGACGCCCGTCGCCCAGCGCCGCGCGATAGTGCGTCAGCAACTCGCCGTACGCGACGCCCGAAGGACAAGCGGGAACGCAGGCCCAGCAGCCCAGACAGCGGTCGAGATACGGCTGGGCGTCGCCGGCGGACAGTTCGCCTTCGAGCACGTGCTTCATCAAGTAGATGCGGCCGCGCGGCGAGTCCATTTCCTCGCCCAGCACCTGGTACGTCGGGCAAGCCGGCAAGCACAGTCCGCAATGCACGCACGACTGGACGGCGTGCGCCATCGCAGCTCCCCGCGGTCCGAATTTCGCCGCGTCGATCTGGTGCTGCATCTACGCCTCCCCGAACTTGCCGGACGGATCGAGGGCCCGTTTGACGCGCTGGGCCAGCACCATGCCGCGGCGCACGCCGACAAACGGATCGCCGCCCGGCCCGAGCACGCGCAGACCGACCAGTCCCAGATCGGTCAGCACGGTCCTTGCCGCTTCCATGTTGTGCAGGGCCAGCCAGGCCACGCTGCCGCCGGCCGTGTAACGTCGCGCCACGGCGTGAACCCGCGCGTCCAGCTCCAACACCTGGCGGGGCGCGAGGGGCACTTTCAGCAACCCAGCGCCGTGGGGAACCCAGGACAAGCTGTTGATCGCGTCCCAGCAGGAGGCCTCCTGGCCGCCCATCAACAGCCGCTGCGGCAACCGCGGATGTTCTCCCTGCAAGAACGTCTCCAGCCGCGCCACGCGGTCCGGCAAGCCGGCCTCCAGCCCGCTCAGGCGCACTTGCAGCCGGAACGCCGTCCCTTCCGCCGACTCCATGTCCAGCGAGTCGATGTCCAGCGGCTGAGTCGCGAGCCGGAACACCGCCTGCTGAGCCGCCGCCAGGCTGGGGTACGTGAAGGCCAGCGTCATGTTCGACCGCGGGCGCGGGAAGACCTTGAAACTGATTTCGGTCAGGATCCCGTACCGGCCCAGACTGCCGACGAAGAACTTGGGCAGATCGAAGCCCGCCGCGTTCTTGACGACCCGGCTGCCGCTGCGGACCAACTGCCCCCGGCCGTCGACGAACCGCACGCCCAAAATGAAATCGCGTACTCCGCCGTAGCGGTAGCGGCCCGAGCCGCTCAAGTTCGCCGCAACCGTCCCGCCCAGCGTGGCGCCGCGGCGGACCAGCAGCGGGTCGAACGGCAAGTACTGTCCGTGCCGGGCCAACTCGTCGGCCACCTCCTGCAGCGGCGTTCCGGCGTAAGCGGTGAAAACGTACTCGTCCGGCACGTATTCGATGATCCCGGACAGGCGCCGCAGGTCTACGCAGACCGCGCCCGCCGGCGGCGTCGACAAGGCCGTCTTGCTGCCGCCGCCGCGCACCGCCGCCAAGGGTGCGGCCGTCACCATCTCCTGCAATTCGCCGGTCGTCTTGGGTTGAAGGGCGGTGGTCATAAGAAGTGAGTTCGAGTCCTGGTTCGTGCGGAGTGTCGTAGAACGGAATCAATTCCGTTCTACTTTGGTTTCGGCGGACTCCGAAGATCCGCGCCGAGCGTCGTCGGTGGTTTCGACGCGGCCTCCGGCTTCTTTTCCGGGAACATTTTGCCTCGGTTGGCGATCTCCTGGGGGTCCATCTCACGCCGAATCTGCCTCATGATTTCCATGTCCACGTCGCTGAACATGGCCGGCAAGTAGGCCCGTTTCTCCATTCCCACGCCGTGCTCGCCGGTGATCGATCCGCCCAGCTCGACGCAGTACCGCAGGAGCTTGGCGGCCAACTCCTCGGCCTGTTCCAAGGCGCCGGGCTGCTTGCCGTCGTACAGGATCAGCGGGTACAGGTTGCCGTCGCCCGCGTGAAAGACGTTGGCCACGCGCAGGCCGTAATCGCGGCTCAGCCGATTGACCTCGGCCAGCGCCCGGCCCAGTTTGCCGCGCGGCACGACGCCGTCCTGGACGACGTAATCGGGACTCAGCCGCCCCACGGCGGAGAAGGCACCCTTGCGGCCTTTCCAGATCTTCAAACGCTGCTCGTCCGACTCGGCGATCCGCACTTCGCACGCCTGCGAATCCTCGATCACGCGCTGCAAGTGATAGAACTCCCGCTCGACCTGATCCGCCTCGCCGTCCAATTCCACGATCAACACGGCCTCGGCGTTCGCCGGATAGCCGGCCTGGACCGACGCCTCGGCGGCTTCGATGGCCAAGCGGTCCATGATCTCGATCGCGCCGGGCAACAACCCCGACGCGACCACGGCCGCGACGGCGCGGCCTGCCGTTTCGAGATCCCTGTACGCCGCCAGCACCGTGCGGTAACGTTCCGGCTTGGGCAGCAGCCGCACGGTCATCTCCAACGCGATGCCGAAAGTCCCTTCGCAGCCGACGAACAGGCCGACCAGATCCGGGCCGACGCCCACGCCCTCGACACTCTCGCTGCCAAGCTCCACGACCTCGCCGTGGGCCAGCACGACCCGCAAACCCAAAATGTGGTTGCTGGTCATGCCGTGCTTCAGACAATGCGCCCCGCCGGAATTGAAGGCCACGTTTCCGCCCATCGTACAGACCGCTTGGCTGGAAGGGTCCGGCGCATAGTACAGGCCGTGACGGTCCGCCGCCTGGGTGATCTGCAGGTTGGCCACCCCCGCTTCGACCACGGCGATCCGCTGCTCCGGGTCCAGCTTCTTGATGCGGTTCAGCCGGTTCAGCGCGATCACGATCCCGTCCTCGACCGGCAGCGAACCACCGGACAAGCTGGTGCCGCTGCCCCGCGCCACAAAGGGCACGCCCCGCTGATGGCACAGCCGCACCGCGGCGATCGCTTCGTCCTGCGATTCCGGCAGGACGACGGCCAGCGGCCGTTGACGGTACGCGGTCAAGGCGTCCGATTCATAGGCCAGCAGCTGGACCGGCTTGGTCAGCAACCGGTCGGCCGGAAAGATGCGGGCCAGTTCGGTGAGGAATGCCTGGGTCATGTTGGGACGTAATCGGTGATCGGTAATCGGTAATCGGTGGTAGGTGGTAGGTAGTCAGTGATCGGTAGTCGGTTATCAGTAGTCCGTAGTCGGCTATCGGTTGCGCGTCGCCGGTCGCCGGTCGCCGGTCACCGATAACCGATTACCGACTACCGGTCACTCACTCGGCCCCGACTACCCGTATGTTCGTCGAGAAGTAGTACGGTGAATCCTCCGCCTGGTACTCGGCTTCGGCGAACACGGCGGCGAAGCCGTCGCGGCGGCGGTCCACTTGGAACGTGTGCTGAGGCCCTTCCTGGACCATCGTCTGCGATTGCCATTCCGACTGGCGGAAATCTTGAGTGGGCGCCGTCGCCATCCAGGCCACGACGTGGCGGGCCGGCGGATCGGACTTGACGGTCAACCGGACGCCGCCGTCGCGCTCTTCGTATTGCCATGCGAGCTGCGGCAACTGCCGCCCCCGGACGACGTGCTGGTGCAATGCGTTCAGGCTGCCGAACACGCGGCCGTAATCCTTCAGGCCGTGCATGTTGTTCGGCACGTACAGGACGTACTTCTGGCCGGTCAATCCGTCCCAGTACAGGTTCAGCGCATCCACGGTCCAGTAAGGATCGTTCGTGGCCAGGATGATCAGCTTCGGCTGCTGGATTGCCTGCCGGTACTGGTACGGGTCGACGATCGCCGCCAGCGATTTGCCCTCGGCCGATTGCAGCTTGCGATGCATCCCGCGTTCGGTGTAGTCGTGAATCTGCTCGGACGGCTGGCCATAGACCTCTTCCTGATGGGCCAGTTGCGGAGCCATGTTCAACACGTCGATCACCATCGGCGCCAGCGCCGTCACTCGCTTGTCGACCGCCGACGTCAACCACGTCGTCCAGCCGCGTTTCGAGGCGCCGGTGACGGTGAACGTGTTCAGGTCCAGCGACCATTGGCGGCGGGCGAACTCCCCAGCCGCGTCCATGCCGCGCACCACGCTCTTGACCATAGGCAGCAGCAGCGGCCACTCCGGGTCCTTGGTGCGGAGGTACTCGTCGAACGTGTAGGCGATGGCGGCGTCTTCCTTTTTGCCGTCGAAGATCGGCTGGTGCGGCACGTGCAACAGGACCGCAACGGGCGTCTTCAGCAGTTCGGCCAGCGTCGCATACATCTGAGCGTCGCGGGGCGGCGACGACGAGGCCGAGGTCTCCAGTTCGTCCCGCCAGCCGCCGCCGCTGATGAACAGCAGCGCGTGCCGCACGTCCTTGGGCGCCGAGTAGGGCTTGATCACGAACAGCTGGTGCTTCCAGACGATGTCGCGCCAGGTCTGCGAGGTGAGGATCAGCTCGGCGTACTCGGTCGCCAGGATCCGTCCGCTGCCCTTCTTGACCCAACGGTAGCTCGCGTCGGGCTTGGCAACGTAATCGGCCAAGGGCGACGGAACGGATTCGGCAGACCGGCCGGCATGGGCGGCCAACAGACAGATCGCAGCCGGCAAGAGGAACAGACATCGTCTCATGCTTGTCTCCGAGGGTCAGGTGTGGTCACATTTTGGAGTGCGGCGACTTGTCGCCGCTTTCTTTCCTTTTCTTTCTTCTTTCTTTCCGGCAGACCGAAGAAGACTAAAGCGGTGACGAGTCACCGCAGTCCAAGGTTCTCCGCGGCGGTTTCCGCTCACGGAGTGAGCGGTCTACGTGGGCCGATGCGCACGAGCGACACGCCGTGGCGGGGGACGTCGATCTCGAACTTGCTTTCCAACTCGCCGATGTCCCGCTGGCGCCACAGGTCGCGGACGGGCTGCTTGCCGGACAGGCCGATCTCGTCCCAGGCCACCGCCAACTTCGCCGGCAGCGGACCCAGGTTGAACAAGCCCACGGCCTTGGAGCCGTCCTCCAGGTCTTTGACCAGCACCAACTCGCGCCGCGTCTGCCGCTGGATGCGGGCCTGCTTGCCGAGCGGATCCTGGTCGATCCCGATCACCTCGTGATTGCACAGCACGTTCAGCGTGAACGCGTCCAGCTTGGCCATGGCGCCGCTGAAGATCAGCGGCGCGGCCATCAGCGACCACATCGACATGTAGGCGTATTGCTCGTTGGGCGTGAGCGTGGTCTGCTTGCCCTCGCCCATCCGGCTCGCTTCGCCAACCCAGCCGATGAGGATATAGTCCGGATCGTTCCACGCGCCGGGCCGGGCATATTCCCAATGGCGGGCGTTGCTCAGGCCGATGCTGTAGAAACCCGGCAGAGCGCTGCCGCGTTCCAGCCCCAGGTCGCCCGTGGTCCGCCAGCAGTGGCCGACTTCGCCGCCCCACTTCCAGACTTCGCCCATGCCGTACTGGCACAGATTCAGCACGATGTCGCGGTCCAGCTTCTGCAACTCGCCCCACATCTGCTGGTAGGGTTTCTTCAAGTGTTCGACCGTGTTGCCGCCCGCCTTGCGGCCGTAGCTGCACCAATCGTACTTGAGGAAATCAAAGCCCCACTCGGCGAACGTCTGCGCGTCCTGCGCTTCGTGCCCGAAGCTGCCTTCGTAACCGGCACACGTGCTCGGACCCGGCGAGATGTAGATCCCCGCCTTTAATCCCTGGGCGTGGATATAGTCCGTCATCGCCTTCATGTCCGGGAACCGCTTGTTGGTCAACAGACGACCGTCCGCGTCACGCGTCGGACCGCCGATCTCCGGGTCGTTCGAGTTGACTTTGACCATCCAGCAATCGTCGATGTTCACGTACTGGTAGCCGTAGTCGGCCATGCCGGTGGCGATCATCTGGTCGGCCGCCTGCCGCATCACCTTGTCGCTCACGCGGTGGTAGTGGATGTACCAGCTGTTCCAGCCCATGGGCGGCGTCAGGGCCAGTTGGTTGCCAACCACGATCCGGAACCGGCGGGTGGCTTCGCCAGCCGGGTTTTTCGCCGTCAGTTTCACCGGGTGCGTCCCGGCGCGGGGCACCGCGCCCGTGATGATCCCGGTCTGGGCGTCCAGCGTCAGACCGTCCGGCAGACCGGCGGCGGCAAACGTCATGGGCCGTTGCCCAGTCGCGGGAATGCGATACAGGAACGGCGCGCCGGGCCGGACGCCGTACACGGTGGGGCCGTTGATGCGAGGTGCGGCGGGCGGTGGCGGCGTCAGCAGGACCGCTTCCTCTGCCGGAGCCGCGGGCGGACCCATCTTGGGCGCGGCGCCGTCGAACTCGAACATCGCGTCCGCCCAGTTGGCATGGTCGAAATTGACGCCGTCACCAGCGTCGGTCGCCACCAGTTCCAGAATCTTCACGCCGTTCAAATCGACGCGGCACTTGCGCGGCGCGTCACGCCATTTGCACACGCCGCTGCGCCACAGTTCGCGGCCGTCCCCGTACACCAGGAACTCGATCGACGCGCCGCCGTTGTTGGCGTTGTCGTCCACGCCGACCTGGGCGGTGAACGACTTCGTCTTGCCGTCCAGCGTGATCCAGTTCTCGCTGTTGGCGTGTGTCCCCACGCCGCGCTCGAACTTCTGGCCGCCGATGCTCAACGGGCGTTCGGTCACCGATTGGTTCTTTTGCGGTTTGCCCCAGCCGGACGACATGCCGCCCAGGTCGAGATCCTCCAGTCGCACCGTCTCGGCAGCCGACAGTCCCGATCCAACCAACATCGCGGCGAACGCCCAAACCGCGAAAACGCATCGTCGTTGCATGGTTCACCTCGTAACCTGACGCAGCCTGCCGGCCGCAACCCATTTGGCGAGCGGGGTGGCGTGAGCCCCCCGGTTCTGAACCGAACGACTTGCTGGGAACCGGGGGGCTCACGCCACCCCGCTCGCCGCGCGCACATCCTACAGACTGAGACCGTAACCTGCAGTGCGAACCCCAGTAGCACGGTTCTCCGAGCCATGCTACGACGGCAAAGCGTGGATTGTAGCGGTTCCGCAGGAAAAGGGAACGAGACACGTTTACGACGAGAGCAGATCGGCGTAAGACCCGGTCAGCAGATCGGCGTCGGCGATGTGGAATTGGCCGCGCAGGAAGGCGATCTGATGGTGGCCCGTCTCCGCGTCCGCTTCGGGACCCAGGACCGCTTCGAACTCGAGAAACTCGCCCAGGTCCACCACGCGATCCAAGTGAATCCGAACGTTGTGGTACAAATAGATTTCGCGGTACTTCTCGACAATGCAGCGGATCCTCCAGGCGCTGGTCAAGGCTTGCTTCAAGCCCGCCGCGTCGTCGACTTTCACAACAAGGTACCGGCACGCCTTGGACTGCTCCTGATCGGGCCGCTCGTACCAGATCAGCTCGTTGCGCTGGCCCGTGATCTCCCGCAGCTTCAAACGCCCGGAACGGGAGAAAAAGTACGTATCGACCTGGTGCTGGTCCTCCAGTCGCCCGGTCGCCAGCTGTTGGGCGACCGCGCGGGCGTCATCCAGCGAGGCCAAGCAGGCTTTCAGTTCGATGTTCTGACGCATGGTCTTACTTTCGCAAGAGCTTATCGCCACGCGGACGTCAACTCGTACAAACACAACGACGGTATCACGGCTTCACCCCCCTCGACGCTCAGGCCCAGTGATCGGTCCGCCGGATCGGGCAGGAAGCAGGAGCACATCGTGACGCGCCCGTCGTTGGCGAAGATCTCGATCGACGTGCGATCGACCAACACGCGGAGCTTGATCCGTCCGTCCTGCGCCGCCAGCGGGGCCGAGCGGCCCAGGCAGTGGAGCGTGGCGGCATTGACGTCGTAACGGATCGGCTCGCCGCGCACAGTGAACGCGACTGCCGCGGGGCGCTCTTTTCCGACGGCGATCTCCGCCTGGACGTCCCACAACTCGCCTTCCAACGCCGACAGCGGGTTTTCGCCGGGGCTCAGTTTCAGGTCCGTCCAAGCGTGCTTCTTCCCCCGCAGACTCTCGATCTCGCGGACCGGCAGGATGTGCAGCCGGGGACCTTCGGGCGTGGTGCGCAAGGTGAGTTCGCGCGGGAAGCTCATCTGCTGGTTGAACGGCATGTCCGGATACTTGCCGCCCGCCATCCAGGAGATTTGGATCCGCCGCCCGTCCGCCTTCGGAATGTCGCTGTACGTCTGCGCCGCGTAGTCGTTCCCGCCCCACAGCGACTTGATCGGGTCCGTCTCCGGCTGGAATGCCACGCCGTCGAACGTGCCCAGCCGGTAGTTGCCGTTGGCGCCCCAGAACAGCCACTTGACCTGCTGCGGATCGCCGTCGACGGCGATGGGGAAGAAGTCCGGGCACTCGCCCGATCCCGGCAGGGAGACATCGCACAGCCGGGTCCATTCCTTGAGGTTCGGCGAACCGAACAGCGCGTAATCGTTCTGGTCCAAGAACAAGGCCATGATCCACTTCTTGGTCGGCGCGTGCCAGATCACCTTCGGATCGCGGTTGCTGGCGACGATGTGTTTCAGCACGGGGTTCTGCTCGTACTTGGTCCAGGTGCGGCCGCGGTCGTTCGAGTAGGCGATGCTCTGGGTGAACGGGTTTCCGGCCGACGTGTAGATGCAGACGATCGGCTTTTCGTTGCCTGTCTGGAAGCCCGCCGTGTTGTCATGGTCCACCACGGCCGAACCGGAGAAGATCGTGCCCAAGTTGTCGGGGTGGATGGCGTGGTCGAGTTGCTGCCAATGCAGCAGGTCCGGGCTGACGGCGTGGCCCCATGTCATGTTGCCCCATTTGATTCCCGTGGGATTGTGCTGGAAGAACAAGTGATATTCGCCCGCATGGTACACCAGGCCGTTGGGGTCGTTCGTCCAGTTCTTGGCCGGCGTAAAGTGGAACTGCGGGCGGTAGGTCTCCTGGTACAGCTTGTCGACGACGATCAGCACGCCCTGCGGCTGGTCGGCCAGCGCGACGCTCTCGCCCAGCGGGCAGGTGCCGTCGGCGGCCGGCAGTTCGGCGATCCGCAACTGGACGCGTTGACCCTTCAGTTTCGACACGTCCCAACTCAGCCGCGACGGTTTGGGCCGCCCCTGACCGACGGCCTGACGGACCGGCTTGCCGTCGATCTGCAAACTGATCTGCGTGCGGCCGCCCTGCCCGGGCGCGAAGCAGAAATTCAGGTAGTCGCGGTCGATTGCCAGATCGCGGACCGTCTCCACGACCCCGCTGCGGCGGTCGGACTGGACGATGTGATCGATGTTGATGTGCCCCCAGCCGCCTGTCTCCTGGTCCACAATCTGGATCACGGCCGTCTTGCCGCTCAGGTCGCTCACGTCCCACGAGTGCCAATCCAGCCGCTCGGTGCCGCCGGGTTTGTCGTTGGGCCCCGTGGCCGTGCGGACCGCTTGGCCGTCGACCAGCAGGTTGATGCAGGTCTTGCCGGGGTGCATCCCGCCGCCGAGGAGAAAGTTGAGGTACTTCCGCTCGATTTTGAGCGGCGGCGAAGTGAGCGTGCCCGTGGTGCGGTCGCCCTGGCAGTAGCTGTTCACCAAGCCTTTGCCCTCGAAGCCGGACACTTCCATCTGGTTGGGGAGCGTCCCGTGGGCCGGCCCCGGCCCGAAGGCTTCGCCAGTAACCTTCCAATCGCCGTAGTCCGGGCCCTCAAAGTCGGCGACCAGGATGTCCGGCTCGGCAGCCAGGACGGGCCAGGAGATGAACAACGCCAGGACCGCAGCCAATTGTCGCATGGGAATACTCCTCTGCAGGACCGACCCCTCTGACAAGTCCGACTCGTCCGACTCGTCCGACCAGTCCGAAAAAAGCAAGCATCATTCCGCCGCCGCCAGCGTCACACGTCGCAGATTCGCACGGCCTGTTCCAGGCTCGCCAAGGCGTCGGGACGCTTGGGAATGAACTCCTGGCCGACGTAGCCCTGGTAGCCGCTGTCCGCGATCGCGCGCATCAGTTGGGCGTAGTCCAGCGTCTGGGTCTCGTCGATCTCGTTCCGTCCGGGCAGGCCGCCGGTGTGGTAGTGGCCCCAACACTCGTGATGGGTCTTGATGTCGGCCAGCACGTCCTCCTTCATCATCCCCGCGTGGTAGATGTCGTACAGCACCTTGATCCGCGGCGAACCGACTTGCTGGACCAGCCGGACGCACCACTTGGTCGTATCGGCCATGTAGTCCTTGTGATCGATCGAGTTGAGGTACTCCAGGCAGACGGTGATCTTCTTCTGCTCCGCGTAAGGAGCGATCTTCTTCAGCCCCGCGACGCAGTTCTGCAGGCCCTCTTCGTCGTCCATGCCTTCCCGATTGCCGGAGAAGGTGATCGTGTTGGGGAAGCCGGCGTCGGCCGCTTCGTCGATGCTCTTGCGGACCCGCGCCATGCATTCCTCGTGATTGGCCACCCGGTTCAGCCCCTTGCCGATCCCGTGGCTGGGCACCATCGCGCAAATCAAGCCGTGTTTCTTCAGCGTCGGCCAGTCGCCGGGCCCCACCAGCTCGATCGACTTCAGCCCCAGTTTAGCGCACGCGGCGGCAAAGTCGTCCAGGCTCATGCCGGCTTTTTTCAGGTAACTGTTGTAGCACCACAGGCAGACCGACTGGCGGATGCGGCCTTTCAAGTCCGCCGCACCGGCCAGGTCGCCCAGCGGCAGCGCAGCGGCCGCCGCCGCGCCGGCCATTGTCCGCAACAGAGTCCGCCGATCGAACGTGACACCTTTCGATTCCCGATCTTGAAGCCGTCGAGTCATGGTGTGAATCCTCTTCTGATGTTGTCAAGGGAGAATTGAACACGAGAAGAAGCCCGGCTCTTGGAAAGCGCCGGGCTTCCGGCAAGGGCAGACCGCTACGGCGTGTCCCAGTTGTCCGTCCGGAACGGCGACGCGGGCAGGCCGGCGCAGTTGAACAGGCTGGCTTCGGGGTTCACCGCCCAGGCATAGCGCACGGCAACCGGCTTGGCGACGTCGGCGCTGCTGACCACGACCGTGTCAGTCCCCACGATCTTCGCGTCGGCGAACACGAACTTGCGGTCCTCGCCGGCGATCGCAAAGCTGGTCAGCTTCTCGCTTTTGGCCCGCAGCCCCTCGCCGACGTGCTCGAACCGGAGGCTGATCTTGCCGTCGGCCTGCGACATCGACTTGTACAGCGGGCCGCTATACACCAACTGCTTGCCGTAAGTCGTGCCCAGGGCCCACAGCGCCAGGCGTTTGCCCACGTCTTGCTTGTTCTTCGGGTGAATGTCGTTCGCTTCGCCCACGTCGATCGTGATGGCCATGCCCGTGTTGGGCACGGACAGCGTCTTCAGCATTTGCTCCTGGACGATCACCCAGCCGCTGGTCTCGACCGGCTCCTTCTGCGGCGTGCGGAAATTGGGCAATTGCACCCATTCAAACGGAAAATCGCCTTGCCCCCAGCGTTGCCGCCAATTGCCGATCATCGTGGCCAGTTGCAGTCCGTACAGATTGGCCGTGGCGCCGCCGGCATTGCTTTCGCCCTGGTACCAGATCGCGCCGCGCAGGGCGTACGGCGCCAGCGGCTCGATCATGCCGTTGTACAAGCTCGCCGGCCGGTGCGGGCTTTGACGCGGATCCCCTTGCATCTGGGGACGCCGCGGCGCGTCCTTGTTCGCTTCTTTCGCTCGCTTGACCTGTTCCTTCCACGCCGCCAGTTGTTTCTCGTAACGCTGTTTCGCCACGTCGGCGTTGTAGTTCTTGATCTGCTGTTCAAAGTTGTCCAGGACCGGCTTCAGTTCCGGCACCGCTTGCTGGGCCGTGAGACATGTCCAAGCCTGGACCGGCGTTCCGCCCCAGGACGAGTTGATCAAGCCGACGGGGACCTTCAGCTG
>CAYUFW010000118.1:0-4958 GCA_964443915.1 uncultured Pirellulaceae bacterium
GTCGGCGATCGCGCCGCCGCCGTAGTCCATGAAATAGCGGAAGGTGAAATGGCAGCGCGCCGGATGATAATCGGCCCAGGGCGCCGGCCCGAGCCAGAGATTCCAGTCCAGATTGGCCGGCGGCTCGCGGCTCGGCTCGCAGGGATGGGTGCGGTTCAGGGGATGCGTGAGCCGTACGGTGTGGACCTTGCCCAAGCGGCCGTTGCGTGAGAAGAAACCTTTCGAGCCGAAGTAATTCGAGACCGCGGGTTGAAATCCCCCCGGCGCGTTGACGCCGCCGAAATCCCTGCCGCCCGCCGCTTCCATCGGCAGCAAATCGCCCGTCGTGTCGGAAGGGCAGCGGTACACGTCCAGCGGCGTCTGAATCCGGGCTCTTTGACCGGGGTCGCTCACCAGGTCGCGAAGCCGCTGCCGGTCGACCATCAACTGGTCGTACAGGGACTGCTGCTCGAGGTAAGGAAGAAGGAACGCGCCCCAGCCCCATTGCTCTTCGTGAGGCGACCACTGGTTGACGATGTAGACCATGTGCCCCGGAGGAAAGCAGCCGTGGACGTCATGGTAGTTGTTCAGCGCAAGGCCGATCTGCTTCAGGTTATTGGCGCACTGCATTCGCCGAGCCGCCTCGCGGGCCGACTGAACCGCCGCCAGCAACATCGCCGTCAAAAGACCGATGATGGCAATCACTACCAAGAGTTCGATCAAGGTGAACCCGGTGCGGCGCTTCACCGGCAAGTCGCCGCCGCGAAAAGACTCGTTCATGGTCCCACCCTCCCCGCGATATCGCCGAAGACCGGATTGTTCGTCCAGCGGTATTTTTGGCGCATCTCGCCGGTGCTGAGCGTCTCCTGACCCCGATCGTGATGCACGAGGTAGATCAACTCGTCTTCGATCCCCGGTGAGCCGCGATAGTGGCCATCGGAGCGAAGAACCGCGTACCGGTTTCTTCGCAAGGCGAGGAACACGTAGGATGGTCCCTCGTTTCGCGCGCTGTGCACTCGCACCGCACTTTCACCCGCAACCGCGATCAGCCGGCCGTCGGACGACACGATGCCGGAGTCGCCAGCCTGCCCAGGCGCCGACTTGGCTGGCCGCTTGCTCCAGACAAACGCGTGCGACGGATGCTCGATCTCGGGAATGGTCGTGGGTGCAAGCTCGGCGTTGGCGAGGTTCCAGAGCCGAATCGTTCCGCCGGCATGTTCGGCCGCCAGCATCATGCCGGTGGTAGAGAAACCGACTCGGCTCACGGACGCCGTGTGTCCAGGCTCAACGTGTCGTGGCGAGTGTGTCTGGGCGTCGAACACATGCAGGGTGCCGCCAAGATCGGCAACGAGATAATTCGCACCGTCGGGCGAATACGCGACCGACAGCACCCGCGGATCGCTGACCGAATCGTGCCGTCGTGGCTGCCGTGCCATGTCCTTTCCGGTGCTGAGGTCGTAGATTCGCCAACGGCGGGGCATGTTGTGGATGCCCGCCAACAGCGATTTCCCATCGGGGGACCAGGCTAACGGGCCGTCGCAGCCGCCCCACGAGGGAATCTCTCCCAGGGAACTGCCCGACTTGGCATCCCAGAAGTCGATCGAACCTTGCCGCCCCTCTTTGTCCCAGCCGGAAGCCGCGACGGCGGCTCCGTCGGGCGCCCAAACGAGGTCACACACTCCCGCCAAGCTGTGTCTTCCGGACCATTTCAGCGTTTTCGATTCCGGTTCCCAAACGCGGACGGTGCCGCTGGTGGCGGATGCGAGTTGCTTGCCGTCGGGCGACCAGGTGATCGCGTGGATCGGGCCCTCGTGACGCTCCAAGGTACTTCGTGTCTGACCCGACGCAACGTCCCACAGGCGAACTCGGTTATTCAGGGATGCCTCGAAACTGCCCGAGGCGAGCCAGCGTCCGTCGGGCGACCAGGCGAGGCAGTTGATGCCTTCGCTTGGCGGCATCTGGATCCGCCGCAGACAGCCCGACAGTGGATTCCATAGACGAATCGTATGGTCCGTGCCAGCGGACGCCAAGTACTTCCCACAAGGAGACCAGCTTAGGAGTCTTACAGCACCATCGTGGCCCGCGAAAGCGCGGAGGAAGTCCCCTGTCCCCGGGGCCCACAGGCGAATAACGCCGTCATCGCATCCCGTCGCCAGCCAAGTCAAATCCGGACTGTATGCCACCGCATAGACCGGGCCCCGATGGCCTCGGGTTTCGATGGTCCACGTAGGGACGCCTGGGATCAACGCAGGCTCGGCGACGAGCGCCATGGAACTGAGCGGCCCCCCTTCGGTCACCTTAATGGGCTCCGGCTCGATAGGAGGCGTTGCCGGAGCCGGGGGCGGCACGGGAGTGCCGATGTCCAAGGCAAAGTCCCAACCAGGCGTCGCTGGCTGTCCCGTCTTCTCGGGCGGTTCCTTCGGCACGCGCCTCGCAGAAGTTCCCACGCTTTTCTGCGGTGGCCTGATCGGTCCAGCTTCGTTCTCGACGGTCACGGCTGCTCCTTGTCCGACTTCGATTTTCAGCCCGGCCTGATCTTGGGCAATCCGGACGCCGCCCGACTTGATCCGGATGACGATTTGGAGGGCAAATGAGATCAAGAAGACCAGCACCAGTAGACTCGCCGCCATGAGCACCGTGTTCCACGGATGGCGGGCCAACATCGGCCCGAGCCGGCGTGCCGACGGGCGAGTCGGATGCGGGCCCGTTCTTGCCCCGGGAGCATCGAGGCCGGCGCGGGAGGTTCTCAACTCTTTGGTTTCTGCCAGCAGTCGGCGCGGATCGGCGCCGGCGCACAGCGGTGCCAAGACTTCCACGACCTCCGCGGGCGTGGGAAACCGTCCGGCTGGATCCTTGGCCAGCATGCGATCGAGCGCCGCCGCCAGTTCGCTGGGGATCTCCTTCCGCAATTGCCGGACCGGCGGCGCGGGCTTGTGGACGTGAGCCATCATCTTGTCGAACGCGCTCCGGTACCGGGGACCGCTGAAAGGCGGACTGCCGGTCAGCAGGTTGTACAACGTGCATCCAAGACTGTAGACGTCGGCGCGGATGTCCACCGCATGGCTGTTCGTGGCCTGTTCGGGGGCCATGTAGTCGGCCGTCCCAAGAGTATGGCCGGCGCCCGTCATCTCGTCGCTCGCCGGCTGTCCTGTCCGCATCAAAGCCAAGCCCAGGTCCAAAATCTTGACGCTCCCATCGAAAGTCAGCATCAAGTTCGACGGCTTGATGTCGCGGTGTACCATTCCGTGTTCGTGGATGTACTGCAGGCCCAAGGCAGTCTGGCGAGCCAATTCGCAAGCGTCGGCAACTGGCAAGGGGCCGCAGCGTTCGACCAGTCTCGAGAGATTTACGCCGTCGACCAGTTCCATGGCCAAGTACGGCTGACCGTCGCAATCGCCCGCGTGCAACGCGCGGACAATGTGGGGATGCTCCAGTGCCCCGACCGCCGCCATTTCCCGCTCGAAACGTTCCACCGCCTGAGGGCGAGCCAGCCGGTCCTTGGACAACATCTTGAGGGCCACAAAACGCTTGAGCTTCGTCTGCCACGCCTTGTAAACGGTTCCCATGCCGCCCGCCCCCAGCTTTTCCAGGAGTTGGTACTCTTGGATCGTTCCCAGTTTCGGGGCCACGGCTGCCGAAGGCGGGGCAGGAGCGAGGTCCGGATTGCTGCAACGTTCCCCGATCGCGACCGCTCGCCTGATTACGCGCTCGCAGCCCGGTTCCCGCAGGCACGGATCTTCGCTGGCGGGAATCCGCAGCTGGCCGAGAAACGCACTCACCTGGCATTCGAGTTGCGCCACCGTCGCCTCGCAGTCCGCGCACGTCTCGAGATGTTCGAGAACCGCTTCGGCGCCGTCTTCAGGCAAGTCGCCGGCCACGAAGGCGGAGAGTACATCAACAGGTTGGCACTTTGTCAGAGGCATTGGCACACCCCAACGAACCGGAACTGATTTCGCACGACCGCAGTCGGGGGCAGCGACCATTGCGGACCACGACCGGGCAAGGAGGTCGATCGAACGATCCGCTTCGAGCGTCCAGCGTCCGATCGGGCGGTGACTGACAGCCTCACTGCAGGCGACGGAACCCCCCGGCCCACACTCCACATCACCGATTTCAGACATCCGCCACTATATCCACGCCTGTGGGCAGGAACAACGTTAGTTCGCCCCCTCATATCCGCTGACCTCCTGCGGCAGCTGTTGTTCCAGGGGACGCGGCCGGAGGCAGATCGCCGTACCAGGAGGGCTGGGCATTCTTGCTGCTGCAAAGCAGGAACAGGCACAGGACAATCATGTCCAGCCCGGCCCAGTTCGCCTCGTGACCAGAAACCATCATTAGGAAACCACCTACGGCAAGAAAACCCGCCACGACGACGCCGGCGGTCTCCAAAAATCGAACTCGGCATAGCATTCCGATCCCTACCGCCAACCAGAATCCGGCAAAGAAGATGCCCCACGCGCTCGCGAGCCCATGATCTTGAAAGGGCGCGGAAAGCGCGTACAGAACGCAAAGCAAAAACGCTGCGACGATACGCAGCACAATGCCCGTGGGGGGACCGCTGCCCGTGGAGCGTCCTTGTTTTGCTCTCGGGCCTGACGTCCACTGGACCATGGGGCAGAGCCGCTCGGTCGCCGATACCGGACTCCCCTCCATCGCGGCAGCCGCCGCAAGGTCGATTCCGTCTTCGCCGTCATTCGCCGTTTCCTCTGGAACACGAATCGGCTGACCGCATTTCTTGCACTTGCACCGCTTTCCACGGGCAGTCGTCTGCACCTCGTATTGTTGGCCGCAATGACCGCACGCGAACTTGACCTTCGTTGTTTCCAGCCCCCTCCGCGTGACAGACGACGTTTCTCTTGGCGGCCCTGCTGCCGCCACTCCCGCGGCGCGATCGAAGAACTGGCGAGCTTCGTCGGATCGGCCGCCGGCGCGCATGATCAGGCCTGCTTGCTGCAGCAGGCGAGGATCGCCACCGCTCA
>CAYUFW010000118.1:4968-21935 GCA_964443915.1 uncultured Pirellulaceae bacterium
GACAACCCCGCCGACAGTGCTTCGAGCGCCTTATGATGATCGCCGCCCAAGACCTTGTACGACAGAAGTGTCTTCTCGATGACTTGGTTCATCGACAAGTGAGACCGCGTGGTGAGATGGACCATTCTCCGCTGGGCCTGCGACTGGCAACGTGTCAGGGCCGTGTTGGCGTGGAACCAAGCGACGGCGTACAGCAGACATGGCACGAACGCAAAGAGCACCCCCAGCCGGTCTCCCGGCGGCAATGCCGAAAGACCGGAGGAAGCGGCACACGGCACCCGGATAACAAAGGCAACCGGAAAAGACACCCAGACTGCGATCAGGTAAGACCGAAAGAAATCCCTTTTGAGAGGCCGCAGAAAAAAGGCGGGGGGCACCAGCCAACCGAAGAGCGAAACGGCCAGAACTGTCGCGACGATGAGTTCGTGGCAACGGAAAAAGGCAGGGGCCGCCAACCAAACGAAAAGAAGCAACAGACCCATCACGCCCCAGACGTTCACTTCAGTGCGCGTGACACGTTGGCGGTTCAACACGTAGTCTTCCAGCTTCTTGTCTCCGCCAAACGGAAGCGCTGAAATCGACTCGATGGTGCTTTGTTGGCGCCGGCCATGGGGTGAGGCGTTCCGGACCGCTGTCGGCGTAGCCGGCAGGAGCATCCCCTGCTGGCACGCGGGGCAAGAGAACGGACGGCCGACGAGGTTGTCGGGTACTTGCAAGCTTCGATGGCATCGCGGGCACTGGACCTTGCGAGACGAGGCGGTTGCACCATTCCCCTGCCTTTCCCCTTGGCTGCGGAATGCGGTCGAACGACGGTGGTACGACATGGGCTCGTCCTCCCCTGCTGGGCGAAATTGGCTGGTTCAGCGTGGCGGGCAAGAGCCTGCCCCGCCCGGGGTGCCAGGAGACGTTCCTTTGTTCACAGCGACTCTTGTCCCAACAGAACAACGCAGGGGCGCCACGCGGATTCTGGAAATGCCGGAAACAAAGCCGCCGCCCGGCATGGCGGTGCGATCCGGAGAGAAGTGGCGCAAACGTGAACCCGAAATGTCAATGAGACTTAGAGACGCGACTCCGGCACGTCCACCAAGCCTTCCAATTCGAGCTTCAGTCGCCTCATCACGCGGTACTTGGCCTGACGCACCGTATGCTTGGTCATTCCGAGATCTTGGGCGATCTCGGCAGCCGATTCCCCAAGCACGGCCATGCGCCAGAACGCTTGCCACGTTCGCTCCTCGAACTCCTCGCGCAGCAGTTCCAGGGCGCGGCGGACCACACGAAGCTGTTCGTCAGCAGGAAACCAGCCGCTGGACAACGAGACGGCATCGTCCTCCGGAAGTTGCGCCAATTGCTGCTGGGCCTCCGAGCCACCGCGCGCGGTCCCGTGCCGGGCGCGCAATCGCCAGTGGTCGACCATCTTGCGGCGGCAGATCGTCCACAACCAGCCGCGAAACGTATCCCCAGGCCGTTCTCGCCGGAACTCGGCCATGTTCGAGGCGACCGCCGCCAGCACTTCCTGGCTCACGTCCTCGGCATCGGCATCCTGCAATTGCGCCCGGCGACACCAGCCGTAAACCAGCGGAGCGTATAGATGGACGAGTCGATTCCAAGCCTGCGGCTCGCGTGCCTTGACTCGCATCAGCAGGCTCGTCGAGGTAGACCGAACCGCGTCCGGCTCCTCGGTCACGTCATGGGAAGCTGCCCATTCCACGGTTGACACTCCGTATCGTGAATCCCGAGTGGCGGCATTGTACCTGTGATTGCGGCTGAAAACCAGGGTGAGATAGAGCCGTTGGGACGAGTCCATAAACTGCCGTCGAATCCCCTTCTT
The DNA here is from genome assembly GCA_964443915.1 of uncultured Pirellulaceae bacterium. Taxonomy (GTDB): domain Bacteria; phylum Planctomycetota; class Planctomycetia; order Pirellulales; family Pirellulaceae; genus Anammoximicrobium. The sequence continues at coordinate 6,797 of CAYUFW010000118.1, forward strand.
CAATTCCCCCTGCGACGGTCGTCGGGGGGCGACGGTTCTTGAGGTCACCCTTGTTCATCGCCCGGAAACGGCGGAGTTGAACCCGCCGCGCACACCGGTGGGTTGTGGCACAGCCGACATGCCGCTACACTCGGTCCGTCGTGTCAACACGGATTACGAACGCAGGCAGAGAAACTTGATTTTCGTGGAAGCTCCGGACCTTTTGCGCGGCGGCGGCAGCGCACCGCGGCCGGCTTTCACGTGGGGGCCACACATGGCTACGTTCACTTGGCTGGACTATACCGTTTTTGTGATCTACCTGCTGGTGACCGTGGCGATCGGCACGATGTTCGTCCGCGGCCAGCGCAACTTGTCCGATTACTTCTTGGCGGGGCGCAGCATGGGCAGCGTGGTCATCTCGATGACGATCCTGGCCGCCCTCTTCTCCGGGATCAGTTTCCTGGCCGCCCCGGCGGAAGGCTACGCGTACGGCCCGGCCTTCTACCTGGTCAACCTGGGCTTCTTCATCGCCACGCCGATCACGACGGTTCTCTTCCTGCCGTTCTTCTACCAGTCGCGATTCTTCACGGCGTACCAGTATCTGGAAGAGCGGTTCTCGGTCCAGGTGCGCACGCTGGCTTCGGCGTCCTTCATCCTCCGCGTGCTGCTGTGGCTGGCGCTGGCGACCTACGCCCCGGCCTTGGCGTTGGAACAAGTAACCGGCCTGCCCTTGTGGTTCACGATTCTGTGTACGGGCCTGTTGACCACGTTCTACACGACGCTGGGCGGCATGAAGGCGGTGATCTGGACCGATGTCATGCAATTGGTGGTGCTGTTCGGCGGGCAAGTGGTCATCTCGCTGACCGCCCTGGCCCGCGTTCCGGGCGGGTTGAAGCAAGTGGCCGAGTTGGCCACGGCCGGGGACCGTTGGAACCTGAGTTTCAGCCTGGATCCCACGGTCCGGCTGACGATCTGGGGACTCGTGATCGGCGGCGCGTTCATGCACCTGGTGCAGATGGCCACGGACCAGGTCTCCGTGCAGCGTTACCTGACAGCCAAGAACTTGAAGGAAGCCCAGCGGGGGCTGTGGATCAAGTTGGCCATGGTGCTCCCCGTCACCGTCGTGTTCTACGGAGCCGGCTTGATTCTGTACGCATTCTACCAGGTACACGGCGATCCGTTGGCGGCCGGGCGGATTTCCAAGCCGGACCAGATTCTGCCGTATTTCGTGGTGACGGAGTTGCCCGGCGGTTTCCCCGGTCTGTTGCTCGCGGCGATCTACGCGGCCAGCATGTCCACGATTTCGGCCGGGATCAATTCGCTGACCTCGGCCAGCCTGGTCGACTTCTACCAGCGGCTGCGGCGCCAGCCGGACGTGTCCGAACGGACCCAACTCCGGCTGGCTCGCTGGCTGACCCTCGTGTACGGCGCGCTGGTGATCGCGTTCGCCTTTCTGGTCCAGCACTTGGGGACGCTGCTGGAAGCGAGCAACACGGTCATCGGCCTCGTGGGCGGGCCGTTGCTGGGGCTGTTTTTCATGGGCATGCTCCTCAGCCGCGTGACGGCGCGCGGCGCGCTCGTGGGTTGGGCGGCGGGCGTCGCCATGCTGTTGCTGGTCTGGCTGGTGGCCGGGGTTTCCTTCATCTGGTACGCGCTGATCGGCTGCGCCGCGACGATGATCGTCGGCTACCTGGTCAGTCTGCTCGAACCGGCGCCGGATCGGAAACGCTTGGAGGGACTGGTGTGGAGCAATCGCCGAGCAAGTGAGGAAGTGCCCACCTAACTTGCGCCGGGGACCAGCCGCGGCGTCAGCCGAGTAGGCCGGAACAAGTCCGCGCAGTTCCGGCACTTCGGAGAGCCTCTGCCGGAACGGCGCGGACTTGTTCCGACGCTTCGGAGAGTTTCTGCCGGAACGGCGCGGACTTGTTCCCGCCTACCTTGTGCCCTAACCACCAACAGTTGACGGGCTACCTCGGCCGTTGCGACAGCTGGGTGCGTCTGGTATTGAACACATAGTAGCTGGCCTGGGCCCGCAAACCACGGGCCGCTGCGCCGAAGCCGGCCAGCACGCCGCGGACGTCGCGGAGGATGGTCGGGCTGTTGCCATAGTAGGAGTGGCCTAGCAGGCTCTCGTCGACGTTGGTGGCGTCCAGGACTTCGATCTGAGGCCATTCGGGAAAGGTCGTCAAGTTCTCGCCGCCCTCGCCCAGACGCTTGTAGCGGTGGGCTTTCTTGGACGCGACCAGCGCCCAATCCTGCGAGGAAGAGTAGATCGAAATCCGTTCGGCCGCGGTCACGATGCGGGGAGCAATCTGCTGCTTGAAGATCGCCGCGTCGATGTCCGGGGCGGCGAGAATGATCTCGTTGTAGCGCACCGGCGCTGCCGCCGGGGACTGGGCCAGCTCTTTCAACGCCGTCGTCAGCACGCGCGTGCCCATGCTGTGGGCCACCAAGTGGATCTTGGCCGCGCCGGACAGCTGCACGTAGCGGGTCAGGAACTCCATCAAGTGCGGCAGCGTCCAGACCGTGTTCCCCTCGCACTCGACGTAGTTGCCGGGCGCCGGCCAGCTGTACAGAATGGCCGCACCTTGGAAGCCCAAATCGTATTTCATTTGCGCCGTGCGGCGGGCCGCGGACGCGAAATCGACATTGAAGCCGTGCACGAACACCAAGGCCGCTTTGTCTTCCGATTCGTTGACGCTGTCCCGCACATCGGCCTGCCACTGGTTCTGCTCGACGGGTTGGACGTTCAGCAGCACCACATGTTTGGCCGGGTTCTCGCGGAACTCCAGTTTCCAGATCGAAGGCCGCTCCACCTCGCCGGGAGCGTGCCTGTAGGGCACGCTGACTTCGCAGTAGCCCAGGTCCAGAGCCAGCGCGCTCTCGTCGAGCCGTCGCTGATCGGTATAGAATTCGTTGGGCGTGTCGCCGCCTCGCTGACGGTCGGTGGCGTAGAACACGCGCACGCGGCTGAAGCCTTTATCGGCGCGTGTCGTGGCTGGCGATCTGGAGCCGCCGAGTGGAGACGGCACCTCTGCCGCCGGTTGGGGTTGGGCGTAGGTCCGGTCCAGCTTCGGCTCGGCATACCTGGGGTTGTCCTCGAAGGACTTCTCCGGCAGCGCCGTGGGCGCGGGTGTCCTCATGGGAGCCAGCGGTCCTTCCGGCACCTCGCTCATCGGCTCTTCGCCGATGGCCGCCTCGCCCATGGCCGCCTCGTCGGGCAGCCGGTACTCGAGCTTGGCGCCGGGTTCGCTGCCGGACGGTTCTGCGGCCGCATGGCCGGGTATCGCCTTCTCGTCGAGCGGAGTCTTGACGCTGGCCCCGGCACCCGGTTCGACGTCGGGAGGAGATTCCTGGGCTGCGCCGCTGGGCCGCTCCCGCGCGGTTTCCCGGGGCTTCCGGGCCGCCTCGCGGGGACTCCGGCCACAGCCACACAGCAAGGTCAGCACCAGCAGGGCTACCAAGGGGGCGGAGCCCCAAACGCCCGGCGTTGTCAAAGACGCCCGGCTTCTTTCCGGCCGCGGGTCTCCGGACTCGCAGCGACCAGGACAGGACAGCCCAACACCGAGAAGCGAACGACGATCCATCTTCGTCGACTCCTGCGCGTGATCTGAACTCCTCGCGATCAACACCCGCCTCACGCCTGCATCGCCGCGTCCGATTGGGCCGGAGAGTCCCGATTTCCGGGACGCGCCCCGTCTCTCGGAACCGGACCTAGGCCACTTCCTCGACCGCGCCGTTTTCCCGTGGCGGCGAGGTGTTCTTCTTGGCCGCCACGGCCAACAGGTCGGCAACGTCCACCGCCGGCTGCGCTACGATCAATACGTTGTCTCCGAAATCGTCCTCCTCCTCGATCACCTTGCCGCGGTCGTCCAGACGCACGTCGGCCTCCGAGGTCTTGCGTTTGGCGACCTTGAGCAGTTGCTCGAACAACCGGCCTCGATCGGTGCCGTTGATCGCGCTCACCGCCGTGGCCACTTCGCCCAGGTAGCGGAGGAAGATCGAACGCCGCTCGCCCTCTTGTTTCACCCGGTTGCGGCGGCGCAGATACATGCCCAGTCTGCGTCCCACGGCCTGCAGGCCCAACCGCAATTCGCGTTGGATCTCCGGATAGCCCGCGATGGCTTCCTTGGATTCGCTGGTGAACGGCACCCAGACGCTGGCGATGTGGACCATCACCGTCACCGGCCCGGTGGGCAGCGATCCGCGGGACTGGGACAGGCCGTAGGGCCGCCAGTTCATGGCCAGCACGGACTCGGTGATCGCGCAATCGCGGAGCTTGAACTGCAGCGGGACGCGGTTGGCATACCGCAGCACCTGCATCACTTGGCCTTCGGACAAGTTCACGTTCCGCATCGCGTCGTGCAAGCGTTTGACGTCCGCCGGTTTCAGCTTGGCGGGCGATTGACGCGTCCCGAACTTGGCTTCGCGCAAGATGCGGTCCGCCGCTTCCCCTCCCAGCCCGTCGAACGTATTGACGATGAATTGCCGCAGCGTGCGGGCGTCGCTCTCGTGCAGCAGTTGCGTGAGCGCTTCCAACGAGACCTTTTGCACGTGACTCGATCCGCCGTAGGCCAGGGCGACCTCGATCTGGAAGGGATTGCCGCGGTAGACCGACGGCGGCCGGGTCGCCGCACAATAGAACTCACCGGGCACGACCTGGTGGAGTCCTTTCAACAGCAGTTCCTCGCCGATGGGCGAGATGCAGTCGGTCGCCGGGGCTTTGATCTTCGTCCGCTGGATCGCCTGGTACACGGAATCAGCTTCCTGGCGGCCGATGCGTTTGGTCGAGGCCCGCGTACTGACTTTGGCTTCCTCGCAGATCCGCCGCGCCACGGCCGGGCTGACGCGGGAAAAAGAGCTGACCAGGAACTGGGACAAGGTCGGCGCCTTGGTTTCTTTGAGCATCGTCACCAGCCGCCCCAACTCGACCCCGTACGGGTGCGGTTTGATCTCCCGCGGCTCATCCGGCAACCGCAACGTCGAGCGGGCGTACGTCTTGCGGTTGCCTTCCGGGTCGATGTAGTGCAGCGTGACGTGCGGATTGGCGATGACCGTCTGCTCCAGGTAATCGTCGACGCTGCCTCGTCCGCGCTGGTATTTCGCCTCCAGTTCGATCGTGACCCGCGTGCCGCTCTTCACCGGCTCCGGCGGTTTGTCGCCCAGGGGATCGTATTCGGCGACCCATTCGATGCCGTGCCGCTCGATATACGCGCGGCCCGCCTCGTTGGGCGGGATGTCCACGCCTTCGCCCTTGCCGTTCAGGATCTCCGGGTGGTTCTTTTTGGTGTCGATCTGGATCTCGTAATAATGGGCCGGCTTGCGGAGCGAGAGCTTGGAGAGGATCTTAACCGGCCTGCCCGTCGTCAGCATCCCGTACATGCCGGCGGCACTGATGCCGATGCCCTGCTGGCCGCGGCTCATCCGCAAGCGGTGGAATTTGGAGCCGTACAGCAGCTTGCCGAAGATGAGCGGAATCTGCTTCTTGACGATGCCGGGGCCGTTGTCCTGGATGCCGACCTTGAAGCGGTTCTCGCCCGTTTGTTCGAGGTGGACCCACAACTCCGGCAGGATGCCCGCGTCCTCGCAGGCGTCCAGCGAATTATCCACGGCTTCCTTGACGGCGGTCAGCAGGGCCTTGCGGGGGTTGTCAAAGCCCAGCAGGTGCCGGTTTTTGGCAAAGAACTCGCTGACGGAGATATCGCGCTGCTTGGACGCCATCGCCTCCGCCGTCGCCCGGCGGCGCGGTTTGCCGTTGCCGGCGTCCTCGGTGGCGGGCTCTGGATCGAGGTCGGTTTGGTCGTCGAGCATGGTCAAGGTGGTCGACAAGGAAGGCGCTCCTTTACCGCAGGACACGGAAGATGCACACCGCTGGGGAATTTGGCTATTCTCGCTCGGAACGCAACCTCAGAGTTCGCGTTTCGGGCTACCTTGCGGTTCGTGCGGATTATAACGACTATCGGGCCGTTCTCCCACCCGTTTCAGACGGTGAAAACGGACGATTGCGGGTAATTGTTCCACCCGGCAAACAAAGATTCATCCTTATCCGCAGACGCATCCGACTAATCCCTCTAGCCCACAGGGGGATCCACTCCGACGCCGGACCGTCCGGAGCATCGAAAACCGCACACCCACTGCCGGCCGAACGCCTGCGATCCCCACGCCTGGCCGGGACGATACCGTTTTCTGCGAACGTGATCACGAGGAGAAATCCATGACAGGGAGACTAACCCATAGGATTCTGGCGGTGTTGACGATCGGGCTTGCCTGCGGCGTCGCCACCAGCGGTTTACGAGGTCAGGACGACTTCGGCAACGCTCCCCAGCCGTTGCCTATGGAAACGGGAGCCACGGAATACGGCGAGGCGATGGCCTCGACAGCGGATGCCGGTTGTCGGCCGTGGGAGTACGGGAATCCCGACCTGTTTTATAACTTTTACGTGCCGAACAATTGTGGCGGTGCTCCAGCCGCGATGTATTTGGCGCCTCGGCCGGTTCCTCCGCTGGTCGGACACACCTATTACACTTACCAGCCTCTGATGCCCCACGAGATGCTGTATCCGCATTACCGCACCTATCGCCAGTGGTACGACGATGGCCGTGGTTTCACCCGGACCAGGGTCGTTTGGTACTGCAACCCATTGGTGGCGTCCGTCAAGAGCGCCCAGCAAGCGCTTCGGATCGCCAGGTAGACACGCGCCTGGAAATTGCAGGAAAGAGCCCGGCTTTTTCGAGAAGCCGAGCTTCCGTCGCTCGAACCGCTGCCCCGAATTCCCACCTTATCCAGGAACTCACCCATGAAAACCTTGAGTCAAGCCGCCTTGCTGGCGGGCATGTTCGTTACGGTCATGGCGTCCAGCGCATGGTCCCAGGAGGGATTGCAGAGAATCGACGCTCAGCCAGACACACTCCAAGCCGTTCCTGAGCCGGCTGGCGACGCGTCCTGGACAACCGATGGTGACTGCCAGTCATGTGCCGAGGGCTGCTACACGTGCTCCAGTGCCCCCCAAGGCTGCCTCGTCAATGCCGCCGCCGGGTTGAGCAGCATGATGCACAGCGGCCAGCCGCTGATCGACCCTTGGGCTCGGGCGGACTGGATTGCCGCCCAGCGAGCGGCGACCCAATCGTGGCACGCCGGTTACTACCACACGGCCTGGGGAGCACCGGTCGCCCTCGTCGTCCCACCCACCGCTCGGATGCACACCAGGATGGGATGGGGAGTCTCGCAGACGCGCATGTCGCCGATTTACCATCAGTTCGAACGCCCGTATCCCGGTGCCATGACGGCCGATGGCGGCGCGATGCCCGGCGTCACGCCATTGCGGCCAACGCCCCGCTGGCCAAGCCATACCGACCAGTTCGGCGTGTACTATGTCCGCGGGCCGTGGTAACGTGAAACGCCACCGGCACGTAGCGGCAAACGTAACGATCCCCAGAGCAAGCCTGGGGCATTGACCCAGAAGCCCGGCTTTTCCCAAAAAGCCGGGCTTTTTTCGTGGTCACGCCAGTAGCCGGTCGACGCTTTCCAGCAAGCGATCCATGGCGAACGGCTTGCGGATATAATCATCCACGCCCAGCATCTCGGCATACGCCTTGTGGCGCGTGCCCTCGTTGGCGGTGACCATGATGATCCGCATCGGCACGGGGCGGGTCCGGCGGAGACGCTCAAGCACCAAAAAACCGCTCCGTTTGGGCATCATCATGTCCAGGATCACCAGATCCGGGTCCTCGCGTTCGGCCATGGCCAAGCCCTGGTTGCCATCGCGTGCGACCAGGATCGCGTACCCCTTGGCTTCCAGGGCATACCGCATCGCCTCGATGATTTCCGCATCGTCGTCCACCAGCAGAATCCTCTTTGATTGCTGCGGCTCGTCCGACTTCTTGCTTTCCTTGGTGACGCTCTCGGCCATCGATTTCCAATCCTCCGCTACAAGCTACGAAACTGCTCCGCTCCTGTGACTGCTGCCTCTATTCTACCGCAAACTTACGCGGACGGAATATCGGGCAGGAACTCCGACGTGGACCCGACACGTCGCGTCGCGATGTTCAAGCTCTGGCCGTATTACTTCTGGGTGGGGCGATCCCGAGATGTGACGGCCTGCACGTCAACCGTCCCCTCGGCCAGCGGGAGAGACTACCTATCTGGGGTGTCATATTGCCCGCAAACTGAAGATCCCGCCGGTGGCTGTTTGGGGGAGTTCGGGACTCTGGCATGGCGCTGGCGAGCGTTTCGTCGCCAGCCTCGAAGCACGCGTGGTGCCTGATGATTTTCCCGTTCAGGAAACAGCAACCGCTGTGCGACACGGTGGTCAATACCGGCCGTTGGTAGTCGGGGGTCCGGCGCGGAAATCCTGCCGGGCCTCCAGCAGCGTCTGGCTCGCCTTGCCGTTGCTTTCGATCAACACCAACGCGTCGGCGCGGCCGCCGCCGGTCAGCGGCAGGGGGGGCAAGGGCAACCCGAGCGGCCCCATGCGCTCCTGCGTGGGCGACGCGACGACGCCGCAGCCCAGCATCAGGGCGTGATTGGCCGGCCAACGGAAGCGTTCGTGCAGACGCCAGCTGACGACTTGCGGCACCTGGACCTGCACGCGCTGCGCGCCGCCGGTGCTCACGGGGATGTCGACGTTCACCGGCACCAGCTTTTCGATCTGGTCCACTTCGCACTTGATCACAGCGTCGATCGCATTGCCGTCCAGCGACATCAAGGGACTGATCTGCAGCGAGTAGCCCTCCTGCATCTGGCCCGAGACGAGTTCGTGTCCGGGCCAGACATCCGGACGCACCCGTACCGAGCGGACGAACGTGCGTGGGGTCGTCCGCGTGATGGTGTGCGATTGGCCATTGTGGATCGGCAGGCTAGGTGCGTTTTGTTCGCGGTAGTCGGTGCGCTTGCGCAACTGGGCAAGCAGGATGGCGGCGTTTTCCTTGGAGATGATCCAGGCCTCGACACCCGCCGTCTTGACATCGATCGGCTGCAGCAGCGACATGGCCGTCGTTCGCCAGTTGGGACTGCCGATCGTCACCAGCCGGACGCTGATCGCTTGGGCTTCGGCCTGGCTGCTGACAAAGCGGTCCACGATGTCCAGCACCAAGCGCTGCATTTCCGGCGTGTGGTAGACGCGCAGCGCGTTCTTGTTGGCGCTGAGGATCCCCAACGGCTCGGTGAACCAGACGTCGGTCCCCGTTTCGCGCAGAATCCAGTCGACCACGGCCTGCTCCGGCCGCTCGGTGTTGGTGACGCGCGAGGTGTAGGGGCGGATGTCGTATTCGCGCCAGACCTGGCCGTGGTCGTTGGGCAGCACGCCGGCACCTTTGTTGACCAGCGTGACGGGCGTCGTGGCCGGCGGGATGTCGGAAATCGCCGCTGTCCGCCCGCCGCCGAGCGGTTCGGCTGCGGAGAGATTGCTGCTGTTCTTCCACCCACTTGCTCCGGCCGTATCGGCTACCGGCGTTAGGCCGTTCTCTTGGCCCAACGCGGCGGCAGCGAAAACCAACACCACGGCCGAGAATCCGACGAGTCGCATCAACATCGCAAGCCTCCCTGCTTAGAATAAGGCCAGCCGCGCGGCAAAACGGGCTTGGCCCCGGGCGACGCCGAAAGGTGGGCGAAGTATACGTGCGCCAAGGCCGGGCGGCAAGGCTGATCGGCAGCGGGACGCCGTGGTCCCTGCTAGCACGGAACGCGAAGTGCCTGACCCCGGCGCCAAGACCCGCGACTCTTGATCCGTCGGCAGCGAGGAACGACAATAGGCATGGCTCCAGCAAGCGAGGTGCGCTCATGATCGACAAACCGGTGGCACTGGTGACGGGATCGTCCCGCGGAATTGGACGAGGGATCGCTTTAACCTTGGGCACTCACGGCTACGCGGTCGGGGTCAATTACTTCCGCAGTCCGGAGGCCGCGGCAGCCGTGGTGGCGGAGATCGAAGCCGGCGGCGGACAAGCGATCGCCGTCCGCGGCGACGTGGGGCTGGCGGCGGATCGGGCCGCTCTGATCCAGGAAGTCGGCGAGCGGTTCGGTCGCCTGGACGTGCTGGTCAACAACGCCGGGATCACGTCTCAGGGACGCCGCGACTTGCTGGAAGCGACGGAGGAGAGCTGGGATTTGGTCTTCGACACGAATTTGAAAGGGCCGTTCTTCCTGGCGCAGCTAGCGGCCAAGCGGATGGTCGCAGCGATCGAGGCCGGGCAGATCCCGCAGGGCTGGATCATCAACGTGTCGTCGATTTCGGCCTACGCCGTGAGCACCAACCGGGCGGATTACTGCATGGCCAAAGCGGCGATGCAGATGATGACTTGGCTGCTGGCGACGCGGCTGGCCGAACACCGGATTCTCGTTTATGAGGTCTGTCCGGGCGTGATCGAGAGCGACATGACGGCCCCCGTGCGGGAGAAATACGACAAACTGATCTCCGAGGGGCTGACGCCGATCCGCCGTTGGGGAACTCCGGAAGACGTGGCCCGCGCGGTCCTGGCCCTGACCCGCGACGCTTTTCCCTTCAGCACCGGCGACCGGATCAACGTGGACGGCGGCTTCCACATCCGGCGGCTGTAAGCATCGTTCGGGAAATTAGTGGCGTCAGCATCCAGCTTGCGATAGGTCCCGGCCTCGCAAGCTGGAAGCTTACGCCACGGAGAATCCAGACAGTTGTTTCTCAAACGGTGTTGCGTGCGCGTTTTTGGCTGGAAACGGAGCCCAGAAGCCCGGCTCGTTCAAAAAGCCGGGCGTCTTTTGGTGTTGTCGCCTCGCCGCCAGTTCCCTTTACCGATGCCGTCGCGAGAAACTATAGTTGGGGAATAGGGAGGACGCTGTCATGCCCCAAGCGATTGTCGATCCGGAAGAATTGCGGGATTTTGCCCGCAACTTGAAGAAATTCAACAACGACTTGCGCGAACACAGCCGTTCGCTCGCGAACCAACTGGCGGCCTTGAGCACCACATGGCGGGATCAAGAGCACAAAAAATTCAGCCTGCAGTTCGAAGAAGGCATGAAGATGATCGCCCGTTTCCTGGAGAACAATGAACGCCACGTGCCGTACTTGCTGCGGAAGGCGGAACATATCGACGAGTACCTGAAGTCGTAGGACCATGACCACCCCGGCCCAAATTACTTCGATCGACGCAGTGCGGCACTTCAAGCTTGCCTTGGAGGAGTTCCAGACCGAGGCCCGGGAGGCCATCACGCAACTCCTGCTGGAAATGCGGCGCGGTGTCGACTGGATCGAGCACGACCGGACCCGCTATTGGCCCCGTGCCATGCAGCAGGCCTCCGACGCGGTGATCGAGGCCCGCAACAACTTGGAGCGTGCCGAGTTGTCGATCCGGCCCGAGGACAAGCGGTCCTGCTACGAGTACAGGATCGCTCTGGAGAAGGCCAAACGGCGGCTGCGTTTGACGGAAGACAAGGTCCGTGCGGTCCGCCGTTGGCGGATTGCCGTGCAACGCGAGGCCGACCGGTTTCATGGGGGGCTTTCCAAGTTGGCCAACTCCTTGGACATGGATCTGCCCCGTGCGCTGGCGGCGCTGGAGCGGATGGCCGTGGCGTTGGACCGCTACACCGAGCGGTCGGCGCCGGTGGAGAGCGCGGGCGGGACGGAAACCGCTGCGGCGGCGCCCGTCGGCCCGCCGCGGGTGGGCGAGGGCGAACTGCCGGGAGACGCACCGTGAGGCACTGCGATCTGATCAGCGGGTTGGGGCGGCTGAAGCACGCGGCCGCCGAGATGCGGGACGCTTGGCGGGCCGCCAAATCGTACTGGACGGACCAGGTCAGCCGCGACTTCGAAAAGAACCACTTGCAGCACCTGCCCACCGAAATCACGCAAGCGGTAGCCGCGGTCCAAGAGTTGACCGACCTGCTGGAACAAGCCGAAAAGGAATTGGAAGATCCCCAGTTAGCCGAGTGATCGGACAGTCATCATGCAGAACGCGTTTCTGGATCGACAACGGAAGGCCCTGGCCGATTTGGCCCGACTGGTCGCGCAGCGCACCGCCGGTGAAGAGGACATCGACCGGCGGCACGCGGCTCGTGCGGAGGAGATTCTGGCACAGTACAAGTCCCAGCGCGAGCGAGTGACGGCGGAATTCGAGAAAGAGATCGCCGCCCTCCGCGGCGAATACAGCCAGCTCCGCGAGGACGCGGTCTACCAGTACGAGTCCAACAGTTACGCCGTCGTCCAGCAGGCCGAGAAGTTCGACAAGGACGCCGCCGAGGAATTGGAGCGGGCGCTGGAGCGGGCGAAGCGGTCTTTCCAAAACACCCAACGGGCCGCCAACGAAGAGTTTGACCAGAACAAGGACAAGCCGGGGCAGGACTGCGAGCGCATCCGGCGGCGGTGCCAGGGCCGGTTGGAAGAACTTGAAGAGGTCTGGCGGCAGACGCAGAAGGTCTTGCGGCGGCGATCTTGCGCGGTGCCCGAAAACGGTCCGGTGGGCGCGGAGTTGGCGGCGGACGCTGATCCGCACGAGCCGTTCCACGCGGCTCTGGGTGCGGCGAAAGCTCGCCTCCAGCAGATGATCCGGCAGCCGGCAGCCAAGTTCCTGGAGGACGGCTGGCCCTTTCTGATCTTCCTGTTCACTTCGGGCGGCCTGGCCTGGCCAGCGGTGCATTTTCTGGGCTGGGGCTGGGGAATCGGCGCGTGCGTGGCGGCTGGCGTCATCATCGGCGTGGCCGTGCGGCAATCTGTGCGTCCTTTCGCCCGGCGGCAAACGCTGGCGGTCCTGCCCGGGATCCAACAAGCCTTGGCCGACGGCCGGACGGCCATGCAAACGGCCATTCGCCGAGCCGAATTGGAGGCCCAGCGGAAACTCGAAGAACTGGTCGAAAAACGCGAGCGAACCGTCAGCGAGGCGCACGCCCGCTGGGCGCGGACCCGGATCGAGTTGGCCGAACAGCATGAGACGAAAGTCAAGCAAGCAGCCGAGCAGTTCCGCGCCCGCCGCAAGGAACTGCAGGAAACCTATCACCGCACCTTGAAGATGCTGGACGAGAAACACCCGCCCCTGATCGACCAGCGCGAGAAACGCTTCACCGCCGAAACCGAAGCGTTGCTCGACCAGCGTCAGCAGTTGTTGGAGGCCAATCGGGCGGACCAGGAGCGGTCCTGGGAAAGCGTCGTCCAGCAATGGACGGCGGGCTTTGGCGAGTTCCAGGCCGCGATCGATGACATGAACCGCGTCTGCGACACGCGGCTGCCGCCTTGGGACCAGGTGGACGGGGAGCAGGGCGAGGCGGAGTCCGGCGAGTTGCCGGCGCTGCGGATCGGCAGCCTGCAGTTCCGCCTCGACGGGCTGCCACACGGCGTTTCCCGGCACGCCCATTTGCAGGTGCCGCGGACCGAATTCTCCTTGCCGACCGCGTTGTGCTACCCGGAGTGTCCGTCGTTGCTGTACTTGGCCGAAGGCGACGGCCGCGATCTGGCGATTCGTTCTCTGCAAAACGTCATGCTGCGGCTGATCACCTCATTGCCACCCGGCAAGGTCCGGTTCACGATCGTCGACCCCACGGGACTGGGGCAGAATTTCTCCGCCTTCATGCACTTGGCCGACTTTGACGAACGCCTGGTCTCCAACCGCATCTGGACCGAGACGCTGCACATCAACAAGCGGTTGACCGACTTGACGGAGCACATGGAAAACGTGATCCAGAAGTACTTGCGGAACGAATTCGAATCGATCCAGCAGTACAACCAGTACGCGGGCGAGGTGGCCGAGCCGTTCCAGATTCTGGTCATCGCCAATTTTCCGGCCAACTTCTCCGAGGAAGCGGCCCGCCGCCTGGTCAGCATCGCGGCCAGCGGCGCCCGCTGCGGCGTGTACACGCTGATCAGCGTCGACACGAAGATGAAGCTGCCGCGGAACTTTGAACTCGCGGACCTGCAGACCAATGCGCTCACCTTGGAATGGGACGGTCAGCGGTTCGTCTTGCCCGAGGAAGGGCTGCGGGAACTGCCGTTGACCCTGGAAGGGCCGCCCGCGGACGACCGGTTCACGGCCCTCGTCCGCTCCGTCGGCGAACGGGCCAAGGACGCCAGCCGCGTGGAAGTGCCGTTCGTCTCCGTGACGCCGGCGGTCGAGGACTGGTGGAGCCTGGACAGCCGCGCGGAAGTCGAAGTTCCCCTGGGCCGGGCCGGAGCGACCAACCTGCAATACATGCGGCTGGGCAAAGGCACGTCCCAGCACGTGCTGATCTCGGGCAAGACGGGCTCCGGCAAGTCGACGCTCTTACACGCGATGATCACCAGTTTGTCCTTGTACTACAGCCCGGACGAGATCCACTTCTATCTGGTGGACTTCAAGAAAGGCGTCGAATTCAAGCCGTATGCGTCCTTCGGCTTGCCGCACGCCCGCGTGATCGCGATCGAGAGCGAGCGGGAGTTCGGCATGAGCGTCTTGCAGCGGCTGGACGTGGAACTCCGCCGCCGCGGCGATCTGTTCCGCGCCCAAGGGGTTCAGGATCTGCGGGCCTACCGCGACGCCAACCCGGACGTCCACATGCCCCGCGTGCTGCTGATGATCGACGAGTTCCAGGAGTTTTTCGTCCAGGATGACAAGATCTCGCAGGACGCCGCCCTGTTGCTGGATCGGCTCGTCCGGCAAGGCCGCGCGTTCGGCATTCACGTGCTGTTGGGCTCCCAGACGCTGGCCGGCGCCTATACGCTGGCCCGCAGCACGCTCGGACAAATGGCCGTCCGCATCGCGCTCCAGTGCAGCGAGTCCGACGCGCATCTGATCCTGAGCGACGACAACACGGCCGCCCGCTTGCTCAGCCGGCCGGGCGAAGCGATCTACAACGACGCCAACGGCTTGTTCGAGGGCAATCATCCGTTCCAGGTCGTCTGGCTCCCCGATCACGAGCGCGAGCAGTACCTGCAGCGGTTGTCCGCACTGGCCGCGGCCCGCCAACTGCAGCCGGAGCCGGCGATCGTGTTCGAGGGCAACACGGCCGCGGATCCGAGCAAGAACGACTTGCTGCGGGACTGTCTTCAGCAACCGCAGCCGACCGGGCCGGTCGCCCCGCGCGCCTGGCTCGGCGCCGCCGTCGCCATCAAGGATCCCGCCTGCGCGGTCTTCCGTCGGCAGGGCGGCAGAAATCTGCTGGTCGTCGGGCAACAGGAACAGATGGCGCTCGGCATGTTGGCCAATTGCGTCGTCAGCTTGGCCGC
>CAYUFW010000119.1:0-8858 GCA_964443915.1 uncultured Pirellulaceae bacterium
TGACGCCCTCGTGACGCTGGGCGTTGGCAAGAACATGGTCCGCTCGATTCGGCACTGGGGGCTGATGACTGGCGTCCTGGAGGAGGACCAGACCAAGCCGAACAACCGCGGCCGGTTCATCCGGCCCTCGGCGCTCGGCAAGCTGCTGTTTGGACCGCACGGCCGCGATCCCTACCTCGAAGAGCCGGGGACATTATGGCTGCTGCACTGGAACTTGGCTTCCGCGCCGTCGGGGCCGACGACTTGGTTCTGGACGTTCAACCACCTGAACGACGCCGAGTTCACCAAAGACCGGCTCGTCGCGGCCTTGGGCGACTTGGCCGAGCAATACCAGTGGAGCCGGATTGCGGACAACTCGCTGCAACGCGACGTGGACGTTTTCATCCGGACTTACGTTTCGCCGCGGACGACGAAAACCGTCGTCCTGGAAGATACTCTGGACTGCCCGTTGGCCGAGTTGGGGCTGATCCAGGAACTGGACGATGGCCGGCTGTACGCGTTGTACCGGGCGGAGCGTCCCACGCTGAGCGTCGATGTGTTCGCGCACGCCGTGTCCGCGTTCTGGAAGTCCTGGGCCCCGACGCGACAATCGCTCGGTTTTGAGGAACTCGCCTACCGGCCGGGCAGTCCGGGGCGGGTCTTTCAACTGTCCGAGGATGCGTTGGTGGACTACTTCGAGCGTCTCGATAGCCGCACCGGCGGCGCCTTGGTGTACGACGTCACGGCCGGTCTGCGGCAACTGTACCGCCGCCGCGATGTCGAGCCGCTGGATGTCCTGAAGGGAAAGCCTGCGGGAGCGAGAGCATGTTGATGATGCAGTCCAAGTCCGATTTGCAGGTAACGGTGCTCGAATTCACGGATCCGGAGTGGATCACTGGAGCAGTTGGTCGTCAGCCAACAACGAAGGTGGGGATTGTCTACGCTCAACTCGTCCGCTAAGAATGACGGGGACGGGGGTCTGGCACGGTACGTCGGGGTTGACCAGCGGGAGAAAGTTAGTCATGAACATCCTCTTGCGCGGCGTAGTTCGCGGGCGAACGGTCGAATTGGATCGCGACCCAGGATTCGAGGAAAACAGGGTGGTAGACGTGATTCTCCGGGCCAAACAGTTGCCGGGGCCTCCGCCCGGCTGGAAGCCGGGAAGCACCGAAACCGCCGCGGGCATGCTGGCGGACAGCTGGACGGCCGAGGATGATCGCATCCTGGCGGAGATCTACGAACAGCGCCAACGGTCCAAGTTCCGGGAGCTTCCCGAATGAGCTATCTGCTCGACACGAACATCCTCTCCGCTCACTTGCGGCGTCCTTCCGGGCTGCAACACCGTTTCGTGCAACATGCGGGGCGGCTGTACACGTCCACCGTCGCCTTGGCCGAGTTGTACGATTGGGTCTTGCGACGCGCGGATCCCGCCGCCGGGCAGGCAGCGGTGGACAAAATGCTGCTCCACGAAGTCGCCACGATTGACTTCGACAACGATTGTGCGAAGGAATCCGGTCGACTCCGGGCCGCACTCCGGCGGCAAGGGATTAACGTTGGCGCCTTGGATCTGTTGATCGCCGCCGTGGCCTTGTTGTACGATCTGACCGTAGTCACACACAATACAAAGGACTTCCAGAATATCCCAGGCTTGCGGCTGGAGGACTGGCTGACGCCGTAGCAACGGCACTGCGTTCGGCGCGGGTCAAGCGCTCGGCGCGGGTCTGCGTTCGGCGCGGATTTCCGACCCCAAACGTTCGGCGCGGGTCTCCGACCCCGCCGAAACCGCCGACCGAAGGTCTCCCAACCGCCCCCCGACGGCGAACCCGCAAGCTGCGAACGGAACTCGCATGTTGATGAAACCCTCCCAACTCGGTGCATACGCCACGGGCTCGCGGTTCCTGCGCTCCGTACACTTGGAGACCGATCTGCCCGATGCCGACTCGCTGCAGGGCTATCTCGTCACGTCGGGAACCCGTACGGTGCTGCCCCGTCTGGGACTGGCACGGCAAACGTCATCCGCCAACCGCGCCTTCACGATCACCGGTCCCTACGGTACCGGCAAGTCCTCCCAGTCCTTGTTCGCCGCCCGCGTGCTGGCCCCGCCCG
This sequence comes from uncultured Pirellulaceae bacterium, assembly GCA_964443915.1. Taxonomy (GTDB): domain Bacteria; phylum Planctomycetota; class Planctomycetia; order Pirellulales; family Pirellulaceae; genus Anammoximicrobium. Next base: position 2,086 of record CAYUFW010000119.1, read on the forward strand.
AGTTTCCGGGCGCTGCCGCCGCCCAGCGGCTGCTGCACAAGGCCGATCCGGAGATGGCAGCGGCTGTGCTGGGCAAGAAGAAAGAAGTCCCCGGCCTGCTTCCCGTAGCCGTCACGGGTTCGCGCGAGCCGCTGGTCACGGCCATCCTGCGCGGCGTGGAAGCGGCACTGGACTGGATCAAGGGCCGGCGTGCCACGCCCGTCACAGCCAGGCTGAACACGTTGCGCGAGAAATCGCAGGCTGGCCGCGGGCCGAGTGTGAGCGAAATGCTCGAACTGTTCGGCAAGCTGCTGGAAGTCGCCGGCGACGGTTCCGGCCCGTTCGGCGGCGTCTTTCTGATCGTCGACGAATTGGGCAAGCTGTTGGAGCACGCCGCCGGCGGGCACGGCGGATCGGACGTCCACCTGTTGCAGGCCCTGGCCGAGTTTGCGGCCCGCGTGCCGCAGCCGTTCATCGTGTTGGGGGTGCTCCATCGCGATTTTGCCGCCTACGCCGACCGGCTCTCGGCACGCGACCGCGCCGAGTGGGAAAAGGTCGGGGGCCGTTTCGAGAACATCCCCTTTGTCCAGCCCGCCGACGACGCCCTGCGGCTGATCGCCCTGGCCCGGACTCAAGCCCGCTCCGTGCACGGCGAGAAGCCTGTCGACCGTCTTCCTGCCGCAGTGAAACGCACTTTCGCCGGCTTGTGCGAAGACGCCTGGAAACTCGGCATGGCCCCCGCCGGCATGTCGAAACCCGAGTTCGTCGGCTTGCTGCGCGACAGCTGGCCGCTGCACCCGCTGGTCACCCTGCTGCTGGGTCGGCTGTTCCAAAAACTGGCCCAGAACGAACGCTCTGTGTTTGCCTTCCTGGAGTCGGGCGAACCGTACGGACTGCGCGAGTTTCTCGCCGACAACGGCCGGGACTCACGCAGCGTCTACGGCCCCAACCGCATCTACGACTACCTGATCGCATCGGTCGGCGAGGGGCTGTATTCGCACTTGCAGGGAAAACGCTGGGCGGAAATCGACACGATCTTGACGCGTCTGTCGGACCATGAGCCGCTGCACGTGAGCCTGGTCAAAACCATTGGCTTGCTGGGCGTGATCGGCGAGCGTCAGAGCCTGCAGGCTTCGGCGGACGTCCTCGAATTCGCCATGACGCCCGCCGCAGACGCCGCCGCCGTCGGGGCGGCACTGAAAGAACTCAAGAAGAAATCGTCGATCGTTTTTCGGCGGCACAGCGACAGCTACGCCCTGTGGGAAGGCAGCGACGTCGACCTGGACGCCGCCGTCCGTGCGGCACGCGGCCGGATTGGGACCAAGGAGTCGTTGCCGCAGCGGTTGTCGCGCCATGCCGCGATTCGGCCCGTGGTCGCACGGCGGCATTCCTTCCAGACGGGATGCCTGCGGTACTTTGAGGTCAAGTTTGCTTCCGTTTCGGTTCCGCCGCAGGAACTGGTCACTCGGCCCGATGCCGACGGAACCGTCGTCATCCTGATTCCCGAAACGCCGGACGAGGAGCGACAGGCTCAAAGTCTCGCCAAGTCGGAAGCCCTTCGAGCGCGGGCCGATCGGCTTTTCGGAATCCCCGAATGTGCGGAGGATCTGATGTCAAAACGTGTCACCGTCGGGACGTTGGCGGTGAATCCCGTCGGAGAGCTTGGGTTGGAGTATTAGGTAGTTTCTCTTCCGAGGTGTGCGAAGATGACCAAAGCGTCCGGCGTATACGCAATTAAGACGAAGAAGATGGCCCTCTGCACTCCGTGCGCCACGCGTCGGAAAGCTCGCAGGGTCGCAGATTGCGACGAAAATGTTTGCTGCGAAGAGTGCGACGACACCCTGCACTGTCCAGAATGCGGCAGCACGGAGGTCGATGTGGTTCTGTACGTAGCTCCAACGCTGCATTTTTCCGCAGAGCGCGATCCTGTTGTCGACGACTTCATGTTGACGAGCGGATCGGACGAGTGCATATGCACTGATTGTGGCCATGAGTGGATCGAGTGATCTTTTTCCGTCTGTCGGGACAGGATGGATCGAGACCGCGTGTGAGAGCATTATCTTGGGCAAACGAACCTTGCGAGCATCTCCGATCTCCAAATTTCGGAACCACCAATGAAAGCCGCGACGAGGACAATTGATCGGGATCGGAGCAGCGTTTGAACTTGTTGCTCGATAGGCTCACCTCCTGGGCGTCGTACCCCCCTTTGACAACGAGGACTACTTCGCGGTGAAGCCGATGTCCGAGCACCAATGCCCCTTCTGCAATTTGCCGCGCGAACGCGTCTTCCACGAAGGGCACCTCTTCAAGGCAGTGTGGGACGTCTTTCCCGTGTCAACGGGGCACGCGCTACTGATTCCCAATCGACACGTGGCGACGTGGTTCGACGCAAGCCGAGAGGAACAGATCGACCTTATCGGCGGCATCGCGATCATTCGAGGCATCATCGAGAAACTACATTCGCCCGATGGGTACAACATTGGAGTCAACGTCGGTCAAGCAGCTGGTCAAACCGTGTTCCACCTCCACATTCAGGTCATCCCTCGGTACAGAGGCGACGTGGTTGACCCTACCGGGGGCGTGCGTCATGTTATTCCGGAACGGGGCAACTATCGCGTCGCAGTCGGCACAGTCGCCCCGCCGTGATGACTGAGCCGTCCTGATGCTCCCGAACACTGACTGGGCTCGATGGCTTTCTTTTTCCTGATTGCAGTATGCGTGGATTTTGCGATGTCGAGCAAGACGCGACACATTTTGTCCCTGTCCGGTGGCAAGGACAGCACGGCCTTGGCGATCTACATGCGGGATCGCGTGCCCGCGATGGAATACGTCTTCTGCGACACCAAAAAGGAATTGCCGGAGACATACGAGTACCTGGACCGAATCGAGGCGTACCTGGGCAAACCGATCGTCCGCTTGTGGGACGACCGAGGTTTCGACCACTGGCTGAAGATCTACAACGGCTACCTCCCTTCGTCGCGGATGCGGTGGTGTACCAAGGTGTTGAAGATCAAGCCCTTCGAGAAGTACGTCGGCGACGACGACGTCCAGATGTACATCGGCATTCGCGCCGACGAGGACCGGACGGCCTACATTTCGACCAAGCCGAATATCCATCCGGTGTACCCGTTCAAGGAAGACGGCATCGATCTGGACGGGGTCCATCGGGTCCTTGAAGAAAGCGGGATCGGGTTCCCGGATTACTACAAGTGGCGTTCGCGCTCGGGGTGCTACTTCTGCTTCTTCCAGCGTCGCCACGAATGGGTTGCGCTCCGCCGTGTCCACCCGGACCGCTACGAACTCGCGAAAGCGTACGAAAAATTCGACCCGGAGACGGGGCAACGTTTCACGTGGTGCGAACGCGAGTCGCTGGAGGAATTGGAGCAGCCAAGCCGATCGGCCGAAATCATCGCGAAGCACCAAGCGGCCCTTGCGCGGAAACGAAAACGGCAACCGAATCGTCCCCTCGTGGATGTTTTGGCGGAGGTCTACGACGACGAGGACGATGACCAGCCGTGTTTGTTTTGCCAGCACTGAAGGTCACGCATTGACTCGCACCGCCAAAACTCGGCGGCTTCCAGCTGGCACGCAGCAACATGCGGTCAATCACACCGCTCCGAGATAGACATTGCTTCGGTGCCAGATGAGAAATCGTTCCCCGATGGTCTTGTTGCGAGGTTGAACGGCGAGGGGTCGCTTTGCCAGTGATTCGAGCGGCAGACCGCCGTCCTGCTGGGCGACGAAGACGTCGGCGATGCAGATGCGATCTTCGTCGTCTATCCCGATGATGCCCTTGTCGAACGCCCAATGGTGCAGCTTGCACAGTGCGATCCCGTTTTCGACTTCGTCCGGGCCGGAAAGTGCGTGCCACTGAACGTGCGCGGCGTCAATGCCGGTCGCTTGACCATTGAGCACCGCATGGAATCCACAGAACGCGCAGCTGTACCGGAAGTTCTCGAGAACATCGATCGTGAACTGTTGATCGCGCTGCCGTCGTCGCCGACTGTCCAGCCGGTCCAGCCCCAAGTCTTCCCGAATGTCGCCGTGCAGTGTTTCCGGCCACCACTCGTTGAGGATCGCGTCCACGACGCGTGCCCTTGCGTCCTGGGAACTCCTTAACAAGCGAAACACGTTTGGCCGAAACGCACCATACGATTCTGGATGACGTAGGTCGGAAATCAACGCGGTGGTGCCCGGACGATAGTCACGCGTCGTCTTCAGGGTCCAGAATGGAGACGACCGCAAATGACTGAAAGGCTGCTCCGGTCTTGGCCCGCTTCTTGTCGGCCGCCCGCCGTGTTCCCGAATCAGGAGTTCGAGCTTTTTTTCGATGTCGTCGAAATGAAACCGGTTCTCCTCGACGCGGTTGTTCTCGATCCGGGATACCAAAAGAAGCAGGAGAAGCGGCTTCTTGAGCGCAGCGCCAAGGTGTCGCGACCCATGCAGCTTCATGGATCTGATCTGCTCCAACAACTCAACTAATTCTTGGAGATCGTCCGGACTCATGCGCTCTTCACCACTCGCCTCAGGCAACCGCATCATGGACACGACGCATTCAGTAATCTGCGGGCCGACCCACGCGCAACGTCGCGACCGTGGCCAAAGTCTACGCAGAACGTGGATTCTGCGTCAACGTTAGGCTGAATCACTCGATGCGTCCGTCCACGGGTGCAGCTAATTCAACGGCAGCAACCAGCCGCCGTCAAGACAGGCTCGCGACGGGCGAGCGACAACGTGAGGTCCTCACACAGTCCTTGAACGCGGCGCTAGACCGGCTGGCCAAAGCCGGCGCGCTGTGGAAGAACGAGGCCACGGAGGTGTGGAGTTTCGTGGCAGGCACGGGACTCATTTCCGAGATCGAGAAGGTCGTCGCAGAGGAATTGCAGTTGGTGCAGGCGGACTACGAGCCGGCCCGGCTGCTTCGCTATCACCCGGAAATCCAGGAGGACATTGCGGATCGCATCGGCGATTTCGACCTGGATCCGAACGACGCTGGCATCGTTCGCAGAATCGGCGTCCGTATCCTGGATATCGCTCACCCGGAAAACGCCATCGAACCGGTTAATCCGGCCCGCGACGGACGGCAGGAAGCTTGGCGATCCGCCTTGATCTATTTGGTCCCGGTGGACACGACGGTCCAATTGGACTATTGGCGCCGGCGGGCCGCCGAGGTTCAGGCCCCGAACGTCTATTTCGTCTTTCCGCGCGAGGAGGTGCGGCTCGATCAGTCGCGGTTGCGCGAGTTCATCGCGGTGACGAAGGCTTTGGAGAAGAATCCGGCCGGACACATCCACGAAGTGCTGGATTCCCGCTACACGCGGCTGCGCACGGAGTTGCGTCAGGAGTTCGAGCAGGCGTTCGGAAATGCCGGGCTGCGAGCCGGAACCGTGGTCGTGCGGGCCGGAGCACCGGATCAGCCGCTGGCGTTCGAATCATGGAACGAGTTGCTGCCCACGGTTGCAGAGGACCTGGAAAGGCAGTTTCCGCAGCAGATCCGGGTGCGCTGCGGGAGCTATAACGAATGGAGGACGGGAACGCTCGGCGGGGCGATCACGGATGTGGTGAAGCACGTTCTGAAGTTCGATGAAAGCGTCGAGTACCAGGCCGAATATCTTGGGTTCAAGGATACGTCCCAGCAGGCGGCGGTCGTGGACGGCGTGTTGGTTGAAAATGGGCTGCTGCGGCAAGATCCGCTCAGCGGGAAGTGGAGCTTGGCCACCGTCGACAAGAACACACCGCTCGAATCGCTGCGCACGGTCTTGACGCACTTCCAGACCGCGGGCGACCGGCCGTTCTCGAAGTTGTTCGCCAAGCTGGTCGAGCCGCCGTTTGGGATTCCCAATGGGATCATCCCGCTGCTGTGCGCGCTGGTCTTCCGCAGCGAAGGGCCACGGATCGCGATCTACAGCGGGGCACAGGGCCAGCGGGTGAGTGACGCTCGCGTCGCGGACGCGCTGGTCGACATGGCCAAGCATCCCGGCAAGTACCAGACACGGTACACGAAACTGGCAGGGAAGCAGCGTATCGTCTTCAAAGCGATTGGCCCCGTCGTAGGCGTCGAGTTTGCCGAGCGGCTGGCCGGCGGCGAGGCGTTTTACGCGTACTGCGAGCAGGTGCGGATGAAGCTGAAGGATTGGGTGAACTCGCTGCCCGAGGCCGCCTTGAAGATCACGGAATTGACGGACACCCAGCGGAAGCTGCTGCGGACGTTGCGAGGTCCGGTGCCGCCGCAACTGCCGCTGTTGGCGGACGGGCTGGTCGAGTTCGCTGCCGAGGATCCGGGCACGCACGACGAGCTTGCCGGCACGGGCACGGCGGCCGCTTTCCCGGCGATTGCGTCGGCCTGGCGGGCGCTGCGCGAGAAGATCGAACGGCACGTCGAGGGCGTCAAGGTGCCGGTCCGGACGGCCGTGCGGACGCTGGTCGGCGAACCGGATTCCGAGGAATCGGTCACGACCTCGAAGTTGGCCGAAGTGATTCGCTCGGTCAGCGATGTGGTCGGCGGCCAGGGAAGCCGGTTTCAGCAGATCGCCGATCGGCTGGACCAAGAGGATTACCCCGACCCGGCTGTGGCGCTGCCGGCGGTGCTGTCTGGGAAACCGCCGGAGTCCCTGACCGACGAGGATTTTGGGCGAGCGCGGGGCGTGGCGGAGGTCGCAGCTACGCTGCGCGAGCAACAGCGGCAGCAGCAGGCGGCGGGGCAGTACGTGGTGCTGCTTCCGTCCGGGGAAAGACGCAATTTGTCGCCGCCGCCGGAGCCGGGGGCCGACGACCGTGTCGCGGCCGATGTGTCC
>CAYUFW010000119.1:8935-15668 GCA_964443915.1 uncultured Pirellulaceae bacterium
GCCTTTCTGGCGTTGCGGACGCTGTTCGGTGATGGTGCTGGCGATTCTGGCGGTCCGGTGGCGGACGGGGAATCCACGGCGGCTGGCGACGCGTCGGACAAGCCCGAGGCTGGGCCAAGCGTCAGCGCCGACTAGCAACGGCTGCATCGCATAACTGGTGGCAGTCGTTGTCAGATCTGCTATTATCGAATTTCCCCGAATTCGATAATATGACGACGAAAGAGACGCTGTTATGAACGCCAACGAAAACATGCGGCATCGCGCCGGCCGCTACATCCAGCAGCCAACTGGGTACAGGGCGTTCATTCCCACTCCGTTACCGCCCGACCCGCCGGTCCAGATCGACGAGGCCGTTTGGACCGCTCTTTCCCAGGCCGATCGCGCACTGGGCAGGCTGGACGGGGCGACCGAGACGCTGCCGAACCCGGACCTGTTCGTCTTTATGTACGTCCGCAAAGAGGCCGTCCTATCCAGCCAGATCGAAGGAACTCAGGCGAGCTTGATGGATGTGCTGGAGTTCGAGGTGGACGCTCTGGAGCCGGGACGTCCCCAGGACGCGGCGGAAGTCGTCAACTACGTGGCCGCCATGAACTACGGCCTCGCCCGGCTCACGAAGCTGCCCGTCTGCATGCGTTTGATCCGCGAAATCCACAGCAAGTTATTGACCGGGGTGCGCGGCAGTGAATGGCAGCCCGGCGAACTGCGCACCTCCCAGAATTGGATTGGCCCGCGCGGGGCGACGCTCCAGACCGCGTCGTTTGTGCCGCCGCCGCCCCAAGAGGTTCCGACAGCGCTCGCCAACCTGGAAGCGTTTCTGCACGATGAGACGCCGATGCCGGCGCTGATCAAAGTCGGCTTGGCTCATGCGCAGTTCGAGACGATCCATCCCTTCCTAGACGGTAATGGCCGCGTTGGCCGGTTGTTAATTACGTTCCTCCTCTGCGAGCGACAGATTCTGCGTCGCCCTCTGCTGTACCTGTCGTACTACTTCAAGCAGAATCGTACCGAGTACTATGATCGGCTGCAGGCCGTCCGAGACAAAGGCGATTGGGAAGGCTGGCTGAAGTTCTTCCTGCGCGGCGTGTATGAGGTCTCTCAGCAGGCGACTGAAACGGCACGACGCATCGTGGGGTTGCGCGAGTCCTGCCGCCAGACCGTCACAGCGCAGCTCGGCGGGAACGCCGCTAGTGCCTTGACCTTGTTGGAGGAACTGTTCCGCCGGCCAGTGGTCTCCGTTCAATACGTGAGTGATGCGATCCAGCTTGCCTACAGCAATGCGAATAAGCTGGTGGGAAGACTCGAACAACTGGGTGTCCTGCGTGAAATCACCGGGCGCAAGCGTGGGCGGCGTTTCGCGTACCAACCGTACTTGGATTTGTTCGAGGACTCCGAAACACAACGTCCCGGAGCAGCCGATGCGTAACCGCGAGTCTCGGAGAGGCTCGCCCTCATGGGCGAGGTGCTGACGTGGCGAGCGACATCCGCGTTACGTTGATGAACGACCCGTTCGGGATTTGCCCCGAAGTGGAACACCGCATCGCTGATTTCCCGGCGGAATTGCGCGCCTTCCGCGAGATCGAGGACTTGCTGCGCCGCGACGAGCGATTCGAGACCGTCCAGCCTCGGACGTACGTGGTGACAGGCGAGTGTTGGGAGCACTTTCGCAGCTTCCGAGGAATGCGCGGCGTGTCGTGTGTCCAAGTCACGCCGCGGACGCGAGTGAGTGAGAGGCTGAACGCCGAGCCGCCCGCGTGGCTGAGCGATCAGCAGATTCTGGATTGGGGGCTGCTACAGCGCCCCGCGCCGGCAGAGGCCGCAGGTGACTGGGCCGCAACGATCGCGGCTTGGCTGCTGCCGGGAATTCTGGAGGTTGCCTTGCTGGAGGAGTGGTTGACCACGGGTTCACGTACGGTCCGGCGCCGGGCAAGGAGACGCATGCGCATCGCCCGCTGAACCCGACGCACCGCTGTGTCGAGATCGAGGGGGCGCCGTCGGCCGGCGAGCTTTCCGACGGCTCGCTCACCTTCTTGGACCAGGATCGGTTCCACTTGTCCCGAAGCTATCTCGCGGCGCGGGGGCGCTACTTCGGGACGGGCACGGCGTCGGGGTGGGCCTTGTCCCACGGTGGACTCTTGCCGGAGGAAGTCATCATCCCGGTGGTGGAGTGGTTTGGCCATGAGCCATCGCTGCTCTGGCCGACCATCGCCTTTCCGGACGGCGCCGCCTTCGACTGCAATCGCTGGCTGGTTACCGTTCAGTTCCGGAATCCACACCCACGTTCCGTGCCGTCGGTCAGCGTCCAGGCCAGAGTCCCTGGAAGTGAACGCTGCTCGCCAATCGTGATTCCTCGCCTGGATTCCGGTCAGGAAACTGTTGTGGAAATAGCGTTGGCGGGTCCGGAGGCGCCCACGGGCGAAAAGCTGCCGGTCGAAGTGACGCTTCGGCAACGGGGTTCCGCCAGCGGGCAGGAAGTGGAACGGGCGGACGAGTATCTGGTCCCGCGCGCTCGGCGGCTGGTCGAGCGAACCGCCGGGCAAGACGCCTTTGAATCAATGTTCTAGGAGGAGTGCCAGCGACGATGAGCACCAGCACCTTTGACGAGAAGATCCGGTCTGTGTTCGGCGAATTCGCGATCGACAAGGGGCTCGTGCGCCGTCTGGGCGGCGCCGGCGAGGACCGGCACGTGCCGTCGTATGTCATGGATTGGATCGTGACGCGGAATGCCAAGCCGCAACAGTCGACAGGGGCCATTGAAAAGGCAGTTCAAGAATTCATCGCCAAGCACCTGCCCGCCAAGGGCGAGAAACAGAGCATTCGTTTCAGGCTTTCCCGGGGCGAAACGCTCACGCTCCTGGACGCCGTCTCGGTCACGATCAGGCTCGGCAAGGAGGACCACTTCGCCACGATCGAGTGTCTCGATGAACGCAAGGCGCTAATTTCCCCCGCACTCATCGAACAGAACCAAGGATTGCTCCAGGGAAGCACCTGGGGCGCTGTGAAGATCTGTTACGACGGTTCGGAGGAAGGCGGCGGCATCCGGATCATCGACTTCAAGCCGATGCAGACCGGCCGCATCTCGCTGGATGTATTTCAAGATTGCCGCCGAGCGTTCACCGTCGAGGAGTGGATCGACCTGCTGGTGCGGACGTTGGGCTACGAACCGTCGATGTACGGCGAGCAGGAGAAGATCTGGCTGCTCTGCCGGCTGATCCCCGTCGTCCATAATCGAGTCAACATGATGGAGTTGGCGCCACCCGTATCGGGGAAATCGTACGTCTACAACAACGTCAGCCGCCACGTCTGGTTGACGGCCGGCGAGATCACGCCGCCGGTTCTGTTTTACAACCGCCAGAGCAAGACGCCCGGGTTGCTGACGCGTTACGATGTGCTCGTGCTGGACGAAGCCCAGTCGATCAAGTTCTCCAATCCGACGGAAATTCAGGCCCAGTTGAAGGGCTACTTGGAGCAAGGGCTGTACACCCGCGGTGAATGCTCTGCCACCGCCGAGTGCGGTTTGGTGCTGCTGGCCAACATCGAGTTACAGCGGCACGGGGCCCGCCGTTACCACAGTGGCAAACCGATGTTTGCTCCGGCGCGGCCGGACTTCATCCGCCGCTTGCCCGAGCTGTTCCTGGAATCGCCTCTTGTGGACCGCTTTCACGGGATCATTCCCGGTTGGGAGATTCCGCCGTTCGAGACCGATCAACAGGCCAACGGGCTGGGGCTGAAGGCCGACTATTTTGCCGAGGTCTGCCACGCAATGCGGTCGGCGCCGCAGCTGTCGCAGGGTGTGCGGGCCAAGCTGCGGTTGAGTGGCGCCAAACGCGACTGTACGGCCATCGAGCGGCTGGCCTGTGGATTGGCCAAGCTGCTGCTGATCGACCCGGACCATCCGCGATTCGAGGAACTGGTGGTCCGGCCGGCGGCCGAGCTGCGGCGATTGGTCCGGACGCAGTTGCACGCCTTGGACCCGCAAGGTTATTCGCCCGAGCTACAGATCACTCGGCTCGATTCCGCGATCCGCAGGGGCAGCGCCTTGGGCCGCGTTTCGCACTTCGAGTTGCTGGAAGAAATCGGTCAGGGGGGCATGGCGTCCGTGTATCGCGGGCTGGACGTCCGCGACGGGACGGTCGTCGCCGTCAAGCGGGTGCGTACCGAGGGCGCGGCGTTGGACGAAGCCGCGATTCGCCGCGAGATCGACATCTACACGCGACTGCAGGAGATCCCGCATCCGCACATCCTGGCCGTGAAGAGCATTTTCCGCGAGCCGGGATCGTACGCCTTGGTCACCGAGTACGCCGACGGCGGCAGTCTGTGGGAACTGATGGGGGGCGATATCAAGGACGAGTATCGAAAGCCGCTCGACGACACGACGGCCAAGTCGATTGCACTGTCCGTTCTGGAGGGACTGGCCGTGTTGCACGACAACGAGATCGTTCACCGCGACATCAAGCCGCAGAACCTGCTGCGGTGCGACGACGTCTGGAAGATCGCCGATTTCGGCATCAGCAAGCTGCTGAACAACCCGGTCACCGGTTACACGTTCCAGGGTGCCCACACCGCTCCGTGGGCTCCACCCGAACAGATCGAAGGCGCGCCGGCGCATCCTTCGGCGGATATCTACGCCTGGGGCCGTGTCATCGGATTCATGTTGACCGGCCGTTCCAGCAAGGAGGCACTCGCCACCCTGCCCGGTGCGTGGAAAGAACTCGTCGGGCCGTCCGTTGATGTGGTGCCGGAGAACCGGCCCGCGGCACGCTGGATTCTCAGCCGTTTAGCCGATTGGTCGGGTTGATCGCCTTGGCCAGATCGAAGCCGGCACTCTGCCTCACGAAAGTGGCGCTCTCCAACCGGCGCCACCGCGATAAGTGACGAAATACGCCTCTGTCTCTGTTTGTTTTGTTCAAATAACGACCGCCGGCACCCATCGAATCTCTTTTCTTTCGTCCGCCGGACTTGTCTGTGCCGACGGGACGGGCATAAAGTGTATCGAGGGGCAGTCTGTCTACCGCGGCTGCCTGACTTCGGCCGGATCGCCTCGGTTCTTGGCGAACGGTGGGCTTTAGCCCACCGGTTCTGACCGGGGCCAGCCCGCTGCAAAGACACCGGTGGGCTAACGCCCACCGTTCGCCACGGTTGCAGAAAGAATTGGGGGGAAACTGCGATGACGCAGATTAGAAAAGTAGAGTGGTTCGCGGCAATCAAGACGGTAGCGTTTTCGATCACTGCCGCTGCGCTTCTGTTCGCAAGCCGGGCGACCGACGGCGCGGAGGCTAAACCCGCGGTTCGGCAGACCCCGCCATCGTCGGTTTCGCCGGGTGCTTCCCAAGGACAGACCACACCCGGCACGGCCGGCGGCGATGCCGACGCGGCGGAGGAGCCGATTCCCCGGACGTTGGCCCAGTGGCGACAGAAGTTGACGCCGTTGCAGTTTAACGTGACAAGGCAAAAGGGAACCGAGCAGCCGTTCACGGGAGAATACTGGAACTGCCACAAGCCGGGAACGTACCGCTGCATCGGCTGTGGCGCGCCGCTGTTCGGTTCCGATACCAAGTTCGAATCGGGGACCGGCTGGCCCAGTTTCTGGCAACCGTTGGACGCGCGGCGGATCGCGACGCAGCCGGACCGCAGCCACGGAACGGTCCGCGTCGAGGTCCTGTGCAGCCGTTGCGGATGCCATCTGGGCCACGTCTTCAACGACGGCCCGGCGCCGACGGGTCTGCGGTTCTGCATCAACTCGGCCTCGCTCAAACTTGACGAAACCAAGATGGTTGCCGCCGCGACTGTGGGGGCGCAACCGGCAAAGGACCTGGAACAGGCCACCTTCGGCTCGGGTTGCTTCTGGTGTACCGAGGCCGTGTTCCAGGAGCTGAAGGGGGTCCGCGAGGTCGTTTCCGGCTACAGCGGCGGCATGGTCCCGAATCCTACTTACCAGCAGGTCTGCACCGGCGTGACGGGACACGCAGAGGTCGTGCAGATCACCTACGACCCGAAGATCATTACCTACCCGGAACTGCTGGAAGTCTTCTGGAAGACCCACGACCCCACGACGCTGAACCGGCAAGGCCCCGACGTGGGAACTCAGTACCGTTCGGCGATCTTCTATCACAACGATGAACAGCAGCGGCTGGCCGAGCACTACAAGCAAAAACTGAACGCCGCTGCCGCGTTCGGCGCGCCCGTCGTGACACAGATCGCTCCGCTGCTGGCCTTCTACCCGGCCGAGGTCTATCACCAGGACTACTACTCGGCGAATCCCCGCAAATCCTATTGCCGGTCCATCATCCGGCCGAAAGTCGAAAAGGTGCGGGAGGTGTTCAAGGACAAGTTGAAGACGGCCCGCGAGCCGGCGACGACAGGAACGGGTGCCAACTGATCCAGCGTGCGACTTGTAGGTCCGGCGAACCGAGCCGGACACCAGTACCGCTCGGCGCGTGGCACCCACTGGGTTGCGGCCGCTAGGAATTGACGATCTTGCGCAAATGCTCGATGCTGCGGGCCGCCTGGTCCAGCGTCCCGCACTCGACGCTCAGCACGATGTCCTGCGGGATCGAACGGAGGATGGCGACCACTTGTTCCCAGTCGATCACCCCGTCGCCACAGGCGCAACCGACCGCCGTACCCATCACTTTGCCGCGTTCGGCGTCCGACTGTTCGACCGAGATGTCCTTGGCGTGCATGTGGACCAGGCGGTGCTTGATCCGCTCGAGCCAGGCGATCGGGTCCTGGCCCC
>CAYUFW010000119.1:15678-21774 GCA_964443915.1 uncultured Pirellulaceae bacterium
AGCGCCGCCAAAGCTCGTGGTCGATGGAGGCGAACAGGTTCAGGATGCGGTCGTACTTGGCCGGGATCAACGAGTAGGTCTGGTGCATCTCCAGCCCCAGCTTGATGCCGCGCGGCTCGCAAACCTTGGAGGCCTCCATGATCGAGTACCGGATCAGGACAAAGTCCTCTTCCTCGGTCGTCCACGTCTGCTTGTGGCCCTCGTGCGTGTTGATGACCGGGGCCCCGCATTCGGCCGCATAGCGGGCCGCCTGCTTCAGATACTCGACGGCGATTTCCGGCTTGGAGAGCTGGCTGTGGGACGAGAGGGCGGACAGCTTCAAGCCGTGCCGGTCGCACGCCTGGCGGATCCGGAGCGGGTCGTCGAGCATCGACACGCTGTGGAAGTAGCGGGCTTCGCTCAGCAGTTCGCGGCCCCAGTGGACCATCGGCTCGATGTACTCGTAGCCCAGTTCCGCGGCAAACTGGACGCCCCATTCGAACGACTTGTGCGACGTGCGGACGGCTTCCAGATTCAGGCCGATCGCGACTTTTCCCATCTACTTTTTTCCCTTCGTTTCGGTCCCTTCGGCAGCCACGGCGAAGTCCTGAGTCGTTTGGCTTTTTGGCAAATCGACTTTGGCCTGGTACTCCCGTAGTGCGGCGACCGGATTGCTTTCGTTGCCAGTCTTGGAGTCTCGTTGCCAGTCTTGGAGTCCAAGTCCGTACCACGCGTGCGGTTTAGTCGTTTTTCCGGGCCGGCCGTGACGGCCCGGAAAGGGCGTCGTACTCTCGGCTGCGGGCCTCGCCCCGTGTTGGGATTCGCCCCGAAACCCGAGAGCCGGACGATGGACGCGCTGACAACGTCCTCCGTTCGCCGGGATCACGGGCCGGAACGCTCCTGGACGGGGACGTCGAAGTCTTTGGTTGTAGGTTCCTTCGGGAACTCCACGTTGGCTTGGTACGGAGGAAACAGTCCAGTGCCGACGCTCGAATCGCCGACTGGCACGCCGTCGAAGCCGGCGATGCGGACGATGTACGGCCCACCGACAACTCCCTTGCCCGGATCGGTTTCGTACCTGCCATTCTTGATCAACACGACGCTTCCCGCCCCCTTATTCCCCAGCGATGCGTCCGGCTGAAACACTACTTCGCCCGCCGGCACCGGCTGGCCGTTGTACGTGACTGCCCCGGAAACGCGGTACGTCACAGGACCACTGTCGCTACATCCTGCGAGCAGGACGACAGCGAATATGGCGAGCATCGTTCGAACACGGACTTTCAAATTCATTGAGGCAATCCTCCGCTGGGCAACTTGTCATTTCGCACGGCCAGCTGCTGATAAGTGGCAAGATCGATATTCTCATTCACCAATCGGGTGGAGCCATCCGCGAGAGCGAATTGGCATCCGCCGGGATGAAAACTCCCAAACAAGCGTGACTGCCAATTCAGCGTGTCCATGTTTCCGCCGTGGTTCTCCAGCGCATTGATTTGCAGCTGGGCTGCCGCACAAACCAGCGGTTCCCCGAAGGCATCCACCTTGGCGCCCGCGGCCCAACCAACGACGATGCCGTCGGCACGGCCCCCGCGGGTCAACTGGTACTTGGTTTCGCCGATCATCAAGATGTTCGATGTGCCGTCCTCCGCATCCTGGAATCCGAGTCCCGAGTTGTGGAACAACATTCCATTGAGGTAGAACACCCGCGTCCCGCTTTGATTGCTGCAGTGCGGTGTCGGACCTCCGCCTTGGACGCCGAAATAGCTGCAGTTGTTGTTGTTCCGTTTGGAATTCACATCCGATGGACACTGATAGATGGGCATGTTTGTCTGAAACATGGCATTGTTCGCCGCCGAGCCTGGGACGTTCGAGGACGAGGTGAACATGGTATTGAAATCGAACTGCTCCCACTCGGCCTGGTGCTCGACGAACGGGAGAATTAACACCGTCCATGGAGCTCGGGCATCGGTCGAAGGTCCGCTGCTGCACCAGCCCGTTCCGTAGGCGGTGTAGGGCTTGGTCAGTGAGCCGGGCGGAAAGGTCCGATAAGTGTCATGGTAGTTGTGACAAGCCAGGATGAGCTGCTTGACCTTGTTTGTGCATTCGGTGCGGCGTGCTGCTTCGCGAGCCGCCTGGATGGCGGGAAGCAACAGGGCCACCAAAATGCCAATAATGGCAATGACGACGAGCAACTCGACCAAAGTAAAGCCTTTGCGGGCCATCGAACACGTCCTCCGGCGACAAGATTGAATGAGGCCAACAGAAAAGTCCGCCATGCCCCATTAGAAAAGAAATCACTCACGTTGTCGAGGAACCCAGCCCCAGAATCTGCCCTTTTTTCGGCCGGTCAGAACACCGCCTGTACTTTGACTGCGGCAGCTGTCCGGTTTGTGACCGAATCGCGTCAAGGAAACCAAAGTCAAGAGCATGCTGTTGCCCGCAAGTTCACTCGGCCTCGACAGGCCACGTGTCTTAGCTCCGCCGTTCGTCCGGGACCGATCTCGGCGCTGACTGCGGCAGGCTGATCGATCGGAAAAGTGGACCACATCCAGGCATCGAGTTCACGGCCGGCAAGCGACTGTGTCCAAATCGCATGGGTTCTTGCCTAGAAGGCGGCATTATGGCCCCCACAAGAGGACGCCGTGTCGTCTGCGGGCGGCCATAGACGGCGATTTCAAGCGTGCTACAATACAGGCACATCTAAGCGAGAAACGCGTTTGCGATCCTTGTCATATCGTTTTCCTTTCGCGAGGTGTCGTATGTCTCGAAGAGCTTTCACTCTGGTCGAACTACTTGTCGTGATTGCGATCATCGGTATCTTGGTGGCTCTCTTGCTCCCCGCCATACAATCGGCTCGCGAGGCGGCCCGGCGGACCGAGTGTTCGAGCAATCTCAAGCAGTTGGGGGTGGCGATGCACACCTATCATGACACGTGGCGGCAGTTCCCCCTGCCGGGGATGATTGCCAACGAACTGGGCTGGACCTACTCGATTCTGCCGCTGATCGAGCAGCAAGCGCTGCACGACCGCATCTATTCCAATCAGAGTTCCTGGAGTCACTCGTCAAAGTTGGAGGCTGCCAGCAATCGCATCGGAACCTATCTCTGTCCCAGTGCGGTCGACCTGAAGACGAAGGCGACCGCGGAAGTCTGGCCAGCAGGTTCCTCGACGCTCTGCTATACGCTTCATTACTACGGAATCCTGGGTCCCTACGGCACAAACCGCTCGACCGGGCAGCCCTACAAGTGTGTGAACGTGACGGACGGGTTCGGCGGAGAGTGCCAGCAGGGCGTGATGTGGCAGTATTCCAGCAATCAGCGCGACATCCTCGACGGGACATCCAATACGTACCTCCTGGGCGAAATCGCCTGGAAGGACATGCCGTACTACCGGAATTGGGTCCGAGGCAAATACGGCGATACTCGTGGGACGTTGTACCTGTTGGCCAAGAACCTCCGTTATCCGCTGAACTCGAAAGACACGACGACCTGGAACAGCGTGGCATTCGGCAGCCACCATCCCGGCGGCGTCATGTTTACCATGGCCGACGCCTCCACGCGATTCGTGTCCGATGCGATCAACTGGGATGTCTATCTCGCCAGTGGCAGTAAGGACGGTGGCGAGGTCGAGGGAGGTCAGAAGTAGCCGGCTGTGCTGGCTGGCAGGATTGGCGAAAGCGACGAATAGGAGGCGGCCCTGATGCAGGTTTTTTCATCGCAAAATTCGGTTGGGGGTTGGTGCCTGGCTCTCGGACTGGGGTTCCTCCTGGTCGCGGCCGGTTGCGGTTCGAGCGGGCCGCCTCGCTACCCGATCTCGGGCAAGGTTACTCACGGCGGCCAACCCGTTCCCGGCGGGTCCGTGATGCTGATCCCGGACACGACGCAAGGCAACACGGGGCCCGCGACTTCCGTGGCGATCAAGAACGGCCAGTATGACTCAAGCTTGGAGGGGATCGGGCACGTCGGCGGACCTCATGTCGTAAAGATCACCGGATTGGACGGCAACACGTCACCGGAATTCCCCATGGGATTGCCGCAGTTTCCTGAATACGAGCTGAAGGCGGACCTGCCCAAAGAGACCAGCGTCAAAGATTTTGACGTGCCAGGTGACTGGGTGATGCCGCGGATGGCGCCGGTTACGAACCACGGCGTCTGATCGCGGACGGGCATAGTTCTGAGCGCTGAAATCGCCGCCGCGATCCGTCAACAGACCGCGGATGTTCCTTCCTCACGGGTTCGCCCTGGCGTTGGTCCGTCCCCACGCGTTGCGCTTGACCCGCCCCTGTTGCCGGCCGATTGTTGCGCTAGAGAAGAAACGGTACGTTTTGTCCAGAACGGAAGTCCGGAAAATTGTGCCCCGAAGGACGCCTTGGCGAGCGTTCATGGCAAGCTCATCGCCTTCCAATCGCGGGGGCTTGTTCGGAGAATCCGGGGAATGAACGCGCCACGCCGTCATCTCGGACTTGCGCAACCGGAATTTGCGTCGGGCGCTGGACGGAGAGGGTGATCCTGCTGACGCCACAGAAAAACGCCGTCGTTCGGCGAAGGTGGGCCGGAAACTGGCCATGCTTCGTGCCCACGCTCAAGAAGCGGCCATTCCCGATCACGGAATGGTCGGGCAAAAAGCAAGAGGTCGCGAGTCCGAGGCCCGCCCGCTCACCCCGTGGTCCGCATCCCGGCGGCGACGCCTTGTATGGTCAACCGGACCAGGTGCGCCCACTCGTCCGCGTCCGCCGTTGCTTCCTCCGCCGCGGCTCGCAGCCGGCTCAGCAAATCCACCTGCATCAGGTTCAAGGCGTCCACCAGCGGGCTCCGCCGCCGGATGGACTCCTGCAGCCAAGCCACGTCGTCCAGCAGATGTGGCAGTCCGGCCAGGACCTCGCCTTGCTCGGTCAAGCGCAAACGGCCGTCAAAGGTCGCCGCGGGCAGCGAGAGGATGGCGCGGGCCGTCGGTCCGCCGCCTCGCCGCCAGCCAACGCCTGTACATTTCATTGGGCGGGATGTCCCCCAGTTGCTTTTCCAACTCGGGCCAGTCGCGCACGGCCGCCGCGACCGCCTCGCGCAATTCTGCGCTGACCGGGGCTTGCCGCGCCGAGAGGCTCAACGAGCCGAACAGATTGCAGACCGTCTCCCGCTGCTGGGCCGCCGCCGCTTTGCGGAGCCAGAGCAAGGTCTGTTCGGTCACTTCCGCCGTCACACCCCGATGGCCGTCGCGGTCGCCGCCGATCCAGGAGGCAAACCGCAGCAGCGGCGGCCGTCCAGCACACGCTGCAACTCGTCCGCCGTCAGCCCCTCCGCAGCCAATTGCGCCACGGCGGCCCGGATCGACTCGGCCCGCGGTGCCGGATGCGCCGCCCGCTCCCGCTCGCGCAGAATCCGCGCCCGCTGCCGGTCCTCGGCCACGTTGGCCAGATCCAGGAAGATGGCCAAGGCGCGGGCCACCACCCGGCGCTCGTCGGCGCTCAACGCCGCCAGCGTCCGCGTCAATTCCGGCAGCGCCTCCGGGCGGCCCGCATGCGCCGCCTGGGCCAGTTGCCGGACAGCCACCACGGTCGCCAGCCCCTCCGGGCCCGCGATCTGCTGAATCGTCTGGTCCAGCCGCTGTTCCAGCCGGCGCAGGACGGCGTCGAGTAGGTGTTCGGTCTCCGCTGGCATGAGGGCTCCCACAGCAAAAGTCGGGGCGGAGCGGATCGGGGAACGGGCCTGCGGCGTGCGGCGATTCCCACGGACGGCCGGATCGAGAATTCGGCTCTTCGCACCAGCGCCGCCACGCCCCGAACCGCAACGTGCCGCCGATTTTGAGCGGAGCCGCCGTTGCCGTCAAGCGGAGCAGTGCAGGACCGGCGCGACAGGAACCGGCGCCGCAGGCAGCCGCACAGAACGCGAACGGGGAAGCCTGCCGACCGAGACGAGAAACGGCACCGCTCGCTTGGCCAACGGATGGACCGTCACGCCGGCGGCCGTGTGCGTGGCGTACTCGAAAGCGGCCTGTTTGATCGGCCCGCCCGCGCTGCCGTGTTTGATCTTCCGGAACTGCACCCGGCCCGGCGCCCCGACGCCGGGCGTTTCGACGTAGTAGTCGGTCACGTGGATCAGGCCCGCATCGGTGTTGAGCGTTACGT
>CAYUFW010000120.1:0-2729 GCA_964443915.1 uncultured Pirellulaceae bacterium
TTCTCCTGCCACTCGCGGAGATGCGGGAACGTGGCAATGCAGGGCCCGCACCAGACCGCCCAGAAATCGAGCAGCACGACTTTGCCCTTGAGGTCCGCTTCGGTCAGCGGGGTCCCGTTGACCCAGGCTTCGACTTCCAGCGGGGTGGCGTCCTTGCCGATCAGGGCCGCCAGTCGCTTGGCTCGCTCGATCGCGCTCTGCGCCCGCATCAGCGTCTGATCGGCGTTTTCGAGGATCTTCTTGGCCATTTCGTCCTTGACCTTCGCCCGCAGGCCGTCCATGAACGCCTTGGCCGACTTCCAACCCTCGTCCGCACCGGCAGCATCCGAGGACGCGAGCTGCGCCAACTCCATGTACACCTTCTGTCCGTAGACGGAGATGGCAAGCATGTCATCCGGATTGGCGTTCAGCTTGGCTTCCAACTCCGCACGGGACAGGCCCGCCAGTTCCGCCCTCCGCTTGGCGGCGTCGATCGAGGCTTGCACCCGAACCAAGGTCTGGTCGGCGCCCTCTAGCGCCTTCTTGGCTGCGTCGTCCGTGACTTTGGCTCTTAAACCGTCTAGGAACGCCTTCGCTGTCTTCAGGCCTTCCTCCGCACGATCCGGTGAGGAGAAGACCAACGGCGATAGGTCCGCGGACACTTTCTGAGCGTACAGCGAGATCGCCTGCGCGTCCTGCGGATTCGCGTTCAGCTTGGCCTCCAGTTCCGCCCGAGTCGTCCGCGACAACTGAATGCGTTGTTCGTACAGGCTGACGACCGACTTGGCGCGGGCGAACATCTCTTTGGCTTCATCTTTGGTGGGCTGCAGGGAATCCAGGAGCCCTTTCATGGCATCCAGCCGCTTCTGCGCCTCGTCCGGATTGGAGTTGACGAGCGTCATCAGCGTCCGGAAGTTGTCCATCATGTACTGATTCCAGAGCGCCGTGTCGTCCGGGTTCTCCTTCAGCCGCTGCTCGATGGATTGCGGCTCGGCCGTTTGTGGTTTCGGCGCTTCGGGTTTTGGGCCCTCCCCGGCGAAAACCAGAGGTGACGCGAGAATCGCAAAGACAGTGACTGAGATGATTCGCTTCATGGCAGATCGACTCCGAAAAGAGACAGGGGAAACGAACAGGCGTGTATTTGAGCATCCGCCGCAAGGAATTGCCAGAGCCGTATCCAGTTCTTGACTTCCGCGAATCAGGGAGGGCGACGAGTAGGCGAGTAGGCTGGAACAAGTCCGCGCAGTTCCGGCAGGAATTCCGGCGGTTTTGAGCAATTGGCCGTGCCGGAACGGCGCGGACTTGTTCCGGCCTACTTTGTGTCGTGCCCTTCCGAGGGGCGATCGCCACCGTTTGCCGCCAAGCGGCTGTGCCAATGCCCGTAAACCGCATAGCAACCGAGGCCCACGGCGAGCCACACGCCGAACCGCGCCCAGGCAAGGTACGGTAGGCCAGCCAACAGCCACAGGCAGGCCACGACGCCCAACAACGGGATTACCGGCACCCACGGCGTGCGAAAGGGACGCTCGCGGTGCGGGTCGCGGCGGCGCAGCACGAGGATGCCCAGGCAGACGATCAGAAACGCGGACAGCGTGCCGATGTTGCACAGGTCGGCCATCTCTTCCAGGCTGGCCAACGCCGCCCCCACCGCCACAAAGATCCCCGTGACCAGCGTGGCGAAATACGGAGTGCGGAAACGCGGATGAACTCGCGAAAACACCGGTGGCAACAGCCCGTCGCGGGACATCGACATGAGGATTCGCGGCTGGCCCAATTGAAACACCAACAGCACGGCCGTGTGAGCCACCACCGAGCCGAAGGCCACGATCCCCGCCGCCCAATCCAGACGGGCCACGCGCATGGCCACCGACAGCGGCTCGGCCGTGTTCAGCTGCGTCCAGGGCACCATGCCGGTCAGCACGGCGGCCACGACGACGTAGATCGCGGTACACACGGCCAGCGAACCGAGGATGCCGATCGGCAAATCGCGGCTGGGACGGCGGCACTCCTCGGCGGTCGTCGAGACGGCGTCGAAGCCGATGAACGCGAAAAACACGACGGCCGCGCCGGCCTGAATCCCGGCCCAACCGTTGGGCGCGCACGGCTCCCAATTATCCGGCCGTACGTAAAATAGGCCGCAGACGACAAACAACCCTAACACCGCCAGCTTGATCGCCACCATCACGGCGTTGAACCAGGCGCTCTCACGAATGCCGACCAGCAGCACGGCGGTCAGCAGCGTCACGATGGCGACCGCCGGCAGGTTGAAGACAATGGGGACGCCAAACAGACGCGGCGCCTGATCCAGGATCTCCGGCGTGTGCAGCGCGGTCCGCAGGTCGCTGGCCAGCCAGCGCGGAAACTCGACGCCGGACCCCCGCAGCAATTCGCAGAAGTAGCCGGACCAGGAGACCGCCACGGCGATGTTGCCCACGGCGTACTCGAGGATCAAGTCCCAGCCGATGATCCAGGCGATCAGTTCGCCCAGACTGGCGTAGGCATAGGTGTAGGCGCTGCCGGAAATCGGCACCAACGCGGCGAGTTCGGCGTAGCACAACGCGGTCAGCGTACACGCCAGGCCGGTCAGCAGAAAGGACACGACCAAAGCCGGCCCCGCGCCGGGCCGCAGCGCGTCGCCCGCCGCCGCCGTGCCCACCAAGGCAAAGATCCCCGCGCCGACGATCGCGCCCACGCCCAGCAGAATCAAATCCACCGGGCCCAACGTCCGCTTCAATTCGCCGCCCCGCTGC
>CAYUFW010000120.1:2739-8157 GCA_964443915.1 uncultured Pirellulaceae bacterium
CGGCCACGATGGACTCGATCGTCTTGGCTCGGAACAGAAATCGCATCCGCAGCTTCCTTTACGCGGCCTTGACCCGCAGCACGTCCATCCACTGGCCGGCGTGAGCGATCGTCATCTGGCTGAGCGAGTTGGGACGGTCGGCGACGCACACCAAGCCCGCCAAGAGTTGCTGGGCGCCCGCGTCAAAGCGTCCCGCCACGGCGCACCAGGGAGTGCCCTTGCCGCGGTCGCCGGGCAATCGCACGTTGTTGAAGAAGGAATTCGTGAAACCCTGGGTGCTGAGCTGGCAAGGCCAGAAACGAATCAGGGGACGATGCGTGGCGACCACCGCCGTGAGACTCGGCAGCAGATTGTCCAACACGGCGGGCAAGTCGCTCTCGGCAGGAATCGGATTGTTCCGTCCCGCCGGCGCCAGCACGAGCACGGCCAGCCGCACGGGCGTACCGTAGAACTCCAGCCGCGGATCGTCTGCCGAGGGCCCTTCCTCGGAAAGCGCCGTCACGTCGATCCGCAAATCGGGCGCCACCGGCTCCGGCTGCCGGACACGCCGACGGAGCAGCAGGAACATGACCGTGGCCAGCAGCAGCACGAGCAGCGCCGCCAACATGCCGCCGCCAAACAGGACGGCATCGGGCAGTTGCTGCAACTCCTGCAACAGTTCGTTCATGCGGCGGCTCCTTCAGCACTCGACGCATACTACCACCGGAAGACGTGACCCGCAATCGCTCAATTGACCGCCGCGTCTCCTTCGGTTTTTGCGCCGTCCGGCAAACGAACCTGAACTGGCACGGGAGCCGTCACCCGATATCGGCCGGGGCTCACCAGCGTGACGCTCGCCGTGTACGGCCAGACGAGTTCATCGCCGACGCCGTAATCGTAGATGTCGAACCACGATTCCTTGGGGAACTGGCCGGCCAGCTTGGCCGCCGTCGCATCCCCGTGAGCCTTGGCATCGACGAACACCGTGGACCCGCTCCGTACGTCGACGATCCGGTATTCGGCGTTCCGCTCGGCATTGGTCAGCCGGGCTCCGTGGTAGTAGCGGAACCGCTGCAAGGGCATGGGAGTCGAGGTCAGGACCCGGAAGTCGGCGGCGCCATTGCACCGGCCCGTGCCGAGCCGCGAGTCGTAGTTCAGCCGGAGTTGAGCGGTGCCGCCTGCCGCTTTGGCTTCCAGCACGCGGCAGGCGATCCTCCGGTCCGGGTTGCTGATGAAAACGTCGGCACCCACGAGTGCCGCCGCGTCGTGCGGAGGGGGCGCGACGGTAATCGTCTCCGTGCCCCGATCCACCGCCACGATCTTGGCCCGGTACTCGGGACTGTCCAGCGTGATACGGAAATCGCCCTTGGCCAGTTGCGTGCCGCCGACGAGCGAGATCGCCACGGGGACGCCGTCGCGCTCCGAGTAGAACCCGAATCGCCCCGCGAAACGGAACGAACCGGCGGCGGTACGGGCGATGCTCGGATCGGCGGATGCCAGCAGCGTGTCGGTGCGGTCGGCCAATTGCACTTCGCAGCCGGCGGCAGCGAATCCCTGCTCGTCCGGCCCTGAGATGGCCAGCGGCCGCATGCCGCGGATGGCCGCTTCGTTGACGTACGGCTCCAGCACGCTGAGCACTTGCGTCTTGACCGGCGGCGAGTCCTTGGCGTGGAGCATGATCCATTTCATCTCGTACGGAGACCCGCCGGCCGGCGAACGCCCGTCGCAGATGTTCACCTTGGTTCCCGGCGCGCCGGCCACCGTCAAACGCAAGTGCAGGCCGTCGCCGGCCTTCAGCTTCCAATCGGCGGACCACACGCCGTCCGGCTTGCCGCGCTGCACGTTGTACAGGTGAGGAAACGCGAACATCGGGCCGGCCCAACCGTACACGCCATAGCTGCAGCCGTGGGCCTTGAGCCAGGCGGCGTCGCCATAGGGCACGTCGGGACCGGCCAGCGTGCCTTCCTGCTTGGCTAAGTCGATCCCCTCGGTGGCGAACTCGCCCTCTTGCGCGTGGAAGGACCACCAGTGCTCCTCGCCGCCGGAGATCCGGTACAGATCCAGGCAGTAGAACCGGTCGGGCGCGACATCCACCAGCGCGATCGTCCGCCGCTGCCAGTCTTGCGGCGGCAACTCGTAACCCTGACCCCGATCGACGCGATCCACGTAGCGTTGGGCTCGCGCCTCGGCCACCCGGACCGGCCCCGCTTCGGCAAACAACTCGGCCTGGGCCGACATGCT
Source organism: uncultured Pirellulaceae bacterium (assembly GCA_964443915.1). Taxonomy (GTDB): domain Bacteria; phylum Planctomycetota; class Planctomycetia; order Pirellulales; family Pirellulaceae; genus Anammoximicrobium. Next base: position 4,960 of record CAYUFW010000120.1, read on the forward strand.
CTGGAACGGAATCTGGCGGGCAACGTGGTGGCTGGTCCACGAATGCTCCCAGTAGCCCCAGTTCCGCGGATAGCCCATGTGCGAGAGCAGGATTCCCTGGTAGCCCTGCAGGCCGATGTCCAGCAGATCGTCCTGCGTGTGTCCCCGAGCCTGGCCGTACTTCATCCACAGCGCCCGCTTCTGGTCCCCCGTGCCGCTGCGGAGAATGGCGACGCCGTAGCCGTCGTGCAGCGAACTGCGATCGTTCCAATCGTCGGCCCAGCGGGCGGCCTCCTGCTGAGTCTCCTCCAGCGTCAGCGGAAAATCGCTCGACGGCTTCCAGCCGGGACTGTGGACCAGCGCCCAGGCGAACTTCGGATCGCGGAACAGGCGGTCCGCGTGCTCGAAGGCAGCCGCGTCGGCGTCGTGCCAGGTGATCTTCTGCGACAGCTTGCTGTAGTTCGGCCAGCTGCCGCCGTCGCCGATGTACGGCAGGCTGCGATCGATCGTCACCGTGTCCATACAGAAATCAAAGATGTTGTGGTAGCGGCGGCTCTTGCCCAGCGACGGATACTTGCTCTCCGGGTACACATCCGGGCGCAGTTGCCGCAACACCTCCATGTCGTCCACCACCGGAGCCATGTACTTGACGTGGGCCCCGTTGTAGCCACCCGTGGACTCGAACGGCGCGCCGTCGCGGAAATAGCCGTTGGTGACAAAGGACCGCATCTTGCCGTCGCCGTCGTACAGCCAGTCGATGAAATCGGCCCCGCGGGCGTAGTTCAACACCGTGGCCGCATAGGCCAGCGCCCGCTGCTCGGCCGGCTCGTTCGACGCGCACGCATTGTCCATTACGCCCTGCATCCAGACGGCGAACAAGTTTTCCTCGATGAACCGGCGGACGTCTTCGTGCGTCTTGATGTCGAAGCCCTTGGCCTGCAGGAAGGGGATGATCTGGTCGTCCTTGCTGATCGCCGGAAAGATCTGATCGTAGGCTTCGGCGTGTTCGACCAGGTTGCCGGGCTGTTCGATACAGTAGGTCGTAAAGCCGCTCGATCCAAGGCACGGCCCCTCGTCGAACCGCCCTTGCCCGAACCGTTCGACCTGCGAGACCCGGTTGCGGTGGCGATGCTGCGTCATCGTCCCCAGGTAGGCATACTCGGCGGCCAGGCGGCACAGGGCGACCAGGGCCTTGTGAACGTATTTCACGTCGCCGGTCGAAACGTAACCGCGCGCACAGCCGGGCGCCACCGCCATCATCCGGCGGCAGTAGAACTGGGCCAGTTCGGCGATGAACCCGTACTTCTTGCCCTCGTGCAGGCAACCGCCGCCGATGCCGTCGTCGGGGAAGGGACCGCTGGTCATGTCGCCGGCGGCAAAGTCGTTGGACGGATATTCTTCGCCGCCCACGGGACAGCGGATCTTCCACCTCCACGGCAGCGAACTGTCCATGATCCACGGATAGTACGGCGCCTTGCGGTAGATCTCCGTGCCGTGAACCGGACAGCCGTACTGGATGTTCGTCCAATGCCAGCGCGGGATGGTGCTGTCCGGCTGCATGGCCCAGATCTCGTCGTCCGACCGGTCCAGCCACCCGCCGCGCGCCTTGCCCGTGGGACTTTTGGCTTCGGCGCCGGTTGGGTAAGTCTGCGTCTCCTTCAACTCTGGCAGCGGCGCGCCCAAGGGCCAACGCCGCGGCAGTTGGACGCCCTTGAGCGTTCGGAACTGGCGCAGATCGTCAAACGACCAGATCTCGACCGGCACCACCGCTTCGCCGCCCGGCAACGAGAACCGGATCTCCGCCTTTGCCGCTGGTTTCAAGGCCCGGAAGTGGAACCGGCGAACTTCCGTCTGCGCCGGCCCGCGAGTCTGATCGAACATCGCCACGCCCTCCGGCACCGCGACCGCCACATCCGAGGTTCCGACGGGCACCTTGAGCGCGATCATGAAGATCCGATCGACCCCCACGACGTCGGGAGCATAGGCAATCCTGTCGTCCGCCGCCTGCAACCGGGCCGCAGCCAACGCCGTCAGGCAGAACCACAGTCCCCACGCTCGCCAGACTCCGCTCGACACTCTACTTCTGAAGGTCTTCGGCACAGATTGCATGGCAGCCCCCTTTCCAAGAAGCCGGACATCTTCGCTCGCCGCCCACCGTGCGAAGTTGATTTCAACGGGCAAGGGAATGTTGGGCAAGGGAATCCCCGATCGTTTCACTCCTTTGCCCTCCATTCCTTTGCTCCCGTTTGACAAGATGCACAATTCTGCGTCGGCCCCTTCCCCGTGCAGGGTCTAAAGCCGGTCTCGCACTTCACTCATCGTCGGGCGCCGGGCGACGTCGCGGGCGAGCATGGCGGCGAGCAAGTCGCGGTATGAGGCGTCTACCTCGGGAGCAAGCCGCGGGCCCAGATCCTGGTTTTGGAGCCGGGACAACAGGGTCACCAGCGATGTCTCGGGCAGCGCCACGCGGCCCGTCAGCATTTCGAACAACATCAGGCCGAAGGCGAACACGTCGCTGGCTGGCGTGGGCCGACGTCCGGCGGCTTGTTCCGGCGACATGTAGGCCGGCGTGCCTCGGATGCCGTCCGCCTCGCCGGATGCCGAAGGGTGGTAATCCAGCGTTTCGTCGGTTTCACTGATCCTGGTCGCGGCACCCTTCCAGATCGCTGGAGGGACATCTTGACGCGCGCCGACGTCGGTTGTCGCAGACGCGTCCTGACGACCGGCTAGTCCGAAATCGAGGATTCTCGCGGTCCCTTCGTCGGTCACGATCACGTTGGCGGGCTTCAGGTCGCCATGAACCACCTGTTGGGCATGAGCGGCGGTTAGGCCCGAGGCGATTTGCCTGGCGAGATCCTGCGCCGCCGCGCGGGGCAGTCCCTCGGCGATCGCCTGCGACAACGTCCGGCCGTCCAGGTATTCCATGGCAATCAGCGGCAGTCCGTCCTCTTCCTCTACCGCGTACACGGTACACACGTAAGGATGATTCACCTTGGCCGCCGCGCGGGCCTCGGCCAGCACGGCGTCGCGCGACTCGTGGACGTTGCGCTTCAGCACTTTCAAGGCCACCATGCGTTCCAACTGCAAGTCCCAGGCGGCGAACACGGTCCCGAACGTGCCGCTGCCCAGCTTCTGACGGATGCGGTAGTGGCCCAGAATCCGTCCCGGCTGCAACGCGCGTTCGGGATCGATCGTCCCGTCGGCCGACGTCCAACTCGC
>CAYUFW010000120.1:8167-8609 GCA_964443915.1 uncultured Pirellulaceae bacterium
GGACACAAGGCCCCGGTCTGCAGCGCGTCGAGCACGCGGAGCACTTCGTCCGGGCTTCGGCCCACGTTCAAATTGTGAACGACCGCGTACTGCAAGACGCCGTCCGGATCGATGATGAACAGGCCGCGGGTGGACACCTGCTTCGGCTCCACCCAAACTCCGTAGGCGCGGGCCGCTGCGCCGTCCGGATCGGAAGCCAGCGGGAACTGCAGCGGTCCGAGCCCGCCCTCGGTCGGCGGCGTCCGCAGCCATTCGCGGTGGAGTTCGACGGTGTCGACGCTGATGCCCAACAATTCGCAGCCCCGTTGGTGAAAGTCCCTCCAGCGGGCGCTGAACGAAGTCAACTCCGTCGGGCACACAAAGGAAAAGTCCCGCGGATAAAAGATCAAGATCGCCCAGCGGCCCGCGAAGTCGCTCCAACACACCGACTGGCGGCCAACAT
>CAYUFW010000120.1:8619-9170 GCA_964443915.1 uncultured Pirellulaceae bacterium
CCCGCGCGTCGGCACACGCCAGAACGAACTCCGGGGCCGTTTCACCCACTTTGGCAACGTGCATCACCGGCTACTCCGCAACCTGGAATGCCCCACAATGTAACGAACGCGCCGGCCAGCGTCCACCGTTTCACCACCCTCGGGCTGCTCCCATCTTTCTGTCAGCCCTCGCCTCGTTCCGCGCCAACTCCTTCTGAGTCTCCGGGCATGGAAGGCGGCGTTCCTCGGTTGTGGTATGATGACCGGCGTCAGGTCAGGTTAAGAATAAGGAGCTTGATGATGCGTACTTGGGGACTTGGTTTTCTGTTGGGAATGTTGATCGCCGGTGTGGCGCCGGGTGACGAGTTGAAGTTCAAGGACCGCCTGCTGCGGTCGTTGGTGGACAGGGTGCCTGGCATCCTGAAGACGTTCGATCCGAAAACCGGCCGGTTCGGCGGCGGGATCTGGACCTGCCAGGACCAGCACCCGATGTATCCGCTGGCGGTCGCCTATGCCACGCAGGGGGAAGGCAACCGCTACTTCCACGATCCGAAATTGCTGCAGGTGATCGT
>CAYUFW010000120.1:9208-21606 GCA_964443915.1 uncultured Pirellulaceae bacterium
GCGGGGCCAGTGGGTATTTGCCAAAAAAGACGGCAGCACGTGGGGCAGGATCTGGATGCCCTGGACCTATTCGCGCTGGATTCGCACGTTCGCCTTGGTGCGGGACGACATGCCGGCCGATAAACGCCAAGCCTGGGAGCGCGCCTTGCAGTTGGGCTATACGGGCATCGCCGCCAGCAACTTGGGCAGCGTCCATAACATCCCCTCGTACCACGCGATGGGGCTGTACGTCGCGGGCCAGACGTTCCAGCGGCCGGAGTGGAGCCGGCAGGCGGCGGAGTTCCTCGTGAAAGTCGCGGGGCGGCAAGCCGAGGGCGGCTACTGGTCGGAGGGCGTCGGCCCGGTGGTGCTGTACAACTTCGTGTACGTCGACGCGCTGGGCACTTACTACGCGCTGTCCCGCGACGAGCGCGTGCTGCCGGCCCTGCAGCGTGCCGCCGCCTTCCACCGCCATTTCACATACCCCGGCGGGCAAACGGTCGAGACGATCGACGAGCGGAACCCGTACCACGACACGATTTCGGCCGGCAACGTCGGCTTCACCTTTTCGCCCCTCGGCCGCGCGTACTTGCGGAATCAGTGGGCGAACATCGGAATCGATCAGCTCGATCCGGACCTGATCGCCTCCCTGCTGCTGTACGGCGAAGAAGGCTCGTGCGGCGAGCCGGAGTCGGGCGTCGAGCAGCAGGTGTTCGTGCTGAACGAAGGCGGCGCCGCGCGGGCCGCCACGATTCGGCGCGGGCCGTGGTTTGTGTGCCTGTCCGCCTACGCGGCGGCTGTGCCCAATTCGCGGTGGATTCAGGACCGGCAGAACTTCGTCAGCGTCTACCACCAGCAACTAGGCTTGATCCTCGGCGGCGGCAACACCAAGCTACAGCCGTCATGGAGCAACTTCACGGTCGGCGACACGTCGTTGTTGGCTCATCGGGCCGGCGACGAAAACCCCGACTTCCGCCCGCGGGACAAACTGGTACACGTGCCCTCGGCGGCAACGCTGGCCGTGGAACCGCTGCCGGAACTCGTGCTCACCTACGGGCCCGAGGAGTGCCGGATGCGAGTGGAGGTCAAGGACGAGCGCACCGTCGCGCTGACGCTGGAGGCGAGTTGTCGCGGCGAACTGCCGGTGGCGGCCCACTTGACGCTGCTGCCGCGTCTGAGCCAGACGGTCGAGACAGCGGCCGGAGAAAAGGCGGTCATCGCGGACAAGGCGGTCTCCATTCCGGCAGAGCGGCTGGGCGATTGGCTGCGTTACGCCGGCTGTCGAATCGCGGTGCCGCCCGGTGCGAGCCTCGATTGGCCCGCTCTGCCGCACAATCCTTACCGCAAGGACGGCCGGGCCAGCCCCGCCGAAGGACGCCTGGTGGTCCGTATCCCGTTCGACCGCCAGCACCTGCAGCAGCAAGTGACGCTGACGGCCGAGCCGTGACGCTCGGCGCAGGCGAACGGCGGGCGTGAGCCCGCCGGTTTTGCGGCCTGAGCCCGCCGGCCCTTGCTCGTCCTGTCTGCTTCGCCTCTGGTCAAAGGATCGCGGGTCATGGCCGGTGCGCGAAGAACCGGCGGGCTAACGCCCGCCGTTCGCCGTTGCCAAAGGCCGATTGCCGATCGTCGCCAGCTGTGAAAGAATGGGAATAGCAGCCGGCGTCTGTGCGCCGGCCGCTTTTCCCACAGGAGTCTGACTTGCCGTATGTATCTCCTGGAAAACCCCGTCTTGCAGCGTGAGTTGCTGGTGAATCTCCGCACGCTGCGGGCGTTTGTACTGCTGTTTTTCTATCAAGCGTTGCTGGCCACGCTGGTCTACTTTGCCTGGCCGCAAGACACGCGGCTGGACTTGACCTCGAACCCGGCGGCGGCGCGGAACCTGGTGGATCTGTTCTTCATCGGCCAGTACGTGCTCGCCGCGCTGATGACTCCCAGCTTTGCGGCCGGTGCGATTACGGGGGAAAAGGAGCGTCTAACGTACGAATTGTTGCTGGCGACTCCGCTACGTCCCGGCGCGATCGTGGCGGGCAAGTTGATCGCCTCGCTGACGCACTTGGCGGTGCTGGTTTTTTCTTCCCTGCCCATTGTGATGCTTTGCCTGCCGTTGGGCGGCGTGTCCTTCTACGAAGTCCTCGCGGCGTACCTGGGGTTGATCGTGTCCGTGATCGCGTTCGGCATGATCAGCGTCGCCTGCAGCAGTTACTTTCACCGGACCGCGGCGGCGCTGGTCGTGTCCTATCTGTTGATCCTGCCCTTCGCGCTGGGCGGTGTGCTCCTGTGGCGAGCGCTGTCCGACATGGGCGAGTTCCGGCTGGTCCTGACGGCCACCGTCGTACCGGGCCTGGGCGCGGGGATCGTGATCGCGCTGTTCGCCAACACGTGCGCGCGGCTGTTGTATCCGCCCGACGTGGGCAGCGAAGGCAAGGAGGTCGTGGATTTGGAGCAGGAGGCCCGAGAGGCCGTGGGGCTGGTGATTCAACGCGACCAGTTCCCGGACCGGCTGTTCGCCCCGGCCCGCCGCGACAGTCTGTTGGCTGACGGGGCCAATCCGGTGTACGACAAGGAGATACGCAGCGAGATTTTCAGCCAAGGCACGCTGATGCTCCGCGTCGTGATCCAGGTCAGCATGGTGGTGGCCATTCCGTTGATGGCGTTTTGCCTGTACATCTGGCCCCAGTACGCGCCCTGGTACGTGAGCTACGTGATCTTGTTCAACATGCTGGTGGGCCCCGTGTTTTCGGCCGGCACGGTGACCAGCGAACGCGAACGGCAGACGTTGGATCTGCTGCTGACCACACCCATCACGCCGTGGGAGATCTTGTGGGGCAAACTGATCGCGGGCCTGCGCGTGTCGAGCGTGCTGACGACGTTCCTGGTCTGGCCGCTGTTGCTGGCCTGTCTGATGGTCTCCAGCTACTACACCAATATCCCGGCCGTCGGCGGCTATCTGGCGATCGTGCTGCTGACCTGCGTGACGACGGCCGTGATCGCCCTGTTCTGCTCCGTGCTGTTCCACAAGACGTCGATCAGCCTGATGACGGCCTACCTGGTCATCATCGTGTTGTTCTGTGCCCCGCTGGCGGCCCGGTTCTTTGCCGAGGGGTTTTTCCCGAACCACGAAGCGACGCCGTACGTCGTGCGGGCCGGGCTGACCAGTCCGTTCGCCGCCACCTTTGCGATCCCGCTGGACATGGAAATCGCGGCCGAGACGACGCGACCGCCGGTGGAGGGCGACTTGCCGCTGCTGGCCAGCTTCGGCGTCTTCACCGTCGGCTTGAATCTGGCCCTGCTGTCGTCCATGATCTGGTTGTTTAACGCCCGCTGGCGAGTGTCCCAATGACCACGAACGATCCACGCTACCGAATCGAAGACACGAGTGAAATCTTCACGCCCGCGTTGCTCGTGTTCCGAGAACTGCTAGAGCAGAACTTGGACACGATGATCCGCATCGCGGGTCGGCCTGAGCGGCTGCGGCCGCACTGCAAGACGCACAAGATCGCCGAGATCACGCAATGGCAGTTGGCCAAAGGCGTCGCCAAGCACAAGTGTGCGACGCTGGCCGAAGCCGAGTTGTTGGCGCGGACCGGCGTGTGCGACATCTTTCTGGCTTATAACCTGGTCGGCCCCAACATCCTGCGCGCCGTGCGCTTGCTGCAAGCCTACCCGGACATTCGCTTGGCGGTGACGGCGGACCATCCCCAGCCTGTGGCAGCCTTGGGGCAAGCGATGCACGGCGCGGGCCTGTCGATCGACGTGTTGCTGGACATCGACGTGGGCATGCATCGCACCGGGATGGAGGTCGGCGCGGAGGCACTGGCCTTGTACCGCCAGATTGCCGGCACGCCGGGCCTGCGGCCCGGCGGACTGCACGTGTACGACGGCCAGAACCACCAGACCGCGGTCGCCGAGCGGCGTGCGGCGGTCCACGCGGGTTGGCAGCGTGTGGTTCCGTTCCGCGACCAGTTGATGTCCGAGGGGCTGCCCGTGGCGCGGATCGTGGCCGGCGGAACCGGCACCTTTCCCGTCTATGCGGCGATCGACGATCCCACACTGGAACTCAGTCCCGGCACGCCGGTCTTCTACGACGCTGGATACACGGCCGCGTTTCCGGACCTTCCGTTCCAAGTCGCCGCCATGTTGCTGACGCGTGTCATCAGCCGGCCGGGTCCGGACCGCATGACAGTCGATCTGGGCACCAAGGCCTGCGCCTCCGACCCTCCGGCGGGCCGCCGCCTGGTCTTTCCCGATCTGCCCGAGGCCGAGCAGGTGCTGCAGAACGAAGAGCACTTGATGCTGAAGACGCCCCGCGCAGAGCAGTTCCAACCCGGCGACGAACTGCTCGCCATCCCCTGGCACATCTGTCCCACCACCGCGTTGCACAAGCAAGTCTACGTCATCTCCGCCGGCCGCCTCGTCGCCCGCTGGGACGTGGCGGCACGGGATCGGTGGCTGACGATTTGACGCTGGGACGCCGGAAAGCGACGCGTGCGATGACCAAGAAACAGCCTTGAACGAGACTTCCTTTGGCGAGCGTTTTCGGCGATAATTCAGCCAAACGCAAGGCCGGAGTTTCCCGGTAAGAGAAGGATGCCCTGATATGAACTGCCGTGGACGGGTGAAAGACGGAGTTGTCATACTGGACCCACCCAACGCACTGCCGGAGGGAGTCGAGGTGCGCGTCGAGGTGATGCCGTCGGAAGCCGAGGAGCCGCTGCTGGACGAAAACGGCCAGACGCTCGGTCAAAAGCTCATGAAATACGCGGGGCGGGCCGTCGGGTTGCCTGAAGATGCAGCGCTGAATCACGACCACTACCTGTACGGGGCACCCAAACGATGAAGCGGGTGTTTGCCGATACGGTGTTCTACCTTGCCCTGCTCAACCCGCGCGATCAGTACGCTGAAGTTGCAGCGTTGTTTACGGCAGGCTTTTCGGGAGCGTTCGTGACCTCAGCTTGGGTGCTCACGGAGGTGGCGAACTCGCTGGCTCGCGGCGCAGACCGCGCTTTGTTCGTCGAGTTGTATCGTGATCTAGCGGACGACCGCCGCGTGACGATTGTGCCGCCCGCCGTGGACTTGTTCGAGGAGGGGATCGAGTTCTATGCGAAGCGTCCCGACAAGGAATGGTCCCTCACCGACTGCATTTCGTTCATTATCATGCGCGAGCACGGACTGACCGCGGCACTGACCGCGGATCATCACTTCGAACAAGCGGGATTCACCGTGTTGCTCAAGTGAAGCAAGCCGTCACATCTGTGCCGGCTGGCCGGTGGCGGCCAGGACGGAGTTCCAGAGGCGGCCGTCGGGGTGGATTTGTTTGCGCTGCGAGACGGCGGCGGCGAGAGGGACGTGGGTGAATTCACCCCGCCAATCGCCGACCAGCATGGCCGTGCGGCCTGACATGCCGGCGTCGACGGCGTGGCGGCCCAGCATCAGACAGAAGGCGGCGTCCTGCGAATCGGTGCGCATGCTGCGGATCGTGTAGCTGGGGTCGATGTACTTGATATTGACCTCGACCCCGACCGCTGCGAAGTGCCGGTTGATCTGGTCCTTGAGGAACGGGCCGATATCGCCCAGCTTCAGATTGCCCGACGCGTCCCGCTCCTGGCCGGCCTGCAGCAGGTCTTGCCCCGCGCCCTCGGCCACCACGACGACGGCGTGCGCCCGGCGCTCGATCCGCCGCTGCAGCGCGTCCAGAAAGCCGGCCAGGGTAAAGGGCACCTCGGGCACCAGGCAGAAGTTCACGTCGCTGTTGGCCAGCGTGGCATAGGCCGCGATGAACCCGCTGTGACGCCCCATCAGCTTGACCAGCCCCACGCCGTTGCGGACGCCCTTCGACTCCCAGTGCGCGCCGATGATCGGCGTCCGCGTCTGGCTGACCGCCGTGTGGAAACCGAACGACTGGTGGACGAAGGAGACATCATTGTCGACGGTTTTGGGAATGCCGATGACGCTGATCGAAAGCCCACGGCGGCGGATTTCCTCGGCGATGGCCAAGGCCCCGCGGAGCGTGCCGTCGCCGCCCACGGCAAACAGGATGCCGAGGCCCATCCGCTGCAGTGTATCGACCATCTCGGAGACGTCTTGCGGGCCGCGCGAGGATCCCAAGATGGTGCCGCCGTCCTCGTGGATGGCGTCCACCACGTCGGGCGTCAGCCGCAACGGCTCGTGGCCACACCGTGCGACGAGGCCCTCGTAACCGAAGCGGAAGCCCCACACCGTCTGCACACCATAGTGGTACGAGAGGGCGAAGACGACCGAACGGATGACGTCGTTCAGCCCCGGACACAGGCCGCCGCAGGTCACGATGCCGCACGACAGCTTGGCGGGGTCGAAGAAGATCTTCCGGCGGGGACCGGCCAACTCGAAGCAGGCGGGCTGCCGGCCGGCCGCCAGGGCGTCCTGGACGGGCTTCAAGTACGAATCGTACAGCACACGCTGGTCGTCGTCGACGAACCGCAGGGCCACGGGGGAATCGAAGCGGGCTTCGCCCAGACGCGGGATGTCAAAGTTCAGGTCGGTAGTTTCCATAATCGGCACTCGCGAGTGATGCGTGCTTTTTTCGTTTGACCGCGCCCCCAACGGGGAGCGCGGTCCCGGCCGCCGCGCTTCCCGTTGGGGCGCGGTTAAACGACCGGCGTCGCGCCTGGGCATCGTCAGGTGCGCAGGTCGATGATTTCGATCAGGGTGGAATCCCGTTCGCGGCGGGCGTCGCCTTCGCGCGTCAACAAAGCGACTTCGGCCGCAGGCATGTGCTGCTGGACCCAGTCCACGGCGAAATGGGACCAATTAAGTGGATCGTCCGTGTGGACGGGGAACACGCCGTAGGAGAACTGCAACTTCTGGCAAACGGCCTCGTCCTCGCTGAAGGCGGCGATCCAGATCGGCAGCCGGAACCGGCTCACGCGCCGGGCCGTCGCCCCGCTGCGGCTGGGAATCAGCACCACGCCCGGCTTCATCGTCTCGACGTCCAGGTACACCGTCAGCGAGACCAAATCCTCGCGGCGGATCTCGCCGCGGATCTTCTCCAGTTGCAGCAGCCGCGCGAGGAAGTGGTCCTCGCGCTCCTGCTCAGTCACGCGGGCGATGGCCGCCATCGCGGCCACGGCGTCGTCGGGGTACTCGCCCGTGGCCGTTTCGCCGGAGAGCATCACACAGTCGGTCCCGTCCAGGATGGCGTTGGCCACGTCCGACGCTTCGGCGCGGGTCGGCCGGCGGTTGTGGATCATGGATTCCAGCATGTGCGTGGCCACGATCACCGGTTTGCCCAGCAGGTTCGCCTGGTGGATGATCCGCTTCTGCGTGATCGCCACGCGCTCGAACGGGATTTCCACGCCCAAGTCGCCGCGGGCGACCATGATCCCGTCGGCCGTGGCAAGGATCTCGCTCAGCTTGTCCACGGCCCGCGCGCGTTCGATCTTGGCGATGATCAGCGGGTGGTAGTCCAACGCGTCCGCTGCCTGGCGGACCGCCGCGATGTCGTACGCGTCCTGGACGAACGATTGGCTGACGGCGTCCAACCGCTCCGCGGCGGCGAATTCCAGGCACTGGCGGTCGCGGTCGGTGAACGCGCTGATGCCCAGGTCGATGCCCGGCAGGTTGACGCCCTTGTGCGAGCGGAGTTCGCCGCCGACGAGCACTTGGCAGACGACTTCGCGCGGCCGGACCTCCGTGACCTTCAACTGGATGAATCCGTCGTTGACGAAGATCCGATCGCCCGCACGGACGACCTGGGGCAGCTTCGGAAAGCTCATCGACACGCCGTGCTCGTTCCCGACGATCTCGTCGGTCTGCAGCACGAAGGTCTGGTCGCGCCGTAACTCGATTGGCTCCGCGGCCAGTTTGCCGATCCGCATCTTGGGTCCGGACAGGTCGCCGAGAATGGCGACCCGCCGGCCGACCTTGGCCGCCGCCGCACGGATGTTGACGATCGTTTGGCGGTGAGAGTCGAGGTCGCCGTGCGAAAAGTTGACGCGGGCCACGTTCATCCCGGCGGCGATCAAACGTTCCAGCACCTCGACGGATCGGGACGCCGGACCGATGGTGCAGACGATCTTGGTTTTCTTGTCGGGCAGGGTTGAATGGATCATCGCCGTGACCTTCGGGGGTAGAGCCGGCTCGCTCCGGCGGGCGCACCAAGCCCGCATGATACCGCAATCCGTGGTCGCCAGACAGGGGCAATCGCGGGCAAGTTTCAGGGCCGTTGGCCGGCCGCGGGACCGGCCAAGGCGTGGAACGCCTCGAACGGCTCCCAGCCGCGCCACAGGGTCAGGGCGCGGACGGCGTGGGTGAGGAAAGAGAAGTTCCTTCTGAGATCTTCGTCGGACAGCGTCTCGACGGTCCGCAGGATCCAATTCGCCCCGGCTGCGATGGTGTTGCGGGGCGGTTGTAGCGATTTGGGGGCGATGGCCCAATATTCCAAAGCATGTCCGGTGACGATGATGCGGAAGTGCAACTCGTCCCCCGATTCTCGCGTCGGCTCCGCACTGGCCGGCGGGACAAAGGGCCAATCGGTGTTCCAGAAGCCGTCCGGGTGCTGGTTCGCCACCAGCCGCTTGTTGGCGTCTTTGAGAAACTGCTCGACTCGAGTCCGCATGGCCGGCGACAAGATCCGCTGCTCTTCATCCAGCCGAAGATAGGCCACCAAAGTGAACAAGCGATGCATGCCGGCGCACACGCCGCGGGGAAGCTCCTCGCGCATGATCCGGTCGGCCAGCAGGTCGAACGACAGCATCTGTCCCTCGGCGCTCCGCCACCGCGTCGTGGGCGGCAGGAAGAGGGCGAAGATCTTGGCCGACCACTCGTATTCGGTCTGGCAGGGGTTGAAGTCGTGCAGGGCGTGTTCGATCATCGCCCGAAACGTCGTTGTGCGGTTGGGCGTCACCACGGGGCAAGACAGGGGCATGCCGACTTCGGCCAGGCAGGCCAAGGTGTGATCCGTGTGCGACGTGCTGGCAAGCCCCTCCTTGACGCGGCAACAGACGCCAAAGGGCGTGTCGTACAACGCCGAAGGCTCGCGGGACTCGTACAGTTCGTCAAAACGCCGGGAATCAGTCAGTAGCCGCAGCAGGTCCGCGCCGGAAGCAAACTGCGGATCGTCAAACGTGGCTTCCGGACCCCAGAATCGCAGGGCATGATCGACGTCTGCCAGCAGGGTCTTGGGTCCGTACAGCCGCGGGCGCATCTTGAGCAGGGCCGCGCGCAGTTGCTCGTCGGACACGACGTCCGGGCAGTCGTACAGCGGCCGGATGCGGAGCGGCTCTTCGCGCAGCGGCGGGACCCGCCAATCGCAGTCAAACTTGCGCGAACCGGAACCCGCCGCCGCAGCCAGCGCCGCCAGCACCAGCGGCTGGACCGCCAGAAAACACCAGACGCGCCACGATCGCTGCGTAGGGGATGAGGGAGGAATGTTGTCATTCATCGAGGTGCAGCCCCTGTTCCGTTTCTTCGCTCTTCCGCTTCGCCGACGGCTTCCGATCCGTGCGGCCAAACACCAGCCCCAACTCGTCCTCGTACAGCACGTGCCAATCGTCCGACTGCCGCAGGTAACGCTGCAAGGTCTTCTGCCGATGCCGGTCCAAGACGGCCGTCCGGACGCCGTATCGCTGCATGACGTTGTCCCAGCCGGCCCGCGTTTCCCAGATGATCCGGTATTCGGTCCAGACCTTCGGCGGCGCCAAGTGCAGATTCGTCGTCAGCAGCGGCCGCAGACGCGGCGGGCCGTCCCAAATCAGCCAGTCGCCCCACCAGTGCGGATGAAACACTTGGCCCTTCGGCGGCTGTTCGCGGAGATAGCCGGTCAGTTTCCAGGGCGTCGTGCTGCCGTACAGCCGCTCCGGCGCACGCGGTTGCCCCCGGACCAGCGCCGACCAGGCGGGCGCAAGGGCGAGACAAATCCACAACACGCCCAGAGCCATGACCGTGTAGCTCAATGAACGGCTGCGGGCCAGGCCCAGTCGCGGCCGTTGCGGCGCGTTCGAAGCGGCGGCACGCGGCCAGGCGATTGCCTTCGCCCAGCGCGTCCCGATGTCCGCCAAATGCGGAACGACCACCACGCCGAAGACCGCGGCGTACCACCATGCCATCCGCACTCCGCCCGCGAAGACAAAGCTGAAGGCCGCCAACAACAACACGTCGGCCACGGCCCATTGCCTGCGGCTCAGCCGGAAGACCACGATCGCGGCCAGCAACGATGCCACCAATTCCCGCCCGCCGGGCTGGAGCAAGACCAGCGGCTTCCAGGCCGGCAAGTCTTGCAGTTGCCGGAAGTCCGCAAACCAGACGTTGTACAGGACCAACTGGATGCCATAGGGGTTCAGGCAAGTCGCGGCCACGGCCAGTTCGCTCAGCCAGACCCAGCGCCGGACTGCGGCGTCTCCGGCCACGCCGTGAAGACCACGCTGCCGCCAAACCGCCTCCGCCACAGCGCCGACGGTCCAACAGACCAGCACCAACAGCCCACACACAAACGAACCGTGCAGGTTTGCCCACAGCGCCATCAGCAACGGAATGCCCAGCCACAAGGTCCAGCGGCTCCTGCGCGACGCCGTGTCGTTTGCGGCCACGTTTGCTCCCGCCACTCGATCCCTCACCAACAACCACAGGAGCACAGCCAGACACAGCATCCCGAAGATATCGGAGTGGGCCTCCGACAGCCGGCTGAAGCTGACGGCCAAGACGACCAGCACGCCGAGGTGCGCCGCGAGTAGGCTGCGGCTCTGCAAATAGAACGCCCGCGCGAGGCTCAAATGCGCCGCCAGCACCACCGCCGCGAACAAGAAAGACAACGCCTCTGCACCGCCCACCGAGTGGACCCAGGCGAAGATCACCTGACTGAGCCAAGCCGAATCGAAGACCCGCATCCCGGCGGTCAGCGGCATAAAGGGATCCTCAGCCGGCACGGCCCGGTTCGCCAGAATCCATTGGCCGTAGGATGCCTGGCCCCACAACTCGCCGCACGGCAGAGGCAAGCGATTAAGCCAGAGGAAAAGACCGCCCCAGAAGGCGGCAACCAACAAGTGTTTCGGCCCCAGATGCCACCAACGCGGACGCGGCGGCGAATCCTGGCTCGGCGTGGACGTGTGCATGAAGCTATCGTAATTCGCGGCACCGGCGTGGGAACGGTTCACGCCGCGCGGAGTTGCCGCCGGAAGGCTTTGTCCTTTCCGGATGAGATGAATCTCCGGAATATGCGGGCAGGGGCGGTCCGCGGGGCCCATCCGCGCCGTTTTCGCTCCTCCCGATTGAGCTTCCCACCGCGTTCGGCCAAAATGCCGCAAACCCGTACGTTGAGGTGAAGCCATGCGCAAGATCGTTCCTTCCTCGTCGAGTCGCCGTGCGTTCCTGCAGGCAGCGATGATTGGTGCCGCAGTGCCGAGCCTGGCACGCGGAGCCGGACCCCAACCCACCCAGCCAGGTCGATTCGTCGAGCCGTCCCGCGAACTGCCCCTGCACGACGATGCCGACGTGATCGTGTGCGGCGGCGGTCCCGCCGGAGTGGCCGCGGCGATCGCGGCGGCGCGCGCCGGGGCGCGGACGCGGTTGTTCGAGTCGCACGGGTGCCTCGGCGGCGTGTGGACAACCGGCCTGTTGACGTACATTTTCGATTTCGACAAGCCGGGACTGACGCGCGAACTGACGCAGCAACTCGACCAGCGCGACGCCCGGCGGCACCAGAATCCGAGCCGGTTTGTGTACGAGCCGGAAGCGATGAAACTATTGTTAGAGGATTTGTGCGGCGAGGCCGGCGTGAGAATCCAGTTGCACGCGCGCGTCGCCGCGGCGCACCGCGAGGAGAACCGGCTGACGACGGTGATCACGGAGTCCAAGTCCGGCCGCGAAGCGTGGCGGGCGCGGGTCTTCATCGACGCCACCGGCGACGGGGATGTCGGCGCCCAGGCCGGCTGCGCCTGGGATTTCGGACAAGGGCACGACGGCGCCTGGCAGCCTATGACGCTGAACGCCCTGGCCGTGGTGCGCGACGTGACACAGTTGGGCGAGTTTATTTCGTTCTACCAGGACGACCGCCGGCACTTGCCGGCCGTGCAGGCTTTCCAGCGCGAGATCGCCCGCGCCGGCTGCGAGGCGTCGTACGGCCATCCGACGCTGTTCCACGTCCGCGACAACCTGGTCCTGGTGATGATCAACCACGAGTACGGCGTCAAACCGTTCGACGCGGTGCAGGTCACGGAGGCCACGGTGCGGGCGCGGGCGGAGGTGCACGGGATCGTCCAGTCACTGGCGAAACTGGGCGGCCCGTGGGCCGGTATGCAGGTCGTGGTCAGCGCCGAACAGATAGGCGTCCGCGACGGGCGGCGGATCCGCGGCCGGTACACCGTGACGCGCGAAGATTTGATCAACGGCGCAAGGCACCCCGACGCGGTGGCCCGCGTGACGTTCAACGTGGACATCCACGCGGCGAC
>CAYUFW010000121.1:0-10648 GCA_964443915.1 uncultured Pirellulaceae bacterium
CCATTCCGGGCAGCGTTCAGGCGGTCACGCCCCCAGGATTATGTAGTGGACGGGACCTCCAACAAAACGTTCCCGACCTTCATGGTCGTCCCTTCCTCCGCGTGTGCGGCCGCGTGTAGCTACTGTTTCGGGCCACATACAGGACCCGTCATGTCGCGTGATGTGCTTAACAGAGCCCTCGATTTCATGGTTGCGTGTGCGCAGCGTGATGGACAAGACAAGGTCAACGTGTTGTTCCACGGAGGGGAACCATTGTTGGCCGGAAGTGATTTCTGGCATACGGCCATCGACGGACTTCTGGCTCGCTTCGGATATCAAGGGCTGGACGCCTCGGTTCAATCCAATCTCTGGTTGCTGGACGATGAGATGTGCGCGCACTTTGTTCGCGGTCGGATTGATATCGGAACCAGCTTAGATGGGCCGCGCGAAATCAACGACGCACAGCGCGGCGCGGGCCATTTTTGTCGTACGATGGCCGGCATACGCAGGGCTCAAAAGCATGGGCTCAATGTCGCGTGCATCGCAACCTTCACTCCGCAAAACGCGTCACGATGGCGCGAGGTGCTGCAGTTCTTCGTCGATGAGGGGCTGAACATTTCCATCCATGCGTCCGTGCCGCCCCTCAGTCGCCCAAAGTCAGATTACGCCTTGTCTCCGAAACAGTACGCGGAACTACTTTGTGAAATGCTCGATTACTATATCGAGCATCGTCGTGATCTTGTCGTGTCCTCGCTCGATCAGGTCGTCCGGTCGGTAGTATCTGGCCGGGGACACGTGTGCTCGTTTCGGAGCTGCCTCGGCATGTTTTTGGCGATCGACCCGAAAGGGGACATCTTCCCTTGCCAACGCTTCGTGGGCGCTAAGCGTCATCGTATAGGAACCGTCTCGGACGAGCCTAATCCAGCCGCAATTTTCGCCGGTCGTCGAGTTCAGTGGATGGCGAACCGGCAACGGCGAACCGACGAAGCGTGTGCAGCTTGTCCGCACTTCGATTACTGTCGTGGTGGTTGCGCATACAACGCGATTGCCGCTAACACGAAGGACGGGAGGGACCCCTACTGTGATGCCTATCGGGTGGTTTTTGAACGAGTCCGTACTCGATTGAGCGAGGAACTGGGGTCTGAAGAGAATCTTGTTGCCCTGACAGCGGATCCTCGTCACGACCTCGCACATCCATTGCTTCGTAAAGGCCCGCTGATTGAATTGGTTCGCAAAGGCCCACACCCGAGCAGCCTAGCCCAGACGGCGAAGCGGATCGTCGCCGCCGTCGAGTTGGCGCGGGGCCCGGACATTTCCGCTGCCGGACACCGCCTTGTCCATATGGGCATCTGCCGCTCGCCCCAGTCCGCGCAGCGTTCGCTCGAAGCCCTACAGGAGTTTTTGAAGCTCGACGGTCTCGGGCGCAACAACCTCTACTTACACGTGGCATTCCGGTGCCAACTGGTCTGTAGGCATTGCTACGCCCGAGCCCGCAAGGTCGATTCCGCTTCGGTTGTTGATCTCTCGGGGCAGGAGATGTCGCCGGACGCTCTCGGTGCGTTGATTTGCGAGGCGAAGAAGGCCGGTTTTCGGCAAGTCGTCGTCACGGGCGGGGAACCGCTTATGCACCATCGGCGATCCGATATCCTCACCGTGCTTGAGGACGCGCGAAAGTGGACTTTTCCGATGAACCTGGTGCTCCGGACCAATCTGGCGATGCCGCTGACGGACGACGAATTGAACCGAATCGCTAAGGCGACGGATCAGCTCGTAGTGAGCGTCGACGGCGACGAGTCGTTTCACGATGCCCGTCGAGGAAAAGGCAGTTATCAAGCAGTCACGGCCAACCTAAAACGCTATGCAGAGCTTGCCTCCGCAACGGCTTCGGCGAGCAAACTCTCCCTGGCCGCAGTTCTTTCCAACGAACAGATTCAGGGGATGCCGGGGCACGCCGTGAGGAAACTCGGAGAAAAACTTGGCGTCCGCCGCATTCGGTTCCGACCGGTCTTGCCGATCGGCAGAGCGAAGGACTGGGATCAACTGCCCGCTTCTGAAGCGATTGGCGGGTACGCGGATCCCATGAGTTTGATCGAAGCCGGCTTCCTACCCGTCGCATCATGCGGTATCGGTCAAAACCTGTACGTTGAACCGAGCGGCGAGTCTTTTCCCTGCTACGCATTTCATCAGCCGCACACCTTCCTAGGCAACGTGCTCGCGGTGGGGCTGGCGGCGGTGCTCGCGTCCAACGCGTTTGCGGCTCTTTCCCGGCATGGCGTGGATACAAACTCTGGATGCCGTACGTGTGATATGCGGTATCTTTGTGGGGGCGCATGCAGAGCTTGGACAGTCAACTCATCCGAGGATGACTTAGATGCTGCGCCTTCCGATTGTGCGGATCTGCGAAAGCGGGCTTCGCGTCTCTATGAAGCGGCCTGCGAATGGCTGGCAATTCGCCCCATCATTGATTCCGAGATGGATGATTGTCAGTGAAAGGGATTATGAATGATTGGACTTCAGAGTCCTGACCACAGACATGAGTGTAGCCGGGAGTGGCTGGTTAGGCAACAGGGCGAGGGGGAAGTGGGCGGTCATGGCCGCCCACTTCCCCCTCGCCCCCAGACCGCTCGCGAACCGCGTGTGGGGCTTCGCCAGAGCGGTTTTCGGCGAATCGCCGGTGACCCGAGAGACGGCATCCGCCCGTGAATGCGGGACGGGCGAAGGGCGGGCCGCACGGGCCGCGAGGGGCCGGCACCGGCCGGGACGGTACAATGAAAGGCATCGCCTGCGACATTCCCACGACCGATGAGCGCAGTCAGGCCGTGAGGTCGCCATCAAGGAACTTTTGCCGTGCAAGGACCTCCGCGACCTTCCGCGGCGTCTGAACCGGTTCGTGCGCGAGATCAGGATCACCGGGCAACTGGAGCACTCGGGCTTTACGGTCCCAGACACAGCACGCGTCCGTCGCGGGTGGTGACCAGCAGCCGTCCAGAGGCGGCGGCCAGGCCGTCCCAGGCGGGCGGGGGCAGGTCCACGCGGGACAGCGTGCGGCCGTCCTCGGCACAGACGGCGGTCAGGCCGCCTTGCGAGCCAGCCAGAAAGACGGTGTTCCCGGCCAACACCATGCCGGCGACCGTTTGGGGCGGCGGGGCGGCGTCGAACAGCGGCACGGACCACTTGGCGTTCTTGGCCAATCGCTGGCTGCGGTACACCTCGCCCTCGCGCTTGCTGAAATTCTGGCTGGCCGCCCAGCCGGTGATCCAGCTCGTGTCGAACGTCTCGCCGCCGGACAGATCGAAGTCCCGCCGATACAATGTCCGCAGGTCGTCCAGGCAACTGACCAGGGATTGGCCGCGGTACGCCGCCAGCGGGCGCACCGTGGACCGGTCGCCGCCGTGCCGCGGCTGATGGCGCGGCGCGTACGTCCAACAGCCGCGCGGAACGACGACACCGAGATCGTCCGTCTTGAGCACGGCGAACCCCTCGGCCGCTTTGCAGGTCATCTCGCCGGACGTGCGGCGGAACAGCCAGCGGGACATGGCCACCGAGTCGCCTTCCAGATTCAGCAGATCGAAGTTGTCGTATTCCAGGGCGTTGCAGGCGTAGAAGTTCGTCGTGGGGACCGTGTTCAGCCGCTGGACCCAACGCACTTGCCCGCTGGCGCAGTCCGCCGCCAACGTCAGGATGCCGCCGTCCGCCAACGGATGGCGGCCCGCAGCAAAGTAGACCGTGTCGTCCACGGCCAACACGCTGCCCGGCACCGGCCACGGCGATTCGACCTGGCCGTAAGCTACGATCCGTTGCTCGTGCGGCGCGGCTCGCAAACGCCAAACCAGCCGCCCGTCGTCGGCACGGAGCGCGTACACCCAGCCGCTCTTGGTGCCGAACAGGCACAGCCCGCGATGAATCGTGGGCGGCGTGTCGATCCGCCCGTTGGCCGTGTATCGCCAGCGGGGCTGACCGTTCTGCACGTCCAAGGCGACCACTTCGTGCGCATCGCTCCGCGCGACGTACACCAGGCCGCCGGCGGCGACCGGCGCCGTCACCGGCCCGTGGACGAACGGATTCTCGCGCCAGTCGTCGGCAATGGCGCCCGACGGCCAGTCGCCCAGCTCGGCAGACCACAGCACGCGCAACTCCGCCGGTACCGCGCTCCCTGTCGCACTCGAACGCCACGCATCGTGCCGGTAGCACGGCCAGTCGTCAACCGCCGCGACGGGCGGGGCGTCCGGCGGAGCGACGCCCGCCTCGGGCACAAAACCGGCGGGCGACAGGTCCTGCTTGACGGGTGCGCTCGGATGCTGCGGAGCCAGCGCCGAGTACCCGCGCAGCATGGGCCAGCACACGCAGTGTTTGGGCGTGACGTAGATCAGCCCGTTGGCCGGCACCCAGCCGCCGTCCCGGCCGCAAGCCGCTTTGCTGATCCGGTTCGCATCGTATTGCCCGGTGGCCAGATCGGTCAGATCCATCTCGCCGGCCAAATAGTATTTGGATGTCGCCACCGGCGGAAAGCAGTGGCAGAAGCCCGCCTTCCAGCTCTGTTTCACTTCGCCGGTCAGCGGATCGAGCCCGACGCACTTCAGGTGCTCCAGGATCCAAAGCGAGCCGCCGGCGAACATGGCCCGAGCCTGCTTCATGTGCTGCTGCCCCGGCACGTACACGCGGCTCCACAACTCCCGCCCGTCGGCGGCGGACCAGACGTGGATGGCGTTGCCTTCCTTGTCGTCGTTCATCGTAGAGACTTCGAACACCAGCAGTCCTGGATGGCACACGGTGCGGCGGACCAGGGGCAGCCACGGTTCGCCCGTTTTCTTCCAGCGTACGTTGCCGGTGGAAAGGTCCAGGCAAGTGGCCGACACGGCTTCTCCGCGACGCACGGCTCCTTCCAACAGGAACACCGCATCGTCGCAGGCGACGACGCAACGCGGCTCGGAGGTTTCGTAAACCCAACGCAGCTTTCCGGACTCCATCCCCACCGCGCGGATCGAACTCGCGTCCACCGCCAGCAGCGTTTGGCCGGCGACCATCACGTCGGTCGGCTTCCCCGCCTCCGGAAACTGCCGGATCGGTTCTCCAGTCGCCCCGTTCAAGGCCGTCACGGCGTCAGCGGCGCAAACCAGCAATTGCTCGCCCGCCGCGATGGGCCGCACGCTGCCGGGCACGCGGTGGAATCCGAAGCCGCCCTGCGCCGGCGACGGCTTCAAATCGCGCTGCCACAGCCGCAGGCCGTTGAAGGCGTCCCGCGTCCACACGCCGCCGTAATAATTCCGCCCGGCGGCGCTCACCAGACTGCTGATCTCCTGAGACGGGCCCGCAACCCAACGAATGCGCCGCGGCGGGCCGACCACCGTGTCGTGCGAAACCGCGTTGCCATCCGCCCCGTGCCGCGGCTCCGGCCATTGGTCCATCTCGGCCGGCCAAGGCTTCCGCGCCACGAGCCACCCCGCAACGCCGTCCGGTTGGCCCCCGACCTCGAAGCCGACCGCCTGAAGCCCCGCTTCGGAAACGCGGCCCGAGGCGGCGACCAGGACGCCGCGCGGGCACAGCACGCGAAACAACTCTGCGGCTGGCGGCAGCTCGGCCTCACTCGGTGCCAACACCACGAGGTTCACGAGATTCTCCGTGAACGGCAGGCCGTTGCCCGCCGGCAGCAGATCAGCCGACACGGGGCCGTACGCGTTCTGCTGAGTCACCCGCTGGCGAAGTCCTGTGACCGTCGCCGGATCCGGGTCCAGAATCTGCACCAGGAATCGTCCCGTCGCGGCGAGTTCGCCGGCCACGAGTTTCTCATCGCCGCCGATCTGAACCGCCAGACCGCCATTGATTTCGAGCCGGTCGACGATCGCGCCAAGCCGCGAATCGGGCTCCGCCGCGGGGGCGGCCAGGAAGCTTGCCATTAAGGAAGCGGCTGCGAATGCCGCAGTCCACGAAGAGCGCCGAGATCGGATCGTCCCATTGCGTTGCACCATGCGAAGACTCCTGCCGGGGTTTGATGTAGGCAACGAGTATACTGCGCCGCGGGCCCAAGCTCCATATCATCCTTGCCGTGGCCAGCCATTGGCGAGGCCTGAACCGCCGCGAACTCCGGTCGGCGACGAACCTATCGGAACTGCCCAAGTGCGCGCGACAAAGGCACGGCAAGTCACTGCCCTCAATGTCCAGAATCTGAAAATCGTCCGGGCAGCTTCAGGATGGGACGCCGCTCTGTTAACATCGAGCCAGCGCGTGCCGTCGTACCGAGCGCATGGGCAGCCGCCAATTCACGGCTACGAATATCATGAGGGCGAAAGACGATGTCAGACAACTCCTATTCGAGACGCAAGTTTGTGAAACATGGCGCGCTGGCCGGTTTGGGAGCCGCCGTCGCGGTGAGCGTGACGCCTAGCCCGCTGGCCGGGTCCACGAGCAGTGCGGCGAGTCCCGCAATCCTTGGCGGCCAGCCGGTCAGGACCAAGGGCTGGTCGCGATGGCCGATCTGGAATCCTCAGACCGATGAGGAGCAGGTGCTGAGGGCGCTGCGGAGCGGCGTATGGTCCCGTTCCGGCTGCGTGGCCGAATTCGAGAAGAAATGGGCGGAACTGATCGGGGTCAAACACTGCGTGACAACCGTCAACGGCACCAACGCGTTGATTACCGCCCTGAAGCAATTGGACATCGGGGGCCGGGACGAAGTCATCGTCACGCCGTACACCTGGATCGCCACTACGCAGGCCATTCTGCAAACCGGAGCCATGCCCGTCTTTGCCGATGTCGATCCGCAAACGTATCAAATCGACCCCGACCGGATCGAGGAGAAGATCACGTCCCGCACGCGAGCCATCCTCCCCGTCCACATCCTGGGATTGCCCGCCGACATGGAAAGGATCATGGCCACGGCCAGAAAGCACAACCTGCTGGTCGTGGAAGATGCGTGCCAGGCTTGGCTGGCCGAGATCAATCACAAGAAGGTGGGAACCTTCGGGAATGCCGGCTGTTTCAGTTTCCAGAACTCGAAGCATCTGCCCGTGGGTGAAGGCGGCGCCATTGTGAGCGACGACGGGGAATTCATGGACCGGTGCTATTCATACCACAACATGGGCCTGGCGTACGGCTCGGTCGCGAGCAAGGGTGGATCCCAATTCGTGATGCTGGGCTCCAAAGTGCGGTGGAGCGAGTATCAGGCTGCCGTGGGGTTGGCGCAGATGGCGCGGCTGGAGACGCAAACCAACACGCGGAATGAGAACGCCGACTATCTGAGGCGCAAGCTGCGAGACATCCCCGGCATTGTGCCGCACCGGCTGTACGAGAACGCCACCCGAGCCGCCTACCACCTGTTCCCGTTTCGCTATCAGGAGGAACAGTTCCACGGGCTTTCCCGAGCCAATTTCCTGCGGGCTCTCCGCGCGGAAGGGATTCCCTGCACGGAAGGTTACGGTCCCGATCTGAACAGAGCGCCGTACCTTCAAGACGCTTTTCAGTCCAAGAACATCCAGTTGATGTACCCCAAGGAAATGCTGGATTTTGACGGCTATGTCGAGCGAAATCGGTGTCCGAAAAACGAGCAGCTCTGTCGCGAGACCGTATGGCTTTCGCAGAACCTGCTGCTCGGGGACACGTCCGACATGGATGACATTGTGCGGGCGATTGAAAAGGTTCGGGACCACTCCGCGGCACTGAAGGCCGCTGCGAAGATCTAGCCGCTCACAGACGCACCAGGGGACTACCATGGCAAGACGAATGCGATGTGGAAGACACGTGGTCATCTGCGGGTGGGTGTCGGCTGCGCTCGTGGCGATCTGTCTGAGGGCACGGGCCGACGAAGCCGCCATCCTTCAGGAACTAGAACAATCGCGAGCCAAGTACACGACGGCGGAGGCCTGGGCGGCGCGTCGCCAGGAATTGAGGACCGAGTTCCTCAAAGCCGCGGGGATGTGGCCGCTTCCCCCGCGGCCGCCGGTCGCGGCGATCGTTCACAGCCGGCGTGCGTACGGTGACTATTCCGTCGAGAACGCGGCCCTCGAAACCTTCCCCGGTTTCTACTGCACCGGCAATCTCTACCGTCCGCTCGGCCGAAAGGACCTGAGCCCCGTCATTCTCTGCCCCCACGGACATTCTCCACCGCTGGGGCGGTTCTGCGAGGAGCAGCAAATCGGCTGTGCGCAACTGGCCCGGATGGGCGACCGTGTTCTCGTACAGTCTGGTGGGCTGGCACGACTCGCGGCAGACGACACACGACGACCCGCGCGTGCTGGCCCTGCAGACCTGGAACAGCATTCGCGTCTTGGACTACCTCACCAGCTTGCCGCGGGTCGATGCGGAGCGCGTGGGCATCATCGGCCCGTCGGACGGAGGCAAGCAGACGCTCTTTCTCATCTTGGTCGACGACCGCGTGAAAGTGTCGGCGCCGGTTGTGATCGTCGATCGTTCCGCCGCGGCGGACAAGGTGGTCAGCGCACATCTGGCCGACGAAGGCAGCGTTTTTGGACCGAAGAAGCGGAAGCTCGTGTACGAGTTCTTCGCGACGCATCTGCCGATCGAACCGAACCGGTTTCTTGCGCTCGATAAAACGAAAGCGGGTCCACTCTTGGCCGAGGACTTGACGAAGATCAGGATCGAGACTCCGCAGCAAATGGAGGCGTTCGACGCCGCTCATCCGCTTCCGCCGCACGCGTTGTCCGGCAGCGAAGCCGTGGGCGCGGCTCTTGAGAAGTACCTGCACGACCTACGACAGGCGTCCGCCCCGCGTGCCGGCGCGGTCCGAGTCGATCAAGCCCCGCCGGTCAGCTACGCCTTCAAGGACGCGGGCCCCGAAGACGAAGCCTTGTTGTTCACGCCAGCGGGCTTCGAGAAGGTGGGCTGGCCGAAGGTCGCGTCGGGTGCGGACACCGGCTCGATCGACATCACGGTGCGCGATGCTCCCGACGGCCAGCCGACCCATTGCCGAGTCAACGTGGTCGGTCCCGACGGCGACTACTACGAGCCGGCCGGCGGGCCGCTCAAGCAGCACAGCTTCACCGGCATCTGGCCAGCATCCGGCTGGGGCAATCGTCAAGGCAAGGCGCCGATCCGCTATCTCGGCCGCTTTTTCTATTCCGACGGAACGGACACGGTCACGGTTCCTGCGGGTGTCGTGCGGGTCGAAGTCTGGAAGGGCTTTGAATACCGACCCGCGACCGTGACCACGCAGGTGTCGGCGGGTGGAACGCGGCGCGTCGACATCCTCTTGGAACGTACGGCGCCGATGGTCCCTCAGCAGTACTGGTCGGGCGATCCGCACATCCACATCGAGCGGCGGGACGAGCGGGACGAACAACGAGTCCTCGACCTGTTGGCGGCCGAAGACATCCGTTTTGCAGCGGCGTTGGCCTACAACGAACCGGCTGGTCCTTATGCGGGCCGGCTGGAGACACTGGACTCCCCTCAGCTTCGCGGACTTGGCAAGCGATCGTTCGTGCAGCGCGATGGCTGCGCGTTGCTGTCGGGCCAGGAGTATCGCAGCGGCCACTACGGCCATCTGAACCTGTACTTGCTCGACGACTTGGTCGCTGCCGGCCAATCGTACAACGCGGACCATTGGCCGCCGTTCGGGCACGTGGCCGCCGAGGCGCGCAAGAACGGTGGCGTGGCGTTCTACGCTCACGGAGGTTACGCCCAGGAAATCTACGCCGACGTGGCGCACGGCAACATCGACGGTGTGGAGTTGCTCCAGTTTGGCGTGTATCGCGGAATCGGCCTGGAAGACTGGTACCACATGCTGAATGCCGGGTTCCGCGTGCCGGCCATCGGGGCCTGTGACTACCCTGCCTGCCGCAAGCTGGGAAACTGCCTGACGTACGTCTGGAGCGAGCAACCGCCGGGCAGCGAGGATTGGCTGCGGGGGATGGCTCGCGGGCAGAGTTTCTTCACCAGCGGACCGCTACTGTTGTTGGAGGTGGACGGGAAGCGGCCCGGTACCCAAGTCGACAAGTCCGATGCGGGCCCCCACATCCTGACCGCCCGCGTGCGAGTCCGGTGCGAGGTGGCCCCGGTGACGCACGTGCAGTTGATCGCCCAGGGGCGCGTCCTGCGGCAACTGGAAGTGCCCCGCAGCGTTGGACAGGGCGCGTGGCTCGAATTGGAGCAGACGATCGAAGTCGATCAGTCCGCCTGGATCGCCGCCCGCGCCTATTCGCTGTCGCCGCTGGGAACGCCCGATGCCGAGTCGCACACGAATCCGGTCTACGTTTGCGTCAATGGACGGGCGCCCTATGAACGCAGTTCGGTCGAGCGCCTGGTGGCGGCGATCGACCAGCAGATCGCGATCCACCAGAAACGCACGTTCGCCGAGCGCGAAAAAGTGATCGCGTACTTCGAGCAAGCCCGCGACATCCTGCTGAACGGCTGTGATCGCGTCATTCATGACTCGCGAGTCTTGATGCCGGAATAAAGCTCCTTGCCCCATTCGTCTTGAACGCTGAAGCGCAGCCGCGCAGGCTCTCCCTGCTCCGCCGGCGTCACCTCGACCAGCAGATACCCGCCCGTAGGCCGGGCATCCGTATAGAACTGGGTGACCCGGGCCTGGGGATCGGTCGAGCGGGGATCGCCGGGGGCGCGGCCGAGCCGGGAGTTCTCGGTGTTCAACGCGCCGCACGCGAACTCCTCGTAGCCGGTCGGGTGGCGCGAGTGATAGTGCCAGTGCCGGTCGCCGGTGATG
>CAYUFW010000121.1:10679-16431 GCA_964443915.1 uncultured Pirellulaceae bacterium
CCCGTGTGGTTGTCCCGTTTGTAGGCGTCGTCGGGTCCGATCAGCGGCGTGGGCGAAATCAGGATCTTGAACGCCGCATCGCTGGCCAGCACCGTGCGCTGCAGCCACGCCTTCTGGTCGGCGCCCCACAGGGTCTTGTCCGGTCCGTCAGGGGACCGGTTGGGACTGCGATAGTCACGCCCCTCGACCATCCACAACTGCAGCAACTGCCCGCAGCGCACGGTGCGATAGGTGACCTCGGCAGAATCCGCCGCCGCCACGACGGGCATCTGTTCCCGGAACGTCCGCAGACCGAGTTCGTGCGACGGTTCCCGGCTGCCCGTGCGGTCGGCGTCGTTGTACCGATAGTCGTGATCGTCCTTCAGCCAGTAGGTGGCGGTCTGGCCGACGAGATCAACCACCCGTGGCAGCACGAACTGTTCGTGCCATTTCCGCCGCAGTTCCGGCAGTGTCTTGGCGGCGGTTGTGGCGGGATGATCGTAGTACACGTTGTCGCCGGCGCCGACGAAGAAATCGGGCTGGAGCCGGCGAATGCTCTCCATGGCGGGATAGCCGAGCCGGCGGTCCGTGGCGTCGGCACGCGCGTTTCGGCCGTCGCCCTTGGGCCCGTCGAAGAAGAAGGCGCAGTTCATGCAGTTGCCGACTACCAGTCGCACGCGAACAGGTTGATCCGTCGCCGGCAACGTCTTGAACGTGCGGACCGGGCCGGTCTGGGTCTGTGACCGTTCCCTGCCGAACACGAGTCGATAGAAGTAGCTGCGTCCGGGCTGCAAACCACGGACCTGCGTCCGGATGATGTAGTCGTTGCCGGCCTGGGCTTCGAGCCACTCGGTCTCGTTCGGCTGGGAGAAGTCCGCCGAGTCGGCATATTGGAATTTCCCCCAGCCCGCGGCTCCGGGCACGTCGCCGTCTTCCAGACCGGGGCTGGCCGTGAGCCGCGATTGCAGAATGACCGTCGTCTGGGTGACCTCCCCCGCCATCTCGCCCTGGGCGTGAAAGATCCGGCCCTGCGCCGCGCTCAGGACAACGAAAGTAAGGGACAGGAGTTGGTTCATGCTCGCATTCCTCCAGGCCATCGGTTTGCGCGACGACAGGTGCGTTGGAACTGCAAATCGCAGAACGGAGTTTGTTCCATTCCGAACGGAGTGACTACCGTTCTACGTTGTCATCGCCGGTTCTCTTTGTTGTCACGCAGGCGAAGCGTGACGAGCGACACGATGGCAGATACCAGGATGTGGGCGGCCAGGACGCTGCCCACGCGGGCCGAGTCCCATTCGGTGCCAAGGTCCATGTTGCCGGCGTCGCGCAGACGGTCTTGCACCGCAGACTCCAAGGTCCCGACCAATCCCTGGTAGCCCCAGTAGGCGGAAATCACCAGCTGGGCGAGGCCGCGCGTGGCTCCCGCCAACGGCGCCAAGATCCCGGCCAGAACGATCTGCGGGATCAGCGAGATGGGCACCATCGTCACCGCGACGTCTTCGCTGTCGGCGAGGGCGGAGATGGCCAGTCCGATCGCGACGCCCGTCAGGGAAACCAGCGACAGGAGCGCGTACTGCGACCAACCGTCGCCGCCCAGATGAGTGAACAGGCGGACGCCGGCATACAACAGGGTGGACTGCAGGACGCTGGCAACACCGAGGACGATCAACTTCGAGCCGTAGTAGCTGACCACTTTCAAGCCCACGTCGCGTTCCTGGCGGTAGATCGCGCGTTCCTTGACGATCTCCTTGGCCGCGTTGTTACAGCCGAACCAGAGGCACGAGATGGCGAGCAAGAACAGGATCTTTGCCGTCAGGGCCGCGGTGGCAGCTTGGCTCGCCTCCTGGCGGAACTCCGCCTGGGACTCCGGCAGGAGTTCGCTCCAGGCGACGCCCGGTGCGGCGATGTCCGCGACGCGCTGCGCCTCCGCTTCCACGTCCGGACGGGAAATGTCGCCGAACACCCAGATCAGCAGTAGGGCGATCAACAGGCTTTGGCCGAGCATCATGGCCAACATGCCTTTGTCGGCCAACAAGATCGCGAGGTAGCGCCGCACCAAGAGCGGAAACTGCCACGCCGCGGTGCGGAACTCCTGCGACCGGCTCTTCCGCGAGCGGGACGGGGGGAGCGTCTTCGGCGCGGCCTGCGCGGGAAGCCGTTGCTCCACGTAACGCCGGTACTGGATGCTCTGGCGGAACCGTTGTTTCCATTCTGCCGCCGGCCGCGTCTGGAGGCAGCGGTAGACTTCCCCCAGCCGGGAAACGCCGAAATACGTGAGGGCTTCGGCCGGGGGACCGACGAACGCGAGCACCCCGCCGGAAGCCAGGACGGCGACCAGATGGCACGTCTGTTCGACGTACCCGACGCGATGGGTGACCAGGACGACCGTCTTGCCGTCGTCGGCCATCTTGCGGGACAATTCCATCATTTCGCGGTCCGACAGTTCGTCCAGGCCGGAGGTCACTTCGTCCACGAAAATCAGGCTCGGATTGCAGATCGCTTCATTGGCCCAGCCCGCCCGTTTCCGCTGGCCTCCGCTCAGCCGCCGGATGCGGGTGGCACGATGCTCCGACAGACGCACCGCCTCGAGCATGGCGGAAACGCAGCTCTCGATTTCCGTCCCGGACGTGTCGCTCGGCAACCGCAAGCGGGCCGTGTAGCGGAGCGCTGCGTCCAGCCGCAACATGTCGTGCAGCGTCTCCTGCTGCGGCACCACGGCGAGGTTCTGTTTCAGCGCCTCGAAGTGCGCGTACAGATCTTCGCCGTTCAGCAGCACGCTGCCTTCGTCCGCCAGCCGGCGGGCGCTGAGGGCGGACAAGAGCGTGGACTTCCCGCAGCCGCTCGGTCCCAGGACGCAGACCAGCTCGCGCGGCCGGACCACCAGCGAAACGCCGTCCAGGATCAGCTTCGAGCCGCCGCGGTGTGCGTGGTCCGGCACGCGGCACGTCAGGTCCTGCGCGGCCAGCTGCACCTCGCGCTTGTGGGACAACGGACACAGGGCCGTACCGGTGAAGACCAGGTTGTAGGGTCCGATTTGGATCTCGCTGCCCTCGCGAATCAACGTGGGCCCGCGGATCCGTTGACCGTCCACGAACGTGCCATTGGCGCTTTTCAGATCGCCGATCGTCGCGACGTCCCCGGTGCGCGAGATCCAGGCGTGGACGCGCGACACGCGGACGTCGGGCAGGCAGAGGTCGGTCCGCCCGGCGTCGCGTCCGATCAGCACTTGCCCCACCGGCAAGTCGAAGGCGCCCGGGAATTCCGGGGGTCCGTGAGGGGACTCCAGCCCTGCCGCGGTCCGCCGCGTGGTGTCGATCAGGGTGAGCGTCTGCCGCAGGTCCGGCGCCGGACCGCGCAACTGGCTGATGAGCCAGCGGCTGGCGGCGAAGGTGGTCGAGACGCGGGGATCGTCCCGCTCGACGAAGACGAAGACGTGCTGGCCGGCTTGAATCAGGGCCAGGTGCAACAACGGCAGCCGCTGCCGGACGGGAGCCTGGTCCACCGTCACGGCCCCGCCCGCGAGCAGCGGCTCCAGAAACCACTCCCCGCCGTCGCGTTCCAGCCGGAACAGCAACCGGCCGGCAGGGACGTCGTCCAGCACGACGTCCGCCGGGGCGCCGCCGAAGGCAACGCTCCGCCCCACGTCCAACGGATGACGTTGGCGGGAGGAGAAGGCAAACAGGTACGGGAAGCGGTCTTCAGGCATCGATCGCCTACTCGCCGAGACGCTTCAAGGCTTCCGCCGCGCGGTCGCGGACCAAAGGACTGGGGTCCTGCAGCAGCTTTTTCAGTTCCGCCACGAAGCGTTTGCCGAAGTCGCTGCGTTCGCCCAACGCCGCGGCGGCCTCGGCCCGGACCAACTCGAACTCGCTGCCGAGCGCCTCCTTCAACATCGGGGCCGCCACGACCGCCAGCCGTGCCTCGCCGGGCTGGATCTGCAGCAGGGCGCGGATGCTGGTCAACCGCACGACCGGATCCGGACGGCGCAGGTTTTCACGCAACGCGGGGACCGCGGCCCGCGCCGCTGGCCCGATTCTGCCCAGCGCCAGGGCGGCGCTGGCGCAGACCGGAGTCTGCTCCGATGACAGCGAACCGACGAGGGCCGGCACGGCGTCCGCGGCGGCCGGCCCGATGGCGGCCAGCGCGAACTGCACCTCCCGCTTGAAGATCACTTCCTCTTCCGCCTCGGCCGGCTCGCCCAGCAGCCGCACCAGCGACGGCACGGCGGATTCCGCCTTGACGCCCATCCGCTGGATCAGCCGCACGGCATACGGCCGCAGTTCCCGATTGCTCAGCACTTCATCGATGTGCTTCAGCGCCTTGGGCCCCAGCTGCGACAGGGCTTCGATCGCGTTGCCGACCACCTCCGGGTCCCGGTCCCGCAACGCTTCGACCAGGAGCGGAGCGACCTTGTCGACCGGCACGTCCACCTCGACGGCGATCCGGGCCGCGGCCCGGCGGAGGTGGACGTCCTGGGATTTGAACGCCTGCAGGATCAGTTCTACGGCCCGCTCGACGGCCGCGCGATCGGCGGGGTTGTTGCGGGCGATCGCCCAGGCGCTGACCATCCGCAGAAAAGCGTCGTCCTGATTCAGCGCCTGCTGCAGCGCGGCGGTCGCTTCCGGGGTCGTGCCGATCCGGCCCAGGGCATAGGCGGCGGCGTACCGGACTCCGCCGGCTTCGTCGTTCAAGGCCGCGATGATCTCGGGGACCACAGGCTGCGCCGCCGGACCGATCTCGCCCAGGGCCGCCAGGGCCTGCATCCGGACCTCGGGTTCCTCGTCCTGCAGAACGCCCTTCAGGTGCGGCACCGCCGGGGCGGCCTTGGGGCCGAGTTCGGCCAGGGCCAGACAGGCCCAATAGCAGGCCTGCTCGTGCTTCAAGGCTTGGCACAGCCTGGGCAGGGCGGCTTCGCCCTGTTCGGCCAGCGTCTGGAGGGCCGGCGCGATGACCGTCGCGTCGCCTTGTTCGAGGATCTTCAGGACCAGCGGCATCACCTTCTCCTGAGGCGGATTCAGCCGCCGCAGAGCCCGGAGGGCGGCCCGCCGGACCACGGGGGCCCGGTCGAACGCCGCTTGCGACAGGCCCTCGATGACCGCGTCCGAGCCGTCCCCGATCCTGCCCAACGCATAGGCGGCGTACCCGCGGACCTCGGGCTTTTCGTCGCTCAACTTCTTGACCAGCGCCGGAACGGCGGCCGCCGCCGCAGGCCCGATGGAGCCAAGTTCCCGTGCGGCACGCTCACGGACTTCGTCTTCCGCACGCGACAAAGCGGTGACCAGCGCGGGCACGGCCGGCCCAGCCTTCTCGCCCAAGACCCCCAACTGGCCGATCGCCCTCAGGCAGACGTTCTGGTCCGGGCTGCCAACGTCACTGGCCAGTCTCTGCACGTCAACCTCCGCCGCCTCGGCCGTGCCGGCCGCCACGGAGCCGCCAACCACCAAACTCATTAGGAATGCGCATCTCATGGGAGACCTCATGACTGGATTCAGCAGTTTGCGACCGTTCCTCGAACCGTGCTGTGGACCCGTGTCCTATTCCGGGCGCTGCATCGACTCGTACGCCAGACTATTCAGGAAGGCCTTGGCTTGGGCGTAGGCCTGCGGCGCGTAGGTGTTGATGTTCTTCTTCAATTCCCCGCTGATGCGGTCGATCGCAACCCCTGCCTCGGCGGCTTGCTCGGGCGTCAGAAAACCCGTCGCCGCCCGGCTGGCGTACAGCCGGTCCAGGTGCTGCCGGTCGGCATCGTAAGCCGCGCCGCGCAGAATCGTGG
>CAYUFW010000121.1:16445-21521 GCA_964443915.1 uncultured Pirellulaceae bacterium
TCAACGGATCCAGGGTGGAAGGACTGAGCCGGTCGGGAGCGCGCTGCGAAGCCAAACGGATCAGATCTTCCGTCGACGGCGGGGGGCCGCGCTCCGCAGCGCGGGCCGCACGGTTCATCTGCCGCATCTGGAAGTACTTCTCGGCCCCGTACACGCGGTTGTCGATCCTCTTGCGGCGGGCGTCTTCGTAGTTTTTCGCCGCCTGGGAATTCATTAGATTCGCCGCACCCGCAGAACGGATGATGTCCGCGAAGCCGCGCTGGACGCCTTCTTCATAGGTCGAGGCGTGATGGTATCCGGGCCCAAAAAACCAAGGGTACGTGGGCACGTACGAGTCGGCAGCCGCCGCGGTGCCCAGCGGAGCGAACGTCAGGAGGATGCCCAGACAAAAAGTGATTCGCATGTTTCGGTCTCCTTGCTCTAAGCCGCAGATGGCAGCGAAAGAAACGCGACCGGCGAACGGATGTGCGTGCCGCCCGATTTCCCACACTCTGCGGTCCGGACGTGCGACCACCCATGAATATAGTCAGGCCGCCGTGCGGAAAACAGACAGGCGGCGGAAAATCTCTCCCATCGAAAACAGGTTTCGCGAAAAGGGCACAGGACCAATCCTGTTCGGCACAATGGCTACAACGGGCAGGCATCCTCGACGCTTGCCGTCGAGTCATTGAGGAAAACCGGCCGCGGGGGCAACTCGCCGACAAGCGGCGAGGATGCGCCCGCTGGCCACGTAACCGAAGCTTCTCTCGTCTAAAGCCGCACCACCGCCCCCGTTCGTGACGACTCTTCGGCGGCGGCCAGGAAAGCCACGGCGGCGCGGGATTCCTCCGGGGTGATGCGGTCCGGGCGGCGGCCGGCGGCGACGCAATCGGCAAAGTAACGCAGCTCCGCGCGGAGGATGCCGAACCGCTGGCCGAAGACGTTCGGCCAGTACAGCGTATCGGGCAGATGGTTGCCCGCGCCGTCGTGGATCTCCAATCCGGCTTCGCCACAGTTGATGTACAACGCCCCCTCGGTGCCGATCACTTCCATCCGCGCGTCGATCTGGTACGGCGTGCTCTCCGGCAAGTGCCAGATGGACTCGATCACGGCGATCGCGCCGCTGTCCAGCCGGGCCATGGCCCAGCCGCCGTCCGGGTACTTGTTCTGGCCCGGATGGATCTCGTGCGCGAACACGCTGACCGGCTTCGCACCGCTGAACCAGAGCATCAGGTCGCCGTCGTGGATGCCGTCGCCCATCAAGGCCGAAATGCTGTCCAGCACCATCCGGCCGATCTTGACGGACAGATTGCGGCGGGCGTGCATCGAGACGATCTTGCCAATCCGCCCCTCGTCGATCGCCTGCTTGGCCAACGCCACGCGGGGATCGAACCTGCAGATGTGGCCGACCATAAAGTTGCCCGGCGCTTGGGCGGCCGCCGCCAGGATCTGATCGCAATCGGCGGCCGTCGGCGCCATCGGCTTTTCCAGGAACACGTGCTTGCCGCTGCGCAGCGCGTCGATCGCGATGTCACGATGGTCGTAGATGTGCGTCGTGACGCCGACCACGTCGATGTCGGGATCGGCCAGCAGATCGTGGTAGTTCGTGTACCGCTTGGCCACGTGGAACCGGTCGGCGACTTCCGCCAACCGCTGCGGCCGCCGCGTGCAAAGGGCGGCCAGTTCGATGCCCGGCATCGTGGACAATGCCTCGGCGTGGACCTCGCCGAACCAACCCAAACCGATCAGACCCCAACGGATGTTCTTTCCTTGCGTTTGACTCATGTTTAGTTCCTTTCACGAATTGTCTTGGCTCAATCGTTACCTCAGGGCCCTTGCAGCCCGGCATCTTTTAGCACGCGGCCCTCACGGTTCTTTTCCGCGGCGTGCTGAAAGCCTTGCGTCACCAGTTCGCCCAGGTCGAAGCGGAACTGCTGGGCGGTCGACACCTTGCTGGCCAGCTGCGCGAGTTGTTCGCGGCTCAGCGGCTGGGGACGCGGCAAGGCGAGCAGGATCTTGTTGCCCGCGCCTGGCACGTCCAGGATGTACAACTCGTCGAACACTTCCTGGTAAGTGCGGACCATGGAATCGTACAGCGGGTTGGAATAGCGGCTCCAGACATTGCCGACCACCACGCCGTTGGGCTTGAGGGCCCGCCGCACGGCCCGCAGAAACTCCTGCGTGGTCAAATGGGGCGGCACGCTGTCGCTGCTGAAAGCGTCCAGGAAGATCACGTCGTACGGCTGCCGGAACCGCTCGACAAACTCCCGGCCGTCGCCCACGTAGGCGCGCATCTGATCGTCCTCGCGAAAGCCGAAGAACTTCTTGGCCACGTGGACGACGTCCGGATCGATGTCCACGGCGTCGATCGCCGCGTCGGGGTAGTGCTTGCGGAGGAACGTCGGCAACGTCCCGCCGCCCAGCCCGACGATCAGGATGCGGCGCGGTTCGTCGCACAAGGCCAGGCCCGCAAAGGCGACCCGCGCGTAGGGCAGTTCCAGGTGGTCCGGGTCGCCGAGCTTGACCACGCTCTGCCGCGCCCCGCCCTTTTCAAACCGCAAGGTCCGCAAACCGTTCTCTTCCGTGACGATGATCGTGCTGTAGGCCGAGGTCTTTTCGTACAGCACCGTCTGCTCGGCGCGGACCAGCACGACCAGTCCGACGAAGGTGACAATGCCGGCGTAGAGAAATGGACGTCGATTCATGGTGGTAAGCTCCCAGTGGTTTCCAAGGCGGCCCCATTGTCGCTATTGCACAGCCAGCCGACAAGGACGCCCAAGCCAAATCCCGGCGAACGGCGGGCGTCAGCCCGCCGGTATCCTCAGGGATGGCGCGGCAATACCACGGATGAAAATCCCGGCGAACGGCGGGCGTCAATCCGCCGGTATCCCCACGGATGGCATGGCAATACCACGGATAGGAAATGCACAGGAGCGCAGTCTTCATCCGTGGTATCGCCATGCCATCCGTGGGCATTTCCCGCCTCGAATGCAACGTTACGATCGCGAACAGACTGCCTTTCGCCCGCCTTCCGCATTGGCACGGGCGGCCGGCCGATGGTAGATTAGGGACCAATCGAGCCGCCTGCTCGCTGGTTCCTCTGCCGTCGGGGGGACTGCGTCGCGCAGCCGCTTATCTGCCTCGAGATCCAGGAGTCGGGAAATGAGAATTCGCCGGAATCCTGTGGTTCGCCTGTCTTCCTGCCTATTCGCCGCGTGCTTGGCGGCGTCAGTTCTGGCTGTCCGCACGCGGGCGGCCGACGAAGTGTCGTTGCCCGACAATCTGGCGCGGTCGGCCCGCGCGGGGGCGACCTCGGAGCACAACGCTCATTATTCAGCCAAGTTCGCCACGGACGGCAAGATCCCGTTGCCGGGCAGTACGTCGGAGGACCTGAACGCCGCCTGGTGCGTGCTGAAGGCCAAGACGGGCGACGCGGCGGACTTTACGCTCGAGTGGGACCAGCCGGTCGCCATCGCCGAGATCGTCTATTTCGGCCGCACGTCCTGGTTCATGCAGGAGTGCTTCAAGGACTACGAAGTCTATCTGGACGGCGCGGCCCAGCCCGCCGCCAAGGGAACGCTGGAGATGGTCCACGGCCCGCAGCGGATTGCGATCCCGCGGGCCCAGGCCAACAAGATCACGATCAAGTTCCTCAACTCCTACGGCGGCTTCAACCCCGGCGCGGCGGAAATCATGGTCTTCGGCCAGGAACTGTCGCGCAAGCAAGCGGCCCTCCTGCACCGGCTGTCCGGCGTCGTGGAAATTGCGGGCGTCGATCAGGTTGCGCCGGACGCTCTCCGCGAACTGATCGAGTGGATGCAGAGGACGCACGGGCCGGCCTACCCGCAGGCGGACGGCCAGCTCGCACGGCTCGCGACGCTGGGGCCGCGGGACGACGACGAGGCTCAACAGGAACTAGCCCGCCTGCAGCGCGACGTGCTGCTGTTCGGCGTGGATCGGTTGCTGGTCATCAAGCGGCACGAAATCACGGCGTCGCACGTCTACACGTACCACTACGAAGGCCAGCAGAACGGCGGCGGGTTGTACGTGGTGCGGCTGCACGAACCGGACGCGCCGCCGGTCGAATTGATCGCTTCGCCGGAGGGCCAGATCCTGGACTGCGGCCTGTCGTACGACGGCGCGCAGGTCCTGTTCAGTTGGCGGCGGAAGACGGGCGACGGCTATCACCTGTGGACGGTCAACATCGACGGCAGCGGCCTGAAACAGCTGACCGACGGCCCGTGGCACGACTACAACGGCTGCTGGCTGCCCGACGGCGGGATTGCCTTTCTGAGCACGCGTGCGCCCCAGTTCGCCTACTGCTGGCACGCGCCGGTCGGCGTCCTGCACCGGATGGCCGCCGACGGCTCGAACGTCGTGCGGCTATCGGCCAACTATCTGAACGATTTCACGCCCGCCGTGCTGGAGGACGGGCGGCTGATCTACACGCGTTGGGAATACGTCGACAAACCGGCGATTCCGATCCAGAGTCTGTGGACGATCAATCCGGACGGCACGGGCCTGGCCGGCTATTTCGGCAACCGCGTGCTGTCGCCGGGAACGTTCATGGAGGCCCGGCAGATACCCGGCACGACGAAGATCATCTGCACCATGACCGGCCACAACGGTCCGACCCGCGGCGCGATCGGCGTGGTGGACCGCAGCCGCGGCGTGAACGCCCAGGCCGCGATCGCAAACATCACGCCCGACACGCCGCTGCTGCCGGTCGACAAGGGCAACGGCAACACGGACGGCAGCAAGCTGTACAGCGGCCCCATGCCGTTGGACGCCCGGCGGTTCCTGGTGTCCGCCCGCGGCCCGGTCCTGGTCCGCGATCTGGCGGGCACGTGCGTCTCGCTGGCGCTGGCTCGGCCCGGCGACGGCCAGCAGTACTTCTGCGCGACTCCCGTCCGGCCGCGGATGCGGCCGCCCGTGATCCCCACCGGGCTGCCCGCCGACTCGGCCGCGCAAGAGCCGACCGCAACGCTGTACCTGCAGGACGTGTATGCGGGCTTGTCGCCGACGGTCCAGCGCGGCGAAGTGAAGGCGATCCGCGTCGTGCGCGAGATGCAGAAGACCGTGCGGATCGATCCCAGT
>CAYUFW010000122.1:0-2291 GCA_964443915.1 uncultured Pirellulaceae bacterium
ACTTCTCCGCACAAGCCGTCCAGTTGGCGCGACCCGACCACGTCCCGAGGCAATCTCCCACGGGGAAGCTCCCGCCGCCGGAACCGCCGTCTAGATTAGATGTGTAGGACGGCCTCAGACGCAGAAACAGTCCGCTGACGCCGCCGCATCCGTCGTCGCCATACGTCCGTGGGCTCATGGTTACCCGCACTCTTCTCCGTCTCGCCGCGTCGCGCTGGCTCTGCCTGGGGCTTGTCGCCTGGTCCGCTTGCAGCAACCCGCTGCCGCCGCCGGCCGAGCAGACGGACGAAATCGACTTCTATCAGGCCAGCGGGATCACGCAAGCGGAACTGGCAGGTTTCCTGGACGGCTTGGAAGAGGGCCAGAACCTGCGCGATTACCCGATGCACATCCTGCTGCAGAACGACGACGGCGATTACCTGGCAGACAGCCGCGCGATCGTCCGCTGGGATACGGGCGAAAACCGCCTGTTGGTCGGCAGCTCCGCAGTGATCCAGGTGTTGCTGGAAAAACACAAGCTACCCGGCCTGCGGCTGATCGTCCCGCGCGGCTTTACCCGCTTGACCCAACGCACGATTCCCTTGGGTACGGCCTACGCGCCGGAAGGCAAGCTGGATACCGCCGGCCTGGACTACCACGTCTATTTCGACGGTTGGATCAGTACTGACCTGAACCGCGGCCTGCAACGGATGAAGGCCCTCGGCCAGTCGCTGGACGATAGACAAGTCCGACAGCAACTGCGGCGCAAGTCGGTTGCCCTGGCCTTGCCCGATCCGCCCACGGAGGAACTCGCGCCCGCCGAGATCTACCGCCGGCGCTGCGACGCGGTGGTGGTGATCGGGACACTGTTCGGCGACGGCGGCTCGACGGTCGCGACCGGTGTCGTTCTGGATCCCGGCGGCGTGGTGGCCACGGCCTATCACGTGATTGACAAGCCGCCGCCGGTCGTCGCGCGCGGCGTCATGACGCACGGCGGCACGATCTATCCCGTGCGGGAAATCCTGGCCGCCGACAAACCGGGCGACGTGGTCCTGCTGAGGATCGACGCGTCCGGACTCACTGCGGCAGCGTTGTCACACGGCGACCCTGAGGGCACGCCGGTCACCGTGATCGCGCACCCGGCGTCGAACTTCTTCAGCTTGACCCAAGGCTGGATCAGCCGCTACTGGGCCGTGACCTCGTACGGCGGGATCAGCAGCCGCATGTCGATCACCGCCGATTTTGCCGACGGCGCCAGCGGCGGTCCGATCTTCAACCCCTGCGGCGCCGTGACCGGCCTCGTGTCCGCCACCGAGGCTTTCGGCCAGCAGATGGTCCGCCGCTCGGGACCGCCCGCGGACGTGATCCGGCGACTGGTGCGGAACGCGGCGGACGAGCCGGGACGATCAGGCGACGCGTCGGCCGAATAGGCCCTTCCGGCCCAACGACCGGCCAAGATTGCCGATTTGGTGCGTACCGAGGAAGGCAGCTTCCTGAACAGGGAGATGGGGACAAGGGAATGGGGACAAGGGAATGAAGCGATCGAGAATCGTTTCTCTCCATTCCCTTGTCCCCATTCCCTTGTCAATTCCTTAGAGTCGCGAGGCAGTTGCCGACTCAGCAGCCTCGACGTTCCTGGCGTAGTCCAACACGTGCGGACGGCCTTCGCCGTTCACTTCCGCTCCGCTTTGGCAGACCAAGGATCTTCCGGCCATGCATGCCGGGGATACCGCCGCCGAAGTTCTTTGCGGACGACGGGGTAGCCGTTGTTCCAGAAACTCCGCAGGTCGTCGGTGACCTGCTGCGGCCGCATGTTCGGTGCCAGTAAATGCAGCAGGACGGGCACCCGGCCGCGCGCGATGCGCGGCGTTTCCGACCAACCGAACAACTCCTGGATGCGGACCGCCAGCACCGGCGGCTGGCCCGGCTCGTAGCACAGCGGGACGCTGCGGCCGCTGGGCACCGTCAAGCGTTCCGGCGCTTCGCGGTCCACTGTCTGCAATTGCTCGAAGCGGAACAAACCGCCTAACGCCGCCAGCCAGGGCGCCTGGCGCAGTTCGGCAAACGACCGCCGCCCGTGACACAGCGCCGGCAGCAACTCCTGCAAGGCCGCCTCGTCCAACGGCGGCAAGTCGACCTCGGGCAACTGGTCGCGCAGCCAGCGGACTCGGGCCACAAATCCGGCAATCGACGCATCCTCGTGAGGAAACACGCGGTCCCAATGCTCCCGCGCGGCTTCCGCCAGCAACCGGGCCGCGTCCTCGGTATCGGGAATCGCCGCCGGCGATTCTTCCAGCAGCAGGTCCTCCCAA
>CAYUFW010000122.1:2301-19926 GCA_964443915.1 uncultured Pirellulaceae bacterium
GGCAGCCACTGCCGTTCCACCACCGCCGCCTTGCGGACCCAGGCTTCCGCGCCCGCTCCGTCGACATCGACGCACAGAAACAGCTCGCCGTCCATCACCCGGCTCTCGTCGGCCAAGCGGACGCCGCGTCCCCCGACCATCACGCCGCGCCGCGAGCCGGTTTCGCGGCGTTTGGCCAGCCGATCTGGAAACGCCGCCAGCAGCGACCGCAGCAACGCCTCGTCCGCATCGTCGCCCGCCACGGGCCGGCGGCGGTGGCTGCCCATCTGCCGCGACAACTGGTCGCGAACCTGAAACAGCGTCCGCGCCGCCGGCTTCGAGATCGGCCCCCAGACCGAGTCCTGCCGGCCAGTGGCCTCGTATTCTTCCAGCGCCCCGACCTGATCCAAGACGTCGCTGTGCGAGTGGCAGTCGGCACCGCGACGCCGGACATCGACTTCCGCACCACGGCCGAACGGACTCCGCTCCGACAATAACGCCGCCGTCAATGCCCCGCGCGCCAGACAGCCGCGGCGTTGGGCTTCGGCCAGCAATCGCCCCAGCCGCGGATGCACGGGCAGCCTGGCCATCCGCCGACCCAGCTTCGTGACGCCGCGATCGTCGACGGCCCCAAGTTGCCTCAACAGCGTTCGCGCCCGCGTGAGGGCCTCCGGCCGAGGCCGCTCGAACCAAGGAAAGCGCTCCACGTCCGGCTCGATCCAGCAGAGCAACTGAAGAACCACACCAGCCAAATCGACGCGACGGACTTCGGGCTCCTCCCGCGGCGGCCGAGCCCGCTGGCTGCGCTCGTCCCACAGACGCAGGCAGACGCCCGGCTGGGTGCGTCCGGCGCGTCCGGAGCGCTGCTCGGCCGCGGCTTGTGAGATCGGCGTCAACTCCAGCCGGTCCAGGCCCACGCGGGGATCATAGCGCAGGGTCCGCGCCCAGCCGCTGTCGATCACGGCCGTCACGCCGGGAATGGTCAGCGACGTTTCGGCCACGTTGGTGGACAACACGATCCTCCGCCGCGTCCCCGGCTCCAAGATTGCCGTTTGACGCTCCAAGGGCAAATCGCCGTACAGCTCCAGCACGACGCAGCCGGCCCGCGCGGCCGCCGTCTCCAGCGCTCGTTTGGCCTGTCGAATCTCACGCAGCCCCGGCAAGAACACGAGCACGTCTCCGCCGCTGCGGTCCAGCACCTGTTCGACGCCCCGAACCACAAGATCTCCCCGCGGCTCTCTCCCACACGGGGCGAGGTACGAAATCTCGACCGGATAAGTCCGGCCGGCACACTCGATCATCGGACAGTTGTCCAGGTACTCGGCGACCGGTTCCAACGCTAAGGTCGCGGACATCACCACGATCTTCAGGTCCGGCCGCACGCTTTGTTGGATCTGCCGTACCATGCCGAGCGCCAAATCGCTGTTCAGATTGCGCTCATGGAATTCGTCGAAGATCACGACGCCCACATCTTGCAGGAACGGATCGTCGTGCAGCCGGCGCAGCAAAATGCCCTCGGTGACGACCGCAATCCGGGTCCGGTCGCTGATCCGGTCGTCGAACCGCACTTGGTAGCCAACCTCGCCGCCCAGTGTCCATCCGTTCTCCGCCGCCATCCGCGCCGCCGCCGCCCGTGCCGCCACGCGCCGAGGCTGGAGCACCACGATTCTCTTGTCCCCCGCCATTCCGCTCCGCGCCAGCGCCGGCGGAACGCGAGTCGTCTTTCCGGCTCCCGTGGCAGCGCGCAAGCTGACGGCAGCGCAGCATTGCACGCGAGCCACGACCTCGGCCAGCACCTCGTCGATCGGCAACGGTTCCAAGTGCTTCCCTCGCAATCGGTCGACGGAAAACAGTTCTCCTACAGCATCCCGCATCGTGTTTCGGATTTCAACGTCCGTATCTGGTCGGCTGTTTAACAGGGATTGACAAAACGCCAACGCCATTGAAAATTGGGCGTCGTTAGCACCTGACGACATTGATCGTCCCCAAC
The DNA here is from genome assembly GCA_964443915.1 of uncultured Pirellulaceae bacterium. Taxonomy (GTDB): domain Bacteria; phylum Planctomycetota; class Planctomycetia; order Pirellulales; family Pirellulaceae; genus Anammoximicrobium. The sequence continues at coordinate 4,271 of CAYUFW010000122.1, forward strand.
GCCCCCTTCGTCTAGTGGCCCAGGACATCGGGTTCTCAGTCCGAGAACAGGGGTTCGACTCCCCTAGGGGGTGCCTTGGTAACCCGCAAGGTGTTGCCACGATTCGCAGAAAACGGCCGTAAGCTCTTATCCCAAAGGGGCTTGCGGCCGTTTTGCGTATCGTCGCGAGAAACGGCGGAAACCGGCGTCACCCACCCCTTGCACCCGTCTTTTTCACCCACTGTCACCCACTGGTTGCACCCACCTGTCATTGGGCGCTTCAAAACCAGCCACCGAGAGGCGCTTCAAAACCAGCCAATTTTGTTCATGCTTGGTAATGTAACTGACGTTTGGCGTGCCGAGGAGTAGGCTCCTACTCCGTCGGCGGGGTTTCTGCCGACTCTCGCCGACTCCGTTTCCCCTCCTTGGATGCCTGGCCGTCGTCCTTGAGTTCATCTGCTGGACCGGCCTGGTGGCGGAGCCGGTAGCTGCGTCCGGTGATGGTGATGATCTCGGCGTGGTGCAGGAAGCGGTCGAGGATCGCGCTGGCCGAGGGGACGTCGCCGATCAGCTTGCCCCAATCCTCCAGGGGTCGGTTGCTGGTCATCGCCAAACGTGAAGCGGCCGAAGTCGTTCAGCACGTCTTCCGGAGTTCGCGACGGGTTCCACTACGCCTCGGCACAGCAGAAGATGCTCAAGCACTGCAGTTGGGGCGCCATCGTGTAGCAGATGCCGCCCGCACAGCAGCCCAGGGCCAATTCCTCGCGCCGCCGATCGGCCACGCGAGCGACGCTGGTCGTGACGTTCTGTCCGCAAACCTGGAGCGTGCGCAGCAGTTCGATCAGCCCGTACCGGCAGCTGAGTTCGACCGGGGACCAGCACACCAGCGCCGCGCCGTGTGCCGCAGCGCTCACGCGCTGCAGCACGAATCCTTCGGGGCTGACGCGCGGATCGAGTTCCAATCCGGCGGCGCGCAGGTCGGCAAGACCGGGGTCATTGCCGACGGCGACCACCACCTGTCGCGAGCCCGCCTTGGCAGCGTTGACCAGCTTCAGCCGGGCCCCGGTCCTGTCCCGCGCGAAGGCGGAAATCCAATCGACCGCGTTGCGGATCAATTCGCTCTGCGACGCGACGACAATCTCCGCCGAGGGATGTCCTTGCTCCACAAGCACGAACGGTGCCGCCGCCGCATCTCGAACCCGAACGAACCCGTCGGGCCCCGCCCCGCCCGCCGCCGCGGAAGAGGCCAGGGCCAAAGTCACCGCAAGTTCCAGCAACAGGGTGTGGTTCACCGCCAAGCCCCGCCGATTCTCTCAAGACGTTCTTTCACGACGATCCTACTTTGCCGGTTCACCAGGCACGGGGCGTCCCAGGCAGATGCGGAACCCGTCGCGGGAGTCGGAGTAGGTGGTACTGTGGATCCCGAGGCGGACGGCACAGCGTGCGTTGCCGGGCACATCGAAATAGTTGCCTCCCCGGCAGACCGGGTGCGGGTCCGCGTCAACGAAATGGGCTTCTTCGTGCCCCCCTTGCGGGTCGAAGTGGTCCATGACGAACTCCCACACGCCGCCGCACATGTCGGCCAAACCAAAGCCATTGCGGCCCTTCTCGCCGTAATGGTCCACCGGCGAGACGAACGAATACCCGTCGCTCCACGGTGCCTTGGCCAGCGGCCAGGTCCTCTTCCGGTTGGGCAGAAAATCGATGGCCGAGATGTTCAGTCTCCCTTCGCCCTCCTCGAGTTCATCGCCCCACCAGAAGAACGCCCGCGGGCGGCCACCCCGGCAGGCATACTCCCACTCGGCTTCCGTGGGCAGCCGGTACTCCAGACCCTCGGGCAGCCGGCCAGCTTCGCGCTCGCGTTTCGTCAGCCACTGACAGAAGGCGCGGTCGTCATTCCAGCTCACGCACACCACGGGATAGACATCCTCGTTGGGAAAGGCCCAGTTCGGGTCGCGCCAGCTCTTGCCCGGCATTCTTTTCCAGGGATGCACCACCTGCGTCGTGAAGTGATATCCGTCCCACTCCGGGTCAAAGCACTGCGTCCACCCGCCGGGCTTCTCGGCGTCCGTGACGTACCCGGTCTCCTCGACGAAACGCCGGAACTGGCCCACGCTGGTTTCGGTGCGGCCCATCCAGAAGCCGTGCTTGACTCGCATCGGCCGCGGGTCTCCCTCGGGCTTTTCCCGCGAGGTCCCGGGAGTCGCGCCGCCTTCGATGCCCGTGGCCCAGGCGCGCTCCTCCGGCGTGCTTCCCATGAGGAATTCGCCGGGCGGAATATAGACGACTTCCAAGCTCACCCCACCGCCGAGATCGACTCGCTTCGCCGTCCCTTGGGCCGGCTCGTCCGCCTCGCCTGCGCTGATCGGGAGCCCCGCCCCAATGACGACCGCCAGGATCGTCAGGGCCGACAAGACGCCGGCACGCGCGGCGGAACCCGCGGCAACCATTCTCCGGAACCACGTTACGGACTGCGTTTTCGTTTCTCGAATGTTGACACTCATGACATTTCCTCCTGGATCGTTCAAACTATCATGCTACTGCCGGACGACCGACGAAACAAATCGAGCCGGTCCCGCGGTGGTGGGTTGCCGGCTCGTGGAATTCCATGGCGTGGCGATCGACCGCTTACTCGGCCGCCGGGAAGCTGCGGGCTTGGGCTGCCAGGCGGACCTGCGCGGCGACCGCGTATCCGCTGAACAACGCCACGGCAAAGAACAAGTCGCCGCACAGCGTGTAGCGGAAGAAGGGGATCGCCATCGTGTAGCACTGGAGCAGGCCCGACACGGAGTGTTCGTACATGTTGAACCACAGCCACGAGCCAAAGTTCGTCGTCAGGAAGAACAGCACCGACGACGCCAAGCTGCAACCGATCAGGCCCGTGACGGCCAGCGACGCCGATCGCAGGCCGCCCTGGTCCAAATTGAGATGTCGGCGGAGCACGGTGCGGAACGCAACCGGGATCGCCAGCATGCTGTAGACCAGCGCCATCATCCGCCAATCATAGCCGCCGATGGAAAGATCGCTGATCGCCATGACGCTCAGCGGCAGGCACAGCGCCAGAAGCCACGACCGGAAGAAATAGCCGGCAAACAAAGCCAACGCCGCCACTGGAGCAAAGTTCGGCAGATCCTGCAGCCAAATCCGCCCTTGGACGCCGACCAACACCAGCAGCAGGAACAGCACGCCTTCCACAAAGTTTTGTCGCTTCACCTGAGTCTTCTCCCTGGTCGAGGTTGATGTTACGCGATTTACCGACGTTAGCATAACAAAACCGCCAGCCGGTTAATACTACTGAATACGCTCTGTCGAGAAATTTCTGTCGGCCGCTGAGCCAGCCGACTTCACTTGTATTGGGTGAACTTCCAGAGCACGCGGTCGGACGCCTTTACTTCCGTCACGGCGAAACTCCGCTCGCCCAGTTGTCCATTGACGGAAAAAATCCAGTTGCGGCCGCGGCCCTCGTTCTTCAGATCGTCAAGCTGGGTCAGAAAGGCCGTGTCGCCCTGTCCCCGGTAGACAAACTGGATGCCGCGCGGGTGCTGCTTGGCGGACTGCAGCACGTCCAGGACGGTCATCCCGGGCTTCCACGCCAACCGCCGGAAGTGTTTTTCCACGCCGTCGTCGTAGTCGATGACCAGCCCGACCGTGGCTTTCGCCGGCTCGGCCGCAGCGACATCGCGAACCAGTCCGACGATTCCACAGACGATCGCCAGTCCTACAATACAACGCCCCGCCACGTGTTTCGTCAATCGGAACATGTTGCACCTCACCGGGTTCCACGATTCAGAACTGGATAAACTGAATTGAGGGTAGCCGGGATGCGGGCCAGGGTCAAGACGACAGGACGTGGGCGTTCCGGGAACTTTCGCAGTCTTGCTGGCGTCAATAGGCCCGGACAGAGAGTCACTTCCACTTCCCCGGCGTCTGGGGGTTTGCGAACAGAGGAGATGCGTGGGCGATGGCTGCGCAGAAATTGAATGGGCGGCAGTCGGCGAGCCGCCCAGCCAATGGAAACGGGGGCAAGCCGGCCCAGCGCCGCGATCTTCGCCGCTTGCACCGCATTCGGACCGTGCGGCGCCAGCAGGGGATCTCCCTCCGCACGGCAGCACGTCATCTGGGTGCAAATGTCCGAGAAATCCGGGATCAGGAGAACGAATCTGCGGACCTGCGTTTGAGCGACCTGTACCGCTGGCAAGCTGCCCTGGACGTGCCTCTGGAAGAGTTGCTGGTCGAATCGGAACGGCCGCTTTCGCGGCCGGTCTTGGAACGAGCCAAGATGGTCCGCCTGATGAAGACGGCGGCGGCCATCCTGGAGTCAGCGCCGACGATGCAAATCGCCAGATTGGCGAAGCGCATGGTTGACCAGTTGATCGAGATGATGCCCGAACTGAAAGGGGTCGCCCCTTGGCATTCCGTGGGACAACGCCGCAGTGCAGACGAGTTCGGGCAGATTGTCCTGCGACGGATTTCGGAACGCCTTTTTGACAATCCACCGCTTGACAACGAAGAAGGGAGTGGTTGAATAGGAGTGGAGAATCATCAGTAGAGCGACGTGTGTTTTGGGGCGGGGCCGAGCCACGAAGCCGGGCCTGCTGGGAAGACCTGGGTTCTGCTCAGTCGAGATGGGTAAGCCCCCCAATCCATGCTGAGTTTATCCTGCTGACGCTTCATCGTTTCGTACGAACTTGTTCATTCTGTCGTACGGAAGAGGCCCGCAGCGGTAGACCGCTGCGGGCCTTTTTTGTCTACACCGCCACCAGCGCTTCCACGTGCTTGGCCAGCCGCTTCCGCGCCGTGTGCAGCCGCCGCTTGATCGTGCCCAGCGGCGCGTCGAACTGGTCGCTCATCTCCAGCAACGACTGGCCGTCGACGTAGAACGCCTGCAGCGTCCGGCGGTCCAAGTCCCGGAGCTGATCCATCCCAGCCCGCACTTCAGCCTGCCGCTCCGCGGTCAGGATGATCGTCAACGGCGTGTCGTCCTCGGCGCAGGCCATGTCCAGCGTCTCCGGCTCGGCCAGCGACTCCGGACCGCGCCGCACCGCGCGGTTGATGGCCATACGGTTGGTGATCGCCCGCAGCCAGGCGACGAAGCACTCCGGCTCGCGGAGCTGCTGGATCTTCTGCAGCGCCTGCAGGAACACTTCCTGGCACAGTTCCTGCGCCTCGTTCCAGTCGCCCAACCGGCGCAGGGCGATCGCCTGCACGTGCCGCTGGAAACGCTCGAACAACTCGCCGAACGCGTCCCGCTGGCCGGCCTGAGCGGCCAGAACCAGTTGCGTCACGGAAGCCGTCTTCAGATCTCGAGTCAAAGTAGCCATGTTTCGTCACTCTCGGAAAGATACCTGTGGCTGAACGGCGGAACCAACCGGTCGAGCTGGCAGGCCGGCCGCTGCAAACACGGCGCGGCAGCCAACCAGTCGCCTGGCATCCGGGCTGGATTCCGGTCGAACCGTTCAAGAGTGCGCGCACGGACTCAAACCGTCTGAATCCGTTACGTGCCAGCTGCGGAACCGGACACGCCGGATGGCGCGGGCAACCAACGCGCATGGTGTTTCTGCTCACCATGCCGCGTAGGCTGACAACTCGACATGCTCGCGGCTCTGAGGCAACGCGAGGCTATGTCGAGCCGGCATCGCGGCTGCTCGGCAGCCGGTCCGCAGGCAAAGCGTGGGGGCAAGGAATCTTCGTTGCGCAGCAGATTCATGCCGGCCACGCCGGTGCGACCTTGGCGCCCGGTGACAACGTTCGTCGCTGTGCTGGCATAAATAAAGCTACGCATCGCAAGCCTCCTCTGCGGCCTTCCCACGCAGTCAGAGAGTGACACTGAACAACGAAACCATCGGGCTTTCCTGCCCGACGCGGCCAGCCGCAGGCAACTGGCCGCAGTGGGGTCCCAGCCGATCGGGAGCCCATCTTTCTTTTCGGCACGCTACCCCAAATCTTACCGTCAAATCTTCCGCCCGGCGAGCCGAATCGTGGCGATGAACCACAAAAAGCCCCCCGCGAGAGACTGCCGGAGTAATTCTATACTTGACGCGGCAGCTTTGAATAGGTTCGCTGCTTTTTTCCGAAATCATTCGCCAAGCCGGGGATTTCCGCACGCGAAGAGGCTCGGTTTCTCGACAAGAGAGGGTCAGACGTACAGAATTCAAGAGTGCGGCCGATTGAGTTCACCGACAGCAGCGTGGCCAGGACGCGCAGTCCGCCGATGTTTGGTCCGCAGCATGTCCGTGTTGATGCGGACGTGGGTGCGGAAGAATCGCCGCAGGTAGAACGTCGATTTCCCCGCCGCTTGCAGGCCGATGAAGATCACGGCTTCCATGGTTCGGACACCGCCTCCAACCGTTCGATACCCTCCAGCAGTTCTGCCTTCAGGTCCGGATCGGCGACACCGATTACCTCGGCCAGAAGCCGTGATTCTTCGCAATACTTCCTGCGGAAGTTGCCAGGGGCTTCCACCATTTCTTGGAGGTTGTCGATGCGGTCTTGCAGTTTGATGATCTTGGCCTCTACGCTGACGACGGCCAGATGGTCTCGATCGATTTGTTTTCGTTCACGCCTTGGAGCTTTGCTGCCCTTGGACGGATTGGTCAGTTCGGCCACCAGTCGGGCCACTTCAGGCCCGAACTCGGCGGACACTTCGTCCAACGTGTGTGGCGTGTCTTCCACCACATCGTGCAAGAACGCCGCCGCCACCATGACCTCGGTGGCCTGCGGACGTGCCGCCACTCGCCCGGCAACACGGGCCGGATGCTGGATGTACGGTCGGTCGTTGTACTTTCGCCGCTGGCCGTCGTGGGCCTGCCGGGCAAAGGCTGCTGCTTTCAGGATCAGGTTCATGGGGCGTACCGTGGCGGGGGTGTCGGTGCTCCGGTTCTTGGATGACTGCTCTCCCTCCGATTTGGCCTGCAAAGTAACCGGCTAACCATGAGTTTTCCGGTAATGCCTGTACAGCTCCTTCGGGTTCGCCACCCGTAGCTCCACATGGCCGCAGTCGCCACAGATGTTGGCCTTGAGTTCGCCATAAAGGCGGTCCTTGAAAATCAAGGCAGAAGGATCTCCGCAGACAACCACCCGCAGATCCCCATTCGAGCCTTGCCCCTGATCCTGTACCGTGACGCCATACATCATCTTGGATGATCCGCACCGTGGGCAGGCCGACTGGGATGGCGGGACTTTCGGTTGATCAATCTCCAGGGACTTCAAGAACTTGGCGGTCTCGGATTCCACGTTGGGTCTGCTGGCGTCAACAATTTCGGGGAAGAACGCTGGCTCGCTCTGTTCAGCCCTTGCACCGTCCTTGGTCGTCTGGCACTTCCAGCACACGTCGAAGGTGCCGGGGACCACTTCGCCGCACTGTGCGCATTTCCATGGCGGTGCCTCCGTGTCGGGTGGCGTTGGCTCTTGCGATTCCGCCACAACCTCGCCGACTGACTTCTGGTGCTTGGCTGCCGAGGGAAAACGGAAGGGAGTCGTTGATTCGACGACCGGCCCCGGCACAGACTCGTCCGGCATGTCTTCCAGAATCGCACCGCAATCCCGGCAAATCTTGCTGTCGCCGCTGACCCGTTTCGAGCATTTCGGGCAGATCCGCATGGGACGTTCCTTCGCAATTTAGACGGTTCAGAGGAGGCTGGAGCAGCCATCATCCTACGTCGCCGGTGCATAACGCAAAACACCCCGCCGCCCCGTGCAGGGCGGTGGGGTCCCGATACGCCGAATCATCGGAATCATCTGTTTGAACTGGAAGCTCGACGGCGTAGGTCTAATCGCCACCATGAGAAAGCCATTCGACATGCTCGCCGAGGGGCTCATTCGGAAGAACAGTCGGCTCCTCCAGATCCGAACGAAGCCTCGGGGCTCGTGGACACGTTTTTCTCGGCAAGTTGCATTCTCGGTGCTAGCACCCTGGGCCGGTCGGGGCGTGGAGGGCGGAGAACGGCCAGCGGCGATTCGCTGGCGAGGGCCGGCGGTCCAGGCCTGGGCGGCCCGCTTCCCAATCAAGCTGGCGGGAAGTCCCGTTTTTGCTTATCCTGAAGCGTCTTCTCCGGGGCGGGTTCTTGACAACTGCAATGGGAGTTTGCCGTATGAAGAAGTACGTCGTCCTTTGTGCAATTTCCGCGCTGCTGGGCGGTCTGCTGTCCACCGCGTTGACGACCCATTCCGTCGAGCCCCGTCTGTCGGCCCAAGAAGCGCCGTCGCCGGCGCCGGCGTTGCGCCCGGCCGTCGAGGACGACCTGACGCCCGTCGAACGGGTCAACGTCGCGGTGTACGACCGCGTGAACCGCAGCGTGGTGAACATCACCACGCTGATCGTGCGGCCGGACATGTTCCTGATGCTCGAACCGCCCTCCGAAGGAGCCGGTTCCGGCTCGGTGCTCGACCAGGAGGGCCACGTGCTCACGAACTACCACGTGATCGAGGGCGCCCGGCAAGTGAAAGTGACGCTCTTCAACGGGGAAACGTACGATGCCCAACTGATCGGTGCCGACCCGCTGTACGATATCGCCGTGCTCCGGGTCGCCGCTCCGCGCGAGTTGCTGTTTCCCGTCGAGTTCGGCGACTCCTCGCCGCTGAAGGTCGGCCAGAACGTGTACGCCATCGGCAATCCGTTCGGTTTGGAGCGGACGATGACCACGGGGATCATCTCCAGCTTGAACCGCTCCTTGCCGTCCCGCAGCGGCCGGACGATGAAATCGATCATCCAGATCGACGCAGCCCTCAACCGCGGGAATTCCGGCGGCCCGTTGTTGGACAGCCGCGGCCGCTTGATCGGGATGAACACCGCCATCGCCAGTCGCACCGGCGAGAACACGGGCGTGGGCTTCGCCATCCCCGTGAACACGATTTCCCGCGTCGTGCCGCAACTGATCCAAAACGGCCGTATCATCCGCCCCGACCTAGGCATCACGCGGGTGCTGCAGACGGACCAAGGACTGGTCATCGCGACCTTGACGCCGGGCGGGCCGGCGGAACGCGCCGGGTTGCGCGGTTTCCGGATCATCAAACATCAACGCCGCTTCGGCCCGTTCGTCAACGAAGAGATCCAAATCGACCGCGATTACGCCGACCTGATCGTGGCCATCGATGGTCAGCCGGTCAAGTCGGCCGACGATCTGCTGTCGGCCATCGAACGCCGCCAGCCCGGCGAAGAGGCGGTGGTGACGGTGATGCGAGAAGGACGACAGGTGAACGTGGGCGTCGTGCTGGGGGCGGAAGAGTGAACGCCGCCGTTGGCAAAGTACACGTTCAGCAGCGAGCGGAGCTTTTCTTGTTGGATCGGATCGGCGATCATGCCGGCGTGAAAGCGGATGTTGACTTGGCAGCCGCACTGCCAACTCTGGCCGGAGTTCGGCCTGCAGACCGAATTCGGGACCGCCGTGCGTCCGTGCTGCTGGCACCCGGCGGACGCCGCCACGGAACTGGCCAGCGGCGTTCCGGCGTCGTCGATGCGGCCGGCCTTCCGGTCCGCTTCCTAGAACGGCCACAACAGTTGGTCGATCCGGTCCGGCGTGCAGGAGTAGCCGTGACCTTCGATGTGGATCGCCTGGTGGACGAATCAGATCAACTGCAGGACTTCGCGAAACGTCTCAGGTGGGCGAGGAGCGTCTCGGTCTTTCACATGATCTTTCTTCCCCCGGACACAAAGTCAGCAGAACGAGATGAAGTGAAAGATTAGGTGAAAGATTAGGGTTTCAGGTTTTGGCGCAGCCGGCCACGTTCACTGCCCGCTTTGCGAAGTCCGCCGGACAGGCTAATCTGAACATCGTTGGGCCGCCGCATGGGCCTTCTACGACACTCCGAATGAGGAACAACATGGTTTCGCCAAGCGAACAACTGAGCGGGAAGATTGCCGACAAGACGGCCAAGGTGGGCGTGATCGGACTGGGCTACGTGGGGCTCCCGTTGCTGCAGGCGTTTATCAAAGCCGGGTTTAACACGATCGGCTACGACATCGACCAGGCCAAGGTGGATCGGCTCTTGGCCGGAGAGAGCTATATCAAGCATATCCCGTCGGACTGGATCGCCGACTGGTTGGCGGCGAAGCGGTTCACGGCGACGGCCGACATGCAGCGGTTGCACGAGGCGGACGGGCTGCTGATCTGTGTGCCGACCCCGCTGAACGAAAGCCGCGACCCTGACTTGTCGTGCATCGAATCCACGGCACGGCAGGTTGCCGCGGCGCTGCGTCCCGGACAGCTGGTTGTCTTGGAAAGCACGACGTACCCCGGCACCACGCGCGAGGTCGTGCTGCCGATCCTGGCCGAGTCGGGGCTGACCGTGGGTCAGGACTACTTCTTGGCGTTCAGCCCTGAACGCGAGGATCCGGGGAACCCGGATTTCTCCGCCAGCCGCATCCCGAAGGTGGTCGGCGGCATGGACCCCGTCAGCCGCGATCTGGCCGTCGCGCTCTATGCGCCGGCGGTGGTCAAGACGATCCCGGTGTCCAGCTGCGAAGTCGCCGAGGCCTGCAAGATCGTGGAAAACACCTACCGGTCCGTGAATATCGCCATGGTCAACGAACTGAAGGTGTTGTTCGCCCGGCTGGGCATCGACATTTGGGAGGTGATCGAGGCGGCCAAGACGAAACCCTTCGGTTTTCAGGCCTTCTATCCCGGCCCCGGCTTGGGCGGTCACTGCATTCCGATCGACCCCTTCTACCTGAGTTGGCTGCCCCGCCGCCACGAGTTGCCGACGCGGTTCATCGAACTGGCGGGCGAGATCAACGCGAGCATGCCGCTGTACGTGGTCGAGCGGGTCGTGGATGCGCTGAACGACGTCGGCAAACCGGTGCGCGGCAGCCGCATCGGAATCCTCGGCGCGGCCTACAAGAAGGACGTGGACGATCCGCGGGAGAGTCCGTCCTTCAAGCTGATGGAACTGCTGATCGAACGCGGGGCGATCATCAGCTACAACGATCCGCACATCCCGGTCTTGCCGTCCATGCGGCACTACCGGGTGCCGCGACTGGCCAGCGAGCCCTTGACCGCCGAGTATCTGGCGTCGCAGGATTGCCTGCTGGTGGCCACCGACCACTCTGCATACGACTGGGATTTCATCGCCAAGCATGCCCGCCTGATCGTTGATTCCCGGAACGCTACGGGACGGGTGGCGCAGCGGTACAAGAATATTCGCAAGGCGTGAGGGAGGCGTCTGACAACGGCATGCCCGGCGCACGCGCAATGCCAGAACCCGGATGACGGAACCACGGCGACTCTTGATCCTCGGCGTCAGTGCCCGCGCGGCAGCGTGTTCGGCCCTTCGAGCCGGATACGCCCCGCTGGCGGCCGACTGCTTCCGCGATGAAGATCTGGCCGCGGCCTGCGATTGCCGCCGAGTCGATCGCTATCCGGCGGGTGTCGAAGCCGTCGCCGCCGCTTTCCCGGACTGCCCGTGGCTGTACACCGGCGGCTTGGAGAACCACCCGAAGCTGGTCGGCCGCATCGCTGGGCGCCGGCGACTGTGGGGCAACTCGGAGCGAGTCTTGCGCCAGGTGCGCGACCCATTCGCTCTAGCGGAAGCGTTGAGGCACGATGGTCTGCCGTGCCTGGACGTGTCTGTCACGCCGCCAGACGTTTCGGCGGGCAGTTGGCTCCGCAAGCCCCGCAAGTCCGGCGGCGGGCGGAGGATCGAGTTCGTCTCCGAGACCACTCCGGACCGGCTCCAGGCAAACCGGCGGTTCTACTTCCAGCGTTACGTGGCCGGCACACCGTGCAGCGCCGTGTTCGTGGCCGCAGGCGGACGGGCCGTCTGCTTGGGAGCCACGCGGCAATTGATCGGCACGGCGTGGACGGGCGCGAAGGGCTTCGAATACGCGGGATCCATTGGACCGCTGGATACGACCTCGGACGAGCAAACACAGTGGCAAACGATTGGAGACTGTCTGGCCGGCCGTTTTGAATTGTCCGGCCTGTTTGGCGTCGATGCCGTGATGACAGAAGACGCGATTTGGGTCGTCGAGGTGAATCCACGCTATACGGCCTCGGTGGAGGTCCTCGAATTGGCCGGCGATGCAAGCCTAATGCCGCTGCACGTGCGAGCTTGTCAGCACGGCGAACTGCCGGCGAAATGGACCGTACAGCCACGGCGTCGTGTGGGCAAAGCGATCGTTTATGCCGAGAAGGATGGGCGCGTGCCGACAGACTTCGGCTTGTTCGTCAGACACGTCAACGCGCACCAGGCTCGCCCTGCCGTGGCGGACATTCCCGCGGTGGGCCGAGAGTTCCATCGCGGCGAGCCGCTGGTGACCGTGCTGGCCGAGGGTGGCTCATTGGCCGACGTCGAGCGATCGTTGCGGCACCAGGTCGGCTTGGTCCAGGCCAGTCTGGGGTGAGTTTGATACGGCCTCAGCGCGTTGGGCACGCGATCTCGGCTGCAGGCGTGCCGCGTCAAGAAGGCGGACCATCGCCCCGTTGACGGCGATCATCGAGTCGGGCTATAATCCACTCTTGACGGGCGGAACTCCGCTGCAGGATTTGCTCGCACTTGTTTCCGCCCCGACCGCTTGCTTCTACGCGACGCCGCCCAGCGCGGCGCTCTCGTCTCACGATAGAAGTCGGGCGTTCAACCGGACGAACGCCGGTTCCTGATTGCTAGGGACGGCCCAAACGAAACGGGCAATACAGTCGCCGATGCGCCGAGATTCCCTGGACTTGGCATGCATCGGGCGATCAAGGAGACTCCGATGACAGACGAACAGATCCTCCCAGAGCCGATGATTCTGTGCGAGGTGCGGCTGGATCATCCCCAGCAGGTACTGAAAGAAATCAGCGATTTGTTTGACGAGTCGGCCGAGGCGGTCACGCGGGTGCGGGAACGGCTGGAGCGGTTGACCGAGCAGGCGGCGAGCCGCTTCGCGGCGGAGGAGCGCAGCGGCCGTTACGAAGAGGTCCTCTGCCAGGCCCCCTGGCTGACCGCCCGCGCCCAGGAACTCCAACAGCAACACTCCGACTTGGTCGAGGCGCTGCACCGCCTGCGCAGCCTGTGCGACTCCGACAACGGTCCCGTTGCCTGGTGGCAGCGCGTCCAGCAGGAGTTCGAGGACTTTGCCGAATTGCTGCAGGAACACGAAGCCGGCGAAAGGAACCTGCTCGCGGAAATGCACCCCGAACCGGCGTGGAGCCAAGACTGAATGGCCGCGCGTGATTCCGGGACGCGCCGGTTGTGCGGCGGTCAAGGTCCATTGCGAACGAGGCAATCAGGCGTACCCTGGACCGACAAGAATCGACGGGCCGCGGCGGCGGTTGTTTGTCCCGCTTTTGTGCCACCAAAGAATTGGCGCAGAAAGATTGATGGCAGAAAGATGAACGACAAGCGAGTGTCGCCACAAAATATTTTTCTGCCATCAATTTTTCTGCCAAGATCTCTGGCCAAGGATCATCATCCGGACTGAGGTGTGATAACCATGAACGCGCTCGCGATCGGCGTGTGCCTGGCCGCTCTCGGCGGCGAGGCCAACCAGGAGACTCTGAGGAACGAAACAGTGAGCAACCCACTGACTGCCGCATGGACCGGGCCTTACCACGGCGTGCCGCCGTTCGACGTGGTGGAGGTCGCCGACCTGAAGCCCGCACTCGAAGCCGGCATGGCCGCGCAGTCCGCCGCCATCGACGCGATCACGGCGAACGAGGAAGCCGCCACCTTCGACAACACGCTCGCGGCGATGGAAGCGTCGGGCCGCGTGCTGGATCGTGTCTCGACGATTTACCAAGTCTGGTCGTCGACGATGAGCACTCCCGATTTTCAGGAAGTCGAACGGGAGATGGAGCCGAAGCTGGCGGCCTTTCGCGACAAGATCGTGCAGAACGACAAGCTGTTCGCCCGGATCGCGGCGGTGTACCAGGCCCGCGATACGCTCTGCCGGACGCCGGAGCAGAAGCGTCTCGCCTGGCTCTACTACACGGACTTCGTGCGGGCCGGCGCCAAACTCGATGCGGCCGGCAAGAAGCGGGTGGCCGAGATCAACGAGCGTCTGGCGTCGCTGTACACGAGCTTTACCCAGAACATCCTCGGCGAAGAAAAAGAGTACACGCTCTTTCTCGATCAGGCGGCCGACCTGGACGGTCTGCCGGCTTCGGTCGTGTCCGCGGCGGCGGCGGCCGCCGCGGCCTCCGGCCAGCCGGGCAAGTGGGCGATTCTCAACACCCGCTCGAGCGTCGAACCGGTCTTGAGTTTTTCGACGCGGCGCGACTTGCGCGAGAAGGTGTGGCGGACGTTCGTGAGCCGGGGCGACCACGGCGACGCGCGGGACAACAAGCAGATCATCACGGAGGTGTTCCAGTTGCGCGCCGAGCGGGCCAAGCTGCTGGGCTATGCCACGCACGCGCACTGGCGAGTCGAGAACGCGATGGCGAAGACGCCTGAGCGGGCCATGGAATTGCTGGAGGCAGTCTGGCCGGCCGCGGTCGCCCGGGTCAAAGAAGAGGTGGCCGACATGCAGGCCATCGCCGACCGGCAAGGCGCGAAGCTCACGATCGAGCCGTGGGATTACCGCTACTATGCGGAAAAGGTCCGCCAGGCCAAGTACGACCTGAACGAGAACGAGGTCAAGCCCTACTTGCAGCTGGAGAAGCTGCGGGAAGGCATGTTCTACGTCGCCGCGGAGTTGTTCGACCTTCACTTCGTGCCCGCCCGGGACGTTCCGGTGTATCATCCGGATGTCCGCGTCTGGGAGGTTCGGGACGGCCAGGGCCGGCACGTGGGGCTCTGGTACTTCGACCCCTACGCCCGCGAGGGCAAACGGTCGGGCGCGTGGATGAGCGCCTACCGCAGCCAGGAACGCTTTGCGGAAGAGATCCCCACCATCGTCTCGAACAACTCGAACTTTGTGAAGGGCCAGCCCGGCGAGCCGGTGTTGTTGAGCTGGACGGACGCCAAGACCTTGTTTCACGAGTTCGGGCACGCCCTGCACGGACTGTCGTCCAACGTGACCTACCCGTCGCTCTCCGGCACGGCGGTGGCCCGCGATTACGTGGAGTTCCCCTCGCAGATTCTCGAACGCTGGCTCAGTACCCCCGAGGTCTTGGGCAGGTTTGCCTTGCACCACCAGACCGGCGAGCCGCTGCCGATGGCCCTGCGGCAGAAGATCGAGAAGGCCGAGCAGTTCAACCAGGGTTTTGCGACGGTCGAGTACCTGGCGTCGGCGCTGGTGGATCTGAAAGGGCATTTGGCCGGCGACACGCCCATCCAGGCGGCCGCTTTCGAACGCGACACGCTCACGGCGCTCGGCATGCCGCGGGAAATCGTCATGCGGCACCGCATGCCCCATTTCCTGCACGTCTTCGCCGGCGACGGCTACTCGGCGGGCTACTACAGCTACCTGTGGGCCGACACGCTCAGCGCCGACGCCTACGAGGCCTTCCTGGAAGGCGGCGGTCCGTTCGACAAGGCCATCGCCAAGCGACTCAAACAGCACGTCTTCTCAGCCGGCAACACCGTCGACCCCGCCGAGGGCTACCGGTCCTTCCGCGGCCGCGATGCCGGGATCGGCGCCTTGATGCGACACCGCGGCTTCGGCGGAAGTCCCCAGGCCGGAACTCGGTAATCGTCAGAGCGTGAGACCTGGGGCAGGCACGATACTGTTCGATACGTTCCTGCTAATCTACGCATCCTCGTCGCTTGTCGGCGAGTCGTTTAGGTTGCGTGGCCAAGCGGCCACCTCGGAGGACGGTGAT
>CAYUFW010000122.1:19936-21482 GCA_964443915.1 uncultured Pirellulaceae bacterium
TTCGGGACGACGGTTGCTAGTGTGGGCATCCCCGCCGCTTGCCGGCGACTGGTTTAGGTTACCTGGCCACGAGGATCAAAGGTTGCGTTCGGTGAGTTGCCCCCGTGGCCCGTTTTCCTCAATGACTCGACGGCAAGCGTCGAGGATGCCTGCCAATAGCACCCATTGTGCCGAACTGATTTCGCGGTCGCCCCAGGCTTGGACCAAACGGTTGTTGCGAAGCGCCTTCCGCCGCAGGCCAAGAAACGAAAACGACGCAAAGCCGCACAAGGAACTAACCGAAAACACAGCGCCCATTCCAACACGACCAGCTAACCCGCGACCGGGCGGGCACAATCGGACCATCCACGCGGCGAGTGGCCTGGTCAGCGAGGGCAAGGCGACGACACCTTCTTGTGTCGTTGCTCTTGTCGGCCCACAATCGGCGCCTGGCGAGGACGGGGCGTGACGCGGCACTCGCAACGCTGGTATCATAACGGCGTTCGGCTTCAGCGTCCCGGACGGACATCGACACCAAGTCGGGGCTACGGAAAGCCGTGGCGATCCCGCCCCTCGATGCCCCCGAACCGCGCCGAGACGAGCTGGAACGTCGAAAGGAAGTCTCATGCAACGGCTATGGGTTTGTCTTGTCGTCTGCGTCCTTAGCCCGGGCAGCGGAGTCAGGGCGGAGGACGAAGCAGCCATCGTTCGCCCCGCCGACAACGGCGCTGCCCTCGTCAACCCCGGCATGGGCTGGGTGTTTCATTACTACGACAATATCCCAGCCCACTACGGCTCGAAGTTGGCCCCCGCGGACACGCTCGACAACTGGCCTGGCTTGTCGGTGATCTACCGGTTGCAGTTGGCTGAGGCATCGTGGCCCCGGACAGCCCGCGCGGGCGGATCAGTTGCGATACAGTGCACGTGGCGCAACGCCGGCGTGGCCCACCGACCTCTGCTGGTAGTCTTGGAATGCGTACCGTCCTGGCTCGCGTTTGTGCCGGAGATGGAGCGGATGGCGGACCTGGATGGCAGCCTCCGCGAACATCGCTGGTCGGAAGCCGATGGTACAAAGTACGCCGCTGAGCTGCGCCGGATTCAAGCTGACTGGAACACGCGGGCGCCGACAATCCAGGCGTTGCTGACCCCGGAGCGAGTTCGGTCGCTATCGAAGTGGGCGGTGAAGCAGATGGAAGCGTACGCCACCGTGCCGTCCCTGGAAAAAGCGCAGCTCCAGCCGGTGGCGGCGGACGAGGAACAGGACACGATTATCTTGGAGAGCACGATCGATACCCTGCCCACGCACCATCCGCTGGTGACGCGCTGGCTCAAGGCATTCGTGCGGTACGACAACAACGGCAAGAAGATCGTTCATGTCACCATCACAATCCGCGGGCAACGGCTGGAGTGAAGGCGACTGCGATCGCTTCCAGGGAGACAAATGGGATCATGAAACAACCTCTTCTCGGGCTTCATACGGCCTTGGTCCTGTTCGTTGTGCTTCGATGGCAGGCGGTGGCGGCCGCGCCACCTGACAAGAAGTTCATCGAACTGGGCTGGGACATCC
>CAYUFW010000123.1:0-2935 GCA_964443915.1 uncultured Pirellulaceae bacterium
AACCACACTGTGATAACCCACCGCAACAGGCTCCTATTGGCCATCGTGCCGGAAATGCAAAAGGCGGATTATTAACCGCCCAGGATGACAGGGTCAAGGCCGACACGTTCCATTTGGAGTGGCCTGGCTCGGGCCTACCTTTCCCCCGGACGATTCGTTAGATTGACGGCTTGGGCCTCACGGCCCGCATCGGTCTGGCAAAAAACGTGTTCCCAGTCGCCTCTGTCGAAAGGCCCCCACCGTGAAGCTTCTGGCGATTAGCGATGTGTATATCCCTGCCGAGTTCATGCCCCAAGGATTCGCGCCGCTGGCGGAACTGGGCGTGGAGGTCGAGGTGCGGCGTTGGGAGCATCCGACGCTGGTCGATCTGCAGCAGGCCAATCTGGCGATCGAACAAGGCGGGCCGGACGCCGTGCCGTTGCCGGCGCACGTGACGGAGGGCGTGGACGCCTTCGACATCATCTGCGTCCAATTCGCGCCGCTGGGCAGCCGCTTGATCGAATCGGCGACGGCGTTGCAGGTGATCGGCGTCTTGCGGGGCGGGACGGAGAATGTGGCCGTGGATGTGGCCACGCGGCGGGGCATCAGCGTGCTGAATACGCCCGGCCGCAACGCGCGGGCGGTGGCCGAGTGTGCGCTGGGGCTGATCCTGAGCGAAGTCCGCAACATCGCCCGCGGCCACGCGGCGTTGAAGGCCGGCCGCTGGACGCGCGACTTTCCCAACCGCGACACGATTCCCGAACTGAACGAAAAGACCGTGGGACTGGTCGGCTACGGCGCCGTGGCCCGGCTGCTAGCGGGCTACCTGCACGCGATGGGCAGCCGCATCATCGCCTACGACCCCTTTGTGAACGGCGACTCGGCGCCGGCGCAGATGGTTGATTTGGAGACGCTGATGCGCGCATCGGACGTGGTTTCGGTCCACGCCCGGCTGACCGCGGAGACGCATCATCTGGTGAGCGAGCGGCACCTGCGGCTGATGAAGCCCACGGCGGTGCTGGTGAACACGGCCCGCAGCGGACTGGTCGACGAGCCGGCGTTGATTCGCGTGCTCCAGGAGCGGCGCATCATGGGGGCCGCGCTGGACGTGTTCGACGTCGAACCGTTGCCGACGGATCATCCTCTGGTCCAGTTGGACAACGTGACCATCGTCCCGCACATTGCCGGCAGCACGTTGGACGCCTTCCGAGGCAGCCCCAAACTGATGGCCGGTCATCTCCGCCGCATGCTGCTGGGCCAGGGCCCGCTGCCGGTGATCAACGGCGTCCCGCCGCAGCTCCGTGCGGCGGTCAAGGCGTGAAGGACCGAGTTGGCTTGTCGCCGGAAGCCCGGCTTTTTCGTGCGAGCTGGGTCGGTCAGCGGGGTGGTTTTCTCCAGTCGTATCGGTGTGCCCGGTGTTGCGGACCGGTGGCGTCTTGTTACACTTTTCAGCATGAACACAAACAAGAGCGTCGACTGCGTGCTGTGCGGATCGTGCGTCGTGGACATTCTCGTCCGGCCGGTGCCGCTGGAGGAGCCGATCGGCGGCGGCAAGCTGCTGGAGGCCCAGCCGATCGAGGTCACCACGGGCGGGATCGTCTCCAACGCGGGGATCGCGATGGCTCGCTTGGGTCTGAAGGTTTCCGCGTTCAGCTACACGGGCAGCGATGACTGGGCGACCGTCATCCGCCGGAACTTGGAGCGCGAAGGTGTGGACACACGCTGGCTGCTGCCGCACCCGACGGGGGCGACCAGCACGACGGCGGTCCTGATCGATCCCAGCGGCGAGCGAAGTTTCGCGCATTGCGTCGGCGCCCCGCGGCTGATGGACAAAGCGCACTTCCTGAAGCACTTGGATTTGTTCGCCCAAAGCCGCTTGACCTTGATCGGCTACTACTCGCTGATGCCGCGGCTGGAGCCGGACCTGCCGGAGATTCTGCAGGCCATTCGCGAGACGGGCTGCCAGACGGCTTTGGATGCGGCCGGCAGCGGCGGCGCGATGCAACCGCTGGATCGGATCTTACCCCACCTGGACGTCTACGTGCCGAGCCGGGCCGAGGCCGAGCATCAGACGGGCGAAACCGATCCGCGGCGGATCATCGACGCATTTCGCGCGTGCGGCGCGCCGGGACTGCTGGGCGTGAAACTCGGCAGCGAGGGTGCGTTGCTCAGCCCCGCCGCCGGACAGTACATTGACATCCCGGTCGTTCCCGCGCCGGGGCCGGTGGTGGATACGACCGGCGCGGGCGACGCGTACTACGCCGGTTTGCTGACGGGCTTGCTGCGCGGCATGACCGTCGGGCAGGCCGGACGGCTGGCGGCGGCGACCGGCGCTTGCTGCGTGACCGGCTACGGGGCCACCGCGGGGCTGAAGGGCTTCGCGGAAACGGCCTGGCTGGCCGGGCTCGAGGGCGTACACTGATCTTGAACCAACTTGAACAACTCAGCACAGGAGAAGGACCATGGCAGGTGACTATCGCTTTTCGTTTGGCCCGTGGAACATTCACGAGGGCGCCGACCCGTTCGGACCGGAGGTGCGTCCGTCCATTTCGTTCGCGCGCAAGCTGAAGATGTACAAGAAACTCGGCTTTGACGCCGTGCAGTTCCACGACGACGACGCCGTGCCGGACATGGAAGACCTGACGCCGGCCAAGATCCGCAAGGAAGCGGCGGCGATGAAGAAGATGATCGCGGCCGAGGGCTTGGTGGCCGAATTCGTCGCCCCGCGGCTGTGGGAGCACCCCCTGGGCATCGACGGCGGATTCACCGCCAACGATCCGGCTTGCCGCAAGTGGGCCAACGAGCGCGCCAAGCGGTGCATCGATATCGCCAACGGCTTGGGCACCAAGCTGATCGTCCTCTGGCTGGCCCGCGAAGGCACCTACATCCGCGAATCGAAGAACGCGATCGAGGCCTACCGCTGGCTGCTGGAATCCATCAACGCGATGCTGGAGTA
>CAYUFW010000123.1:2945-4533 GCA_964443915.1 uncultured Pirellulaceae bacterium
GATCGCGATCGAGCCCAAGCCGAACGAGCCCACCGACCTGGCCTACTTGCCCACGATCGGCCACGCCCTGGCGATGGCGCAACAGACGGTCGATCCGAAACGCGTGGGCGGCCTGATCGAAACGGCGCATGCCCTGTTGGCCGGCTTGGACCCGTCGGACGAAATGGCGTTCGCCCTGTCGATGGACAAGCTGTTCAGCGTCCACCTGAACGACCAGAACGGTCTGAAATACGATCAAGACAAGTCGTTCGGCGCGGCGAACCTGCGGGCGGCATTCAACCAGGTGCGCGTGCTGGAACTGGCCGACTACCCGTCCACCGGCCGCTTCGTGGGACTGGACGTCAAGGCCATGCGGACGCAAAAAGCCGATGTAGCTCACAAGCACCTGGCCAACAGCCGCGCGGTGTTCCTGCGGTTGCTCGAAAAAGTTCGCACGTTCCCCAATGATATCGCCAAGGATTGCATCGCCGCCCGCGATTACGAGGCGCTGGAGATGCTGGTGCTGGAGCACTTGATGGGAAGTTAGGAGATCGCTATGAACGCAACCAATCGTCGCACGTTCCTGGGCACCACGGCGGCTGCCGGGGCGCTCGCCCTGGCCCGGCCCGTACACAGCAGCAGCCGGGCGGAGGCGGAGAAGACGTTGAAGATGGGCGTGATCGGCGTCGGCTGGTACGGCATGGTGGACGCCCAAGCGGCGCTCAAGGTCGGCGGCGTCGAGGTGACCGCGGTCTGCGACGTCGATAGCGAGCACCTGGAAAAAAGCGTTGCCGAACTGGAGAAGTTGCAGGGCAAGAAGCCGCAGACGTTCAAGCTGTACACGGAGATGCTGGAAAAGGCGGACCTGGACGTCGTCGTCATCGCCACGCCGCCGCACTGGCACGCGCTGCAGCTGATCGCTTGCCTGGAGCGAGGTCTGGACGTGTATGCCGAAAAGCCGCTGGCGTACGACATCCGCGAAGGCCGGGCGCTGGTCGAGGCGGTCAAGAAGCAATCGGACCGCATCGTCCAGGTCGGCTTCCAGCGGCGGCAGAGCCAAGCCTGTCGCGACGCGGCCGAATTCGTCCGGGCGGGAAAGGCGGGACGGATCGTCCAGGCCGACGTGCAAATCCACTATCGCACCGGCACGCTCGACCCGACGCCGCAAGATCCGCCGGCCACGCTCGATTGGGAACTGTGGTGCGGACCCGGACCGAAGATCCCGTACAGCCCCCAGGTCGGTCACAAGAACTGGCGGCTGGAGAGGACCAGCGGCCACGGCCACCTGGTGGATTGGGGCATCCACAACATCGATGCCACGCGGATGATGCTGGGCCTGTCCATGCCCAAGCAGATCACGGCTGCCGGCGGGTTGTACTATCTGCAGGGCAAGATCACGACGCCGGATACGTTGACGGTACACTTCGAATTCGACCAACTGCCCGTCGTCTGGCGTCACCGGCTGTGGGGAGCGGCCGAATGGGACCCCTCGGTGAACAACGGCATCTTCCTCTACGGCGACGAGGCCACGGTGTTCGCTTCCGATCAGCGCTGGGTCGTGATTCCCAGGGACCAGCCGGCCAAGCGTCAGGAGAACATCGTCCAGAGC
>CAYUFW010000123.1:4543-6863 GCA_964443915.1 uncultured Pirellulaceae bacterium
TCGGTCCGCTGCACATGGCCGACTTCCTGCAGTGCGTCCGCACCCGCCAGCAGCCGGCATGTCCGGTCGAGGAGGGCTACAAGTCGACCGCGACGGTCCAATTGGGCATGATCGCCTACGAGTCCAACTCGGTCGTCCGCTGGGACGAGGCAACGGAGCAGATCGTCGATAACGTCGAGGCGGCCAAACTGCTCCGGCGGCTCTATCGCCCGCCGTACGAGCATCCGTACGGTCGGGGCTGAGGGTCCCCACGCCGAACGGGATTTCGCCACACCCGTGTCGCAGCTACGTCGCGTCCACCGCCGCCGCTTCGATTTCCTGAATTTCGACGGCCCGGTGTTCGCGGACCGAGACGTAGCAGGCTTCGACCAGGGCCATCGTCTTCAAATTGTCGCGGCCGCCGATTTCTGGCTCGGCGTTGTCTTCCAAAGCGCACAACAGTTGGGCCATCGTGCCCACGAAGGCGTCGGGGAACCAGACTTCGCGCCACCGCGGCTGGAACCAGTATCCGGGCTGGTGCGTCGTCGTGAAATCCAGCGTGCTGGGCGTCGGATGCGGATAGTCCGGCCAGCCGATGGTGCCGCGAGCCAGGCCCTCCAGGCCCTCGACGCGCCAGCGGATGGCGATGTCCTTCTCGGCGCCTTCCAGCGCCGGTCCCGTCCACACGTCGTCCCAGGCGGCGGCGCGCATGCCGCTGCCGTACTCCAGGATGTACAGGCAGATGCCGTCCTCGTGCGCGAACTTGCGGCTGGTGCGCGGGTCGTCCCGCACGCTGGCGAAGACCCGCACGGGGTCGCCGAACCAGTAGCGGAAGGTGTCCAGATGATGGATCGACATGATCCGTAGCGTGACCCAGCCCAGCCGCTGCTGCCAGGGCATCCAGTGCGGGATGCCCCGCATGTCGATGCTGGCGAACACCGGCTCGCCCAGCACGCCGCGATCCAGCAGGCACTTGCACGCGCGCACGGATTGGTCGTAGCGCATGTTCTGATTGACAGCCAGCGTGATCCCGGCCTGCTCGCACAATCGCACCACCTCGACGGCTTCCGCGTAGTTCACGCCCAGCGGCTTCTGGGCCAGCACGCCGCGGATGTGATCGTGGTGTGTGACGATCTCGCGGATGACATCGATCTGAACGTCCGGCGGCACCGCGACGTCGACGACTTGGATGCGGGGGTCGGCCAGCAGCGTCTGATAGTTGTCGTAGGCCTGCAGTCCGTGCCGCTGGGCCACTTGCCGCGCGTGTTCGGGCGACCGCGACGCGATCGCCACCGGATTGAAACCGGCCTGGCGGTAAGCCACCAAGTGGCAATCGGCCATGATGAAGCCCGAACCGATGCAGCCGATGGGCACGTCCTTGTTGCAGGGCAGCCGGGGCAGGTAGTCCAGGTCGAGCGAGACGGCGGCGTGGCTCATGCGTTCTCCGTGGCACCGACTTCGAGCCGGCGGGTCGTGTCGTCCTCGTCCTGCTTCAGGAACTTTTGCGCCGCCTCCGTGGGCTTGGCGCCGATCGCCTTGATGGCGGAATCCGGCACTTTGCTTAGCGGCGTGTAGCGCGGGTGATGATGTTCCTTGTAGGGGTCGTTATGCCTGGTGTTGTAGCAGCAAATCAGGCCCCACCGCGGCTTGTCGCTCAGGTTCGCCTCGGACGTGTGCAGCGTGTTGCCGTGGAAAAACAGGGCCGTCCCCGGCTCCATCTCGCAATACACCAGTTCCAAACGATTCTTGGCCTGCTCGACGCGCTCCAAGTCGGCGCCGGTTTGCTCGCCCGCGAAGCCATGCTCGATGCGGCCCATCAAGTGCGAACCGCGCAGCACCTGCATACAGCCGTTCTCCTTCGTGCAGGGATCGACCGCGATGAACACGCTGAGCATGTCGGGGAACAGGCAGCCGTTCTTGTACCAGTAGCCGTAATCCTGATGCCACTCCCACGCGCCGCCGACCCGCGGTTGTTTGGCGCTCAACTTCGAGTGGTAATGGTACACCTCGTCGCCCAGCAGCTGTTCTACGGCGTGTACCATCCGCTCGCTGCGGGCGATCATGCCGTAGATGTCGTTGCCCGGGTGGTTCCAGAGGGACAGGTTGGTACGGCGTCCGGCCGCGTCCATGACCTGCATGGCGTGGGCCTGCAGCACGCTGTCCGCCCGGCAGGCTGCCTGCAGCAAGGCGGTCTCTTCGGCGTCCAGGAAATGCTCGATGAACAGGTAGCCGTCGCGGTGGAAGGCCGCGCACTGAGCGTCGGTCAAGGGGTTTGCGGAAGACATGGGAAATCTCGCGAGGAGGTGTCAAGATTCAGGTTTCAGGAACTGCGTACATGCAC
>CAYUFW010000123.1:6873-21467 GCA_964443915.1 uncultured Pirellulaceae bacterium
AGGAATCCGGCCAATCGCCAGGATCGCGTCCGGGTTCACGGAAGGCTCGCGTGGGCCTCGGATCCTCGTAACACTATCGCCCGGTTCTTGGGTTTCGTCTGCGTGCATTTTGGAGTGCGGCGCCTTGTCGCCGCTTTGGTTCGACCATGACGCAATGACCGCGCCGCTGTGTTCCGGCGCCCCCCTGAACCCAGGCCTCTGCCAAGCGACTGGCCGCCGTCCAAAGCGGTGACAAGGCACCGCACTCCAAAACTCGGCCAAGGCCGCATTCTGCGTCACGTGTTCCGCTCAATCACTCCCGTCCCGTCGCTGCGGCCCACGACCAACGTGTGGGCCAGACCGACGAACAGTCCGTGGTCGACCACGCCGGGCATGGCGTCCAAGCGGGCGGCGAGCGCGGCGGGATCGTCGATCCGGCCGAACGCGCAATCGAGGACGAGATTTCCCTCATCGGTCACATACGCACCGCCGTCCGGCCCGCGCCGCAGCACGGGCGTCGCGCCCAATTCGCCCAGCCGCTGGGCCAGCGGCCGCCAGGCAAATTGAACGACCTCGACCGGCAACGGAAACGCGCCCAGCCGCGGAACCTGTTTCTGGGAATCGACGATGATCACCACGCGGCGGCTCAACGACGCCACGATCTTCTCGCGCAGCAGGGCTCCGCCGCCGCCCTTGATCAGGTTCAACTGCGGATCCACCTCGTCGGCGCCGTCGATCGTGAGATCCAGACTGGAGACCTCGTCGAAGGTGACGATCGGAATGCCGGCGTGTTCGGCCACTTGCCGGCTCGCCTCCGAGGTGGGGACGCCGCGCACGCGCAGCCCGTCGCGGACTCGCTGGCCCAGCAACTCCAGCATGATCGCCGCCGTCGAGCCGGAGCCCAGCCCCAGGCACATCCCGTCCCGGACGTACTCGAGACTGCGTTCGGCCGCCGCTCGTTTCTCTGCGTTCATTCAAAGTCCCTCTCGCAGCCCGACGGCGCGCATTAGCCGATCCGTCACTTCGTATGCCTCCGTCACCCACTCGACGATCAGGTCCGGCTGCGGCGAGTATTCCAGTTCGATGGAAATGGCACCTTCCAGGCCCAGGGCCTTGATCTCCCGCAAGTACGGTTCGAAGTGGACCCCGGCCTCATCCCACCCGATACCGCGGGTGGTTCGGATCGGGTTTTCCGCCGCGCTCCATGACCACTTGGCTTTGCGCCGTGTCGATCATGGCCACGGCCGGGAAGATGTACTTGGCGTCCTCGACGGGGCCGTACAGCAAGAAGTCGCCGCCGATCGCGACCGCCGACGCGCAGGCGGCGGCAACGCAGGCGTCCTTGGCCTCGCCGCCGAGCTTCTTCTTCAGGCCCTTCCAGGTGGCGACCGCGTTGTGGACGCCGCCGCCGGCGGGCAAGCCGAATTCGTCCTTGATCTCGAACAACGCCTGGCAGGCCTGGCCGTACGTGGCCAAGTCGAGGAAGCAGGTGTCGACCATCAGCTTGCGGATGCCCGCTTGCTCCAGCCGCGGCAGCAACTGCCGCACCGACTCGACGCGGCCCGCGGCGGTGAAGTCCAACAGGTAGTACGTGAGCAGAATCGCGCTGGTGACGCCCGCATCTTGAATCGCCTGCAACTCGTCGTCCTGCGTTTCCGGCTGGACGGAGTTGTAGACGACGCGGTCCGTCAAGCCCGTTTCGGCGGCGTACTTCAGGCCGGCCAAGCGGACGTCGGTGGTGGTGCCGTCGATCAGCAGCGGCGCTTGGCTGACGCGGGCGGCGAATTCCAGGTGCTTGCACATCGCTTCCGGCGAGTCGCCGACCACGTCCAACATGCAAGGATTGCCCGTCTTCAGGGACCATTCGTCCTGGTTGCGGATCACGCGTTCGGCGGCTTCGGCGTCGAATCCGCCGGCCCCGTCGTCCACGAGCACCTTGTGCCCATGATAAAAAACCGTGCCGACCAGCACCGTGGGACGCATGCCGGGTTGTCCGCCGACCTTTACCGCGCCGATATCGAACGTCTTCTGTTCTGCCGAGAACTGCAGGAAACCTTGGGCCATGTAGGAACTCCTTTGTAGGACGGATTGCCAATCGGTCCGTCGCGGAACGTGCTTCACGTCTCCGGTGCGTGCTTGTACTTCGCGGACGGATTGCCAATCCGTCCTACCTTCTTCTTTGCGGCTACGGGATCAACTCAAGCAAGGTGGGCCTCGCAGACTCGGCCCACCCTGCAACACCAGCGTCTCCGACGTCCTAGGACGCCATCACGGGCAGATGCGCCAGCGCCATGGCGATCTCGTGTTCGGGGTACTCGTAGTCTTTCAACTGCCCGGACAGGTAGGCCGTGTAGGCGCTCATGTCAAAGTGCCCGTGTCCGCACAGGTTGAACAGAATGGCGCGGCTGACGCCTTCTTCCTTGCAGCGGTTTGCCTCGCGGAGCACGGCGGCAATGGCATGGTTGGCTTCGGGCGCCGGCACGATGCCTTCGAGACTGGCGAACTGGACGCCCGCCGCAAAGCACTCGACCTGGTGCACGCCGACTGCCTCGATCAGCCCCAACTTCAGCAAATGGCTGACCAGCGGCGCCATGCCGTGGTACCGCAGTCCGCCCGTGTGGATCGCCGGCGGGATGAACTCGCTGCCCAGCGTGTGCATTTTCAGCAGCGGTGTCAGATGCGCCGTGTCGCCGAAGTCGTAGGCGTACTGGCCGCGCGTCAGCGAAGGACAGGCGGTCGGTTCCACGGCGACCACGCGCAGTTTCTCGTAACCTTCGCCGCGCAGTTTGGCACCCACGAAGGGGAACGCGATGCCGCCGAAGTTCGATCCGCCGCCGGTACAGCCGACGAGTACGTCCGGCTGATCTCCAGCCATCGCCATCTGCTCCATCGCCTCCAGGCCGATCACGGACTGGTGCAACAGCACATGATTCAAGACGCTGCCCAGAGCGTAGTTCGTGTCTTTGTCCTGAGCCGCCACTTCGACCGCCTCGGAGATGGCGATGCCGAGCGAACCGGGCGAGTTAGGATCCTGGGCCAGGATGGCGCGGCCCGCGGCCGTTTCCTCGCTGGGGCTGGCCGTGACCTCGGCGCCGTAGGTCTGCATCAGCGCTTTGCGGTACGGTTTCTGCTCGTAGCTGACGCGGACCATGTAGACCTTGCAGCCGAGTCCGAAGTAAGCGCAGCCCATGGCCAGCGACGAGCCCCACTGCCCGGCCCCCGTTTCCGTAGACAGGCGTTTGATCCCGGCCTGTTTGTTATAGTACGCCTGGGCCACCGCGGTATTCGGTTTGTGCGAGCCGGCCGGGCTGACGCCTTCGTACTTGTAGTAGATCCGCGCGGGCGTACCGAGCGCTTTTTCCAGCCGCCGAGCCCGGTGCAGCGGAGTGGGACGCCATTGGCGGTAGATCTCCCGCACGGCTTGCGGGATTTCGATCTCGCGTTCGGTCGAAACTTCCTGCTGGATCAGCCCCATCGGGAAGATGGCGGCCAGGTCTTCCGGCCCAATTGGCTTCCCCGTTCCCGGATGCAGCACCGGAGGTGCCGGCGTGGGCAAATCGGCTTGAATGTTGTACCAAGCGAGCGGAATTCGCTCTTCCGTCATGACGTACTTGATCTGTTCGCTCATCGGCAACCTCCGGTATTTTGTGGGAAAACGACAGAGTAAACCAGCGTCGCCCCGCTGTAAACAAGGGAACGAGCATCCTCCCAGAATCTCTGGAGATACTCGTGCGCCATCGCTCTGATGGCGCATTCTCGTTTGGCAGGAGCGAATCCTGGAGTGGAAGGCCATTCCTAAGTGTTGGTTTCAGAAGAACTTCCGCGCATGAGCCGCGCCTATGGCACGTCTTCTGCTTCAAACCGTACAGCAGCGACGGCTCCTCGGACGCGGAGCCACGGGGATCGAGTTCTGTCACAATTTCGAGGAGAGGAGAAGGATCATGAGACGAGCGACTTTCGTGTTGGCCGTGGCCGTTGTTATCGGCCTTTTCACGACCCGGACTTTCGCCCAGGATGTCCATTTCCGGACGACCATAGGCGGGGATGCCGATGTCCTGATGGTAGCGCATCCCAGTCGGTATCACAGGCATGGTTCTTACGCGACACCACGGCACTACGGACACCCCCACCATCGCGACTATCATTACGGCGTGTCCCCCTACGGCCATCGTCCGCCCATGTATGGACCTCCGGCCGTGGTCTACCCGTATCCGGGCTATCCGCCCATTGTCCGCCCGCCAGTCTATCCCAGGCACCGGCACGTCTGTGGACCCGGCTGTGGGTGCGGTGGTTCCTCCGGCTTTTACTATCGCGGACCCGGCTGGGGGTTCTCGTTCAGTTTCTGATCGAGGCCAGCTCCCGTTCCGATGCGTGGGCCGTCTCCCGAAGCCCGGCTTGCTTGGAAAGCTGGGCTTCTTTTTTGGCCGTGTTCGTCCGCCGAAAGTGGTACATCCCGTTTTCGGATTCAATCTTATACTAATCTGCCTTGGCTCCGAGTAGGGAAGTTGGCAACTGGAAATGGCACGACTGCGGAGGCAGGCACCGGGCCTGTGGACCGGTGCCGCGTTGGGTGAGGCAAAGGAGCAAACGCATGACCAGTGTTGTTCGAGATGGGGGTGGGGTTCGCGCCGCGATTGTCGAGGCCGTGTTGGCCGAGGTACGGGCGGTCATGCCCAAGGAACTGGTCGATCAGCTTTCGCCGGACAGTTCGCTGTTTGAACTGGGGATGGATTCGGTCGCCATCATGGACGTGGTGAACCGGATCGAGAAGCAGTTCGGGATGCGGTTCCGCGAAGAGTGGTTGTACGACATGGAGACATGTGCGGACTTGGTCGATTGCATCGTGCGGCACAGGAACCCGGAAGCCGTTGCCGAGCCGGTTGCTGACCCCGCGACAGCGGAGGCCGGCTCACCGGCCCCCGAGGCCGGCCCCATTCCCGCCGCGCATTACGACGTTGCCCAGTTTCCCGAATGCGTGGCCTTTCTCCAGCGGTTGGCGGCCGCCAAGGCCGTCGGACTGGAGAATCCCTTCTTCCGCGTCCACGACCGCATCCGCCACGGGTGCGCTACGATCGACGGCCGTGAGACCATTAACTACACGAGTTTTGACTACCTGGGCTTGGCCGGCCACCCGGAAGTCATCGCCGCCGCCAAAGCGGCGATGGACCTGTTGGGCTGCAGTGCTTCGGCCAGCCGGCTGGTCGGCGGCAATCATCGGCTCCTGGAGGAATTGGACCAGGAACTCGCCCGTTTCCTGGGCATCGAGGCGGCGCTCGTCTTTCCCAGCGGCTACGGGACCAACGCTTCGGTGTTGGGACACCTGTTCGGCGAAAACGACCTGATTCTGTACGACGAATTGGCCCACAACAGCATGGTCATGGGGGCGACGTTGTCGAAAGCCGGCCGGCGGTCCTTCCCGCACAACGATGCCGACGCGCTGGACGAACTGCTCCGCGACGTCCGGGGCCGCTACCGCCGCGTCGCCGTGGCCATCGAAAGCGTGTACAGCATGGACGGCGACTACCCCGACTTGCCGAAGTTCATCGAGGTCAAACGCCGCCACCACGCGGTCTTGTACGTGGACGAAGCGCACGCGGTGGGCACGATGGGCCGGACCGGACGCGGCTTGTGCGAGCATTTTGGCGTGGATCCCGCCGATGGCGACGTGTGGATGGGCACGATCAGCAAGGGGCTAGGCAGCGGCGGCGGTTACCTGGCGGGCCGCGAACCGCTGATCCGGTACCTGAAGTACACGACGCCGTCCTTTGTGTTCGCCACGGCCTGTTCGCCGCCCAATACGGCCGCCTCGCTGGCCGCGCTCCACGTGCTGCAAAAGGAACCGGAACGCGTGGCCCGGCTGCGCGACCGGTCTGCGCAGTTCTTGAAGTTGGCCCGCCAATGCGGGCTGAACACGGGCCACAGCCACGATACGCCCATCGTGCCGATTATCCTGGGCAACTCCGCGCAGTGCATTCGGGTCTCGCAGGAACTGTTGCGGCAGGGCATCAACGCGCAACCCATCCTCTACCCGGCCGTGCGTGAAAGCGCCGCGCGCGTGCGGTTCTTCATCTCCGCGGAGCACACCGAAGAACAGATCGCGCGTACGGTCAAGGTGCTGGCCGAGTGCATCGCGGCCACCGCAGACAAACCGGGCTAAGGCAGCACGATGTCCTTACGGCGGTCGGCGGGGGTGACCTTCAGTTCGGTCAGCTTGCCGTTCTGGACTCGGCCCTCCAGCACGGTCTGGTACGGCGCGTGCAGTTTGAAATCTACGTTCCAGTCGCTGGGCCAGGCGGGCAACAGGAAGATCCGCTGGCCGTCGGTCTGCAGGAGCATCGCCTGTAACGTCGCACACAGCACGCCGCCGTGGCATTGGTCCGGCGTCCAGTCGTAATTTGGGCCCCAGAAGGCCGGGAACCGCGACGTGGCGTCGTGCCGGCGGGCGCGGCTGATGATCGCTTTGCGAACCTCGTCGGTCAGGCCCAGGTAGGCCATGAACAGATCGTCCTGCCGCCAGCCGGCGTGCCCGCGATCCCAGCGGTGATTCAAGGCCCGCACGGCCTGTTCCACGTCCGGCCTCCCCAGCGCGACCAGCCGGAACGGGAAGACGGCGTACAATTCCGGGTTTTCGATGTTGCGTTTCTGGGCGAACTTCTCGGCCGGCGCGAGGGCGAGTTGTCCGTCCACTTCGCGGCGCGGCAGCGGCGGCAACTTGCCGCGCAACCGCTGCCACAATTCGCGCTCGGCCACCGGCGCCGCGTCCGGCGGCAAGGCCAGCAGCCGATCGGCCACGGCCTGGCAGCCGGCCAACTCCGGCATCGGGTTGGTACACTCCCACCAGGTCTCCACTGCCTGCGACGGGTGCATCACCAGCTTGCCCTCCGCATTGGTCGGATAGTGCTGGTCGAAGAAGGTGAGAATCTCGTGCGCGAAGGGCAACAGCGTTCGTTCCAGGAAGGCGCGGTCCTGCGTGTGTTCGTAGTAGTCCAGCATCAGCCAGCACAGTTCCAGCCCGCCGACCCACTCCCACTTGTGCCAGCCGCTCTCCTGCAGCTTGTCCTCGCGCTGGTTCCAAGGCTTCCAGCCGTACGTCTCGCTAAAGATCGCGCCCCAAAAGCAAATGCACTCGGGATAGAACGCCCCGTCGTGGCCGCAGTACTTCCGCGTGCGGTACTTGCACAGTTCCAGCAGGTCGTCGGCGTACATGCGGAACAGGGGCTGCATCAGGTCGTAGTCGCCGGCCGCCGTCATGGCGAAATACGGCAGCCGCGTGTTCTGCCACCAGTAGCCCGGTCCCCAGCGGCGATAATCCGGGTCGCTCTTGTTGTCGGGCAGCGGCACCGTGAAGATGCTGCCGTTGAACTTGATCGGATAGCGTCCCCGGCCGGCACAGGCGGTTACGAAACGCTGCAGGTGATACATCTGGCTGACGAAGGCGGCCTCGTCGCGGATTGTTGCGCTGGCGTCACCGCCGGTCTGCCGGCCGTCCACGTACACCCGGCACGCGCCGCCGGCATCGGCCACGGCGGCCACGTGAGTCCAACGTTCGGCGGGCACCGCGTCGGGCACATTCAGCTGCGTCTGGCCGCAGATAAACCGCAGACTGTTGCCTGGAAGAGTGTCGAACAAGAACCCATCCGAGCCGCCCGGTGTGATCTTGTCGACAATGCGGGCCCCGCCGCCCGGCAGTTTCTCCGGCTGCACCCAAGCCTCGACGGTCAAGCCGCGAGCCAAGTCCCAGCCCGCGGAATCCGCCACCGGCCCCGCCTGGTTGCCGGAAAACAGCAAGCCCGCTTGCCCGCTGACGACCGTTTGCCGATCCAGTTTGGCCAGCGTTTGAACTTCGGCGTCGTTCAGGGCCCGGCCGAAGATGCTCACCCGTCCCAGTTCCCCCGCCCAACGGTTGCCGCCGTGCTGGTCGATACCCAAACGCACCGAATGCGGGTTGGCGGGGACCGCCGAGTCGGCCGCCGCTTCGGCACCTGGCCCCAGGGACGCGCGAATCCAACTGCGGTCCCAGAATTCCCTCCACCAGAGACGGTGCCCCGCGCAGCGAGCCTCGAACGGGTACTGCTCCACGTTGGCGATCGTCTTCTCCATCGCCGCCAGCCATTGCTCGGGCGTCGCCGGATGCTGCGCCAGCACGAAAACGTTCAGTCGTTGCTCCGCGGCGGCCGGGCAATGCAGGTGCAGATCGTCCACGCGCTGGCCGTTCGGCGCCGTGATGACCGCGCCGAATGTGCGGTGCAGCAACGGGTCTTCCTGCGGGAAGCCGTCCAGCCCCTGGACCTCGCCCAGCAACTTCGGCCCGACCGACTTAACGTTGTGGTGATACCAGCCGATGCGGCCGGTCTGGTTCGCCAGCACCGTGTCCGGTTCGAGGACCGTCGGCTCCTGCTGCCCGCCAGGCAACCGGCGGTTGACCATGATGTCGCTGACTTGCAGGTCGGTGTACGGCCGCTGCTCGATCCGCCACAACTCGATCGACGCGGTGGCCGCCAGCGGCGTCGCGCTCCGGCTCGTCACGTGGATCACCGGCCGGTTCGCGTCGACCCACACCTCGATCGCCGCCCGCTGATCGCCCTCGCCGGACACGAGCTTCAACGTGCCCTCGCCGAGGCTTAGCGTCTGCGAGAACGCCCGGCCTGCGGCGAACGGGTTCGGCTCGAACTGCACCCGGACTTTGCCGACTTTGACCAGCCGGGCGTTGTCGTCCCAGGCGTCGGTCTTGCTGATGAAGAACTGCAAGTCCCCGTCGGCTTCCACCCACACGTTCAGTCCGATGTCGCCGTTGCCCAGCGGCATCGTGCCCCCGTAGTTCTCGCTGGCCGTCTCCCAGACGACGTTGTAGGCGTCCAGCCCCTCCGGCTTCGGTTCGGCGGCCGACGTTGTAGTTCCTCCGGCCAGCACGACGGCCCACAGCAACAGGGCTGCTCGGGGCCATCCAAGTCCGGCCGCATCTCCGGCACGTCGAAAACTCATCACTCGTGGCGTCTGCTGCACGGCCATTCGTCGATACCCCCTTACTTTTTCAACTGTACCCGCACGTCGTTCTCGCCTTCCCTAACGTCGATCTTAATGTCGCTGGAGGCTTCGCTCCAGTACTTGTCGGGGACCGATGCATCGATGCTCACCGGCTTCGGTTCATCGGTCGGAGCGCCGACTTTCGGGGCCAGGTAGACGGTGTAGGTATCCGTCGGTAACGGGGAGGGCAACTGAAACGCCCCGCCGGCCCGAATGCCGGCCGAAGACGCCTGGCCCGAGGTCAGGCTGAGGAAGACGACCGCCGCGTCGGCGTAAGGCTTGTCGTCCAGCGTGACCGTGCCCTTGACGGTCCCCATGGGCTTGGGCTTGGCACAACCGCTACCGGTGAACTGCCATACGCACAGCAAGCACAGCAACGGCCAGGACAGACGTCGCAAGTCGAAACGTGACATGATCATGAAAACTCCTGTGGGAAGCCAGAATTCAAAGGAAACGGGGCGAATCCGGTCGCGCCGATGACCTGCTCGGCTCTAGCCGGCAACGGGTCGTCGGCCGGAGTTCGGCCCTTGCCGGCCGAGCGCGGCGTCTTGGAAAGGTCGATTCCCGGAGCTGGCGGGGCAACTGGGGTACGGCCGATCGCATCTGCTCGCCGAAGGACTTAGAAACTCGCGATGGGTTCGCCGTCGTAGCGGCAGGCCAACCGCTTCAAATTCCAGAAATCGATGTCCTCCGTGATGAATTTGATGCTGCCGTCCGTCAGCAGCACGTTGATGCCGCCGGGGTGCTCCGAGTTGATCACTGTGTTGTTGCGGAACATGTATTCGGTAGCGCCTCCTTGGACGACGTCCGAATTGGGGGCGAACCGCACGCAACTCGTTCCCGTTTGCCACAAATCAGCGCAGGAACCTCCTTCCAGAGCAACCTGGACGCTTCTCGGGTGACGCGATCCGTACCAGCCACCGTAGTAGTTCGAGGTGCGGTTCACGTTGGCTACCAGACTCGATTGCTCCGCCACAAGCAGCACGTTCGACGTGCCGTCGCTGGCGTCCCGAAGGCCGAAACACTCATTGGCCACCAGCAGGCCGTTGTTGCACGACCAGCCGTGGCCACAGTCAGCGGTTCCCCGGTTTGCATCCGCGCCGGGGACGGGCCGCGCGGCCCCCTGCACCCCCACGTAGTGGACGTTCAAGGCGATTCCGCTGTTGTTCGAAACGGGGGCGATGTCGAACGGCCTAATGACGCTGGAAGGGCAGCGGTAGGCCTTGAGATCGAAGTTCTTCAGCACTTCGTTGCCTGCCAGGGCATTGGCCCCGGCCGCGCCGCCCGCCATGAAATGGACGGCCGGATTGGACGAGAAGCTCAACTGATCGGCGACCGCGCCCTGTTCCATGAACCTCAAAATGAGCGCCCGCCAGTTGCTCCCGCTGGAGGGCGAGACCTCGCGGAGGTTGAACGAACCCAGCGGTAACGTTCTGTACGTGTCGTGATAGTTGTGCAAGGCGATCCCGATCTGCTTCATGTTGTTCACGCACTCGGTCCGCCGCGCCGCCTCGCGCGCGGCTTGGATCGCGGGCAAGAGCAGCGCGACCAGAATTCCGATGATCGCAATCACGACCAACAATTCCACCAGAGTGAAACCACGCTGACGTCCGGGGTGCATAGGACACCTCGCGCAAGAATTAAGGACGGAAAGAGGACCCCAAAAAAACTTGGACACAACTTTGTCGATTTTATCATGGAATGGCATGGCAGGATAGCCCGCTCGTTTCGGGGTTCGTCACTTCCGACGAATGCCGTCGTCCCCGGCGGCCGAGCCGGCCGACAACAACCACAGGAAGCACCGGACTCGCCGCAACACCGCGCGGCCCAAGCTGCTGCTCGGCGGACTGCCGTTGACGAAGCAGGAAGAAATCTGTCGAATATGTCCCCTATGTCCAACCTCCTGCGTCAAGAAATTGCCACCACCGCTGATACCTTGGTAGTCAAAGTCGGCACGCGCGTGCTCACCCACTCCGACGGCCGGCTGAATGAAGAACGGATCGCCAGTCTGGCCGAGGATGTCGCCGCGGCGTGCGAATCCGGACACCGCGTGGTCCTGGTCAGTTCGGGCGCGGTCGGAGCCGGCATGAGTCTGCTCGGCTTGAAGCAGCGCCCGACCGATCTGGCGAAACTGCAGGCCGTAGCGGCCGTGGGCCAGACCAGTCTGATCGAGACCTACGACCGCACGTTCTGCAAGCACGGCCGACGTGCGGCTCAAGTCCTGCTGACGGCCGACGATATCAGCCACCGGACGCGGTACCTGAACGTCCGCAACACGCTGCTGTCGCTGCTGGAATTCAACGCGGTGCCGGTCATCAATGAAAACGATACGGTTGCCGTGGCAGAGTTGATGACCACCTTTGGCGACAACGACCGCCTGGCGGCGCTGGTCACCAACCTTTTGCGGGCCCCGCTGCTGGTCATCCTGTCCGACGTGGACGGCCTGTACGATGGCGACCCGCGCGAACCCGGTTCTCGGGTGATTCCCACGGTAGATCGGCTGAACGACGCGACCCGCGCCCTGGTGCGGGACCGCGTTACGGGGCTGAGCAAGGGCGGGATGGCCAGCAAATTGGAGGCCGCTCGCATCGTGACCACCGCCGGCGAGAACGTGATCATCGCCGGCGGCCGTCATCCGACCGTGCTGCAACGCGTGCTGGCCGGCGAGGAACTGGGGACGCTGTTCCTCGCGCAGGGCAAGTCGGTCAGCCCGTGGAAGCGCTGGATCGGCTTTTCCGCGCGGCCGCACGGCCGAGTGCTGCTGGACGCCGGCGCCGTGCGCGCCGTGGCCGAACAGGGACGCAGCCTGCTGGCGATCGGGATCGTGGAGGCGGAAGGCGACTTCAGTAAAGGCGACGTCGTGGCGCTGTGCGACGAACGCGGCCAGGAAATCGCCCGCGGCTTGACGAACTACCCCGCCGCCGACGTCCAACGGATCATGGGTCTGCCGTCCAACCGCATCGCCCAGGTCCTGGGGCACCGGCCGTATGAAGAAGTGATCCACCGCGATAACCTGGCGTTGGTGGGCGGGAACTGATCGCGGCGAACAAGCGGCCCCGAACCCGATCCCGCCACACACGGTCACTTCGTAATGAGCACCGTGTAACCTGCAAAGCGACTTTAGTCCACCACCTGCAATCATGACCTACTTCCGCCTCGAAATCGAAGCCATGGCCGGGTACGTGCCCGGCGAGCAGCCGCAGGCCGGCAAGTTCATCAAGCTGAACACGAACGAGAATCCGTACCCGCCGTCGCCAAATGTCGTCCGTGCGATCCAGCAGGCGGCCGAAGCCCGCTTGATGCGGTATCCCGACCCCATGTGCAACGCCTTTCGCGAGCGGGCCGCCGACGTGCTGGGCGTCCCGCGGGACTGCATTCTGTGCGGCAACGGCAGCGACGACATCCTGACCATCGTCACCCGCGCTTTCGTCGGCGCCGGCCAACGGTTGCGGCTGCCGTATCCGAGTTACATCCTGTACCGGACCCTGGCGCAGTTGCAGGGAGCCAACTGGGAGGAAGTGCGGTTCCGCGACGATTGGAGCCTGCCGCCCGAATTCGCCGCCGTGGTCCCGGACCTGAAGCTGGTCTTCTTGCCCAATCCGAACAGCCCGACCGGAACCGTGATTTCTGGCGAGGTCATCCGGCAGCTGGCCGAGCAGTTGCCGTGTCCGCTCCTGGTGGACGAAGCCTACGTCGATTTTGCCGACGAGAACTGCCTGAGCCTGGTCGCCCAGAACGAGCGGATCATGGTCTCGCGGACGCTGAGCAAGTCGTACGCCCTGGCGGGTCTGCGGTTTGGATACCTGGTCGCCCAGCCACACCTGATTCAGCAGTTGATCAAGGTCAAGGATTCTTACAACTGTGACGCCCTTTCGATCGCCGGTGCGACGGCGGCCATCGACGATCAAGCTTGGCTGCACGACACGGTGGGCAAGATCCGTGCGACGCGCCGGCGGCTGGCGGAAGGACTGGCAGGGTTGGGCTTTTCCGTCCTGCCCTCCCAGGCGAATTTCCTCTGGTGTACCCATCCAAGCCGTGCAGCCGTCACGCTTTACGAACGATTGAAGCAGGATCGCGTCCTGGTCCGATACATGAGCTATCCCGGGTGGGGGGACGGTCTGCGGATCAGCGTCGGGACCGACGAACAGATCGAAGCGCTGCTGGCTCTGCTGAAAGCGATGGTGTAGGCGAATGACACGCAAGGCGAAGATCGCACGCCGCACGGCGGAAACCGAAATTGAACTGGATATCGACCTGGACGGGTCGGGCCAGTCCCAAATCCAGACCGGCGTAGGCTTCCTGGATCACATGCTCGAGCTGCTGGCCAAGCACGGCGGGATGGACCTGACGGTGACCGCCCGCGGCGATCTGCACGTCGACCAGCACCACACGGTCGAGGACGTCGGCATCTGCCTGGGGCAGGCGTTGCGGCAGGCGTTGGGAGACAAGGCCGGGATTCGCCGCTACGGGCACTTCACGTTGCCGATGGAAGAAACGCTGGTCACCACGGCCCTGGATTTGAGCGGCCGCTATTTCCTGGTTTTCCAGGCCCAGTTCCCCACGCCCAAAATCGGCGACTTCGACAGCGAGTTGGTGGAGGACTTTTGGCAGGCGACGGCGGCTAACGCGCTGTGCAATCTCCATGTCCTCGTGCATTACGGCCGCAACAGCCATCATATCAGCGAGGCGATTTTCAAGTCCGCTGCCCGCGCCCTGCGGATGGCCGTCGAACGCGACCCGCGCGCCGCGGGTGTGCCCAGCACCAAGGGCACGCTGACGGGCTGAGAAATCCCGAAATGAATACGCCTCTCAATGATCTCGGCCAGCCCATCGGGTTCCCGTTGCCGGGCTGGACGCCGCCACCTCGTCCCACGCGCGAACCGCTGCCGGGCCGATATTGCCGGTTGGAGCCGCTCGACCCCGACCGTCATGCGGCGGCGCTGTTTGCGGCAAACGCGGCGGATCAGGAAGGGCGGAGTTGGACCTACCTCCCGTACGGTCCGTTTGAGACTCTTCGCAACTATCGCGATTGGATGCACGCGCAGTGCCTGGGCGACGACCCGCTGTTTTTCGCGATCGTTAACCTGGGCGACGGCTTGCCGACGGGCGTCGCAAGTTATCTGCGGATCGCCCCGGCCAGCGGTTCGATCGAAGTCGGCCACATCCACTACGCTCCGCGCCTGCAGCGCACGGCGGCCGCTACCGAAGCCATGTTCCTGATGATGCAGCATGCGTTCGACCTCGGCTACCGGCGGTACGAATGGAAGTGCGACGCGCTGAACGCGGCCTCGCACGCCGCGGCCCAGCGTCTGGGTCTTTCGTTCGAGGGCGTCTTCCGCCAGGCGACGGTGTACAAGGGCCGCAACCGGGATACGGCCTGGTACGCCGCGATCGACACCCAGTGGCCGGCGCTGCGGGCGGCATTCCAGGCGTGGCTCGATCCCGCCAACTTCGATGCCCAGGGCCGGCAGCGGACCCGGCTGGCCGATGTGACGCGGCTCCTCCTCCACCAGCGCGGCTGACGATTGGTGAGCGGCATGGCGCGCCGGTTGTGCTGCGGTCTCCCGACCGCAGCACGGGCCCGACCGCAG
>CAYUFW010000124.1:0-11401 GCA_964443915.1 uncultured Pirellulaceae bacterium
GTCGGCGGACGGTACGCCGGGAGCAAGGACTGCAGTCAGAACCTGGACAGCTACTCGATCGAATACACGTTTGCCGACGGCACGAAAGCGATGGTCAACGGCCGCTACATCCGGAATTGCTTCAACGATTTCGCCACGTTTGTCCACGGGACAAAGTGCGGCGCCAAGTTCTCCGGCGACATTCACGCGCCGACGTGCTTCATCTGCAAGGACCAGCACATCGATCCGGCGAACATCGTCTGGCAACCGGAAAGGGAGGCGGTGAATCCTTGGCAGGCCGAATGGGACGTGCTGCTGGGCGCGATCCGCAACGATCGGCCGCACAACGAAGCCCGGCGTGCGGCGCTCTCGAACCTGGGAGCCATCATGGGCCGGGCGGCCGTCCACACGGGCAAGGTGGTCACCTGGGACGAAGCGATGGCCTCGGATTTCATGTTCTGCAAGAACGTCGACAGTCTGACCGCCGACTCGCCGGCCCCGGTCCAGGCCGATGCCGAAGGCCGGTATCCCGCGCCAATCCCCGGCGCTTGGACGGAAATCTGATCGGGCCCGTGGGCGCGAACGAACACTGGCGTGGAGGGCAAAACGATGTGCCAATCTGGCTCACGGGCCGTCATTTGGCTTGTGCCGTGTGCGTTCCTGCTGGCCGGGAGAATTCCCGCCGCAGAATTGAGCGGGGTGTTGGTCCGATTCGAGAAATACGAC
The DNA here is from genome assembly GCA_964443915.1 of uncultured Pirellulaceae bacterium. GTDB lineage: Bacteria > Planctomycetota > Planctomycetia > Pirellulales > Pirellulaceae > Anammoximicrobium. The sequence goes on from CAYUFW010000124.1 coordinate 706, forward strand.
GGACCGGCGACGGTCGTGGCGCAGCCGGTCGATCGGTACAAAGTCAGGTTGGACGTTGATCCGAAGACGGAGCGCGAGTCGCTGGCGATCCGTGTCGAATTGCCGGCCACGGGACGCCACGCGTGGCCCGCCGCGGAGGTCGAGGTCCGCGACGCGCGGGGGCGGGCTCTCGCGGTGCGGCGCAGCGGAATCGAGTGGGAGAAGCTGCTCATCCCCGTGCCGCCCGTACGCGGCACGTACTTTGTACAGGCGGTCGATCCGCCCGGGGGCAAGCCGCCGCTCGTGGCCGAGAAGGAACGCCAGCTCACCGATCCGGCCACCGGCCTGAGTCTGGCAATCGCCCGCTGGTACGATGGTCGGCAGGCGGCCCTGAGCATCCGCTTCGATGATTCTCATCCGACCCATTTGTCGAAAGCCATCCCGATCCTGCGCGAGTACGGCTTCCGCGGCACCTTCATGGTCAATCCCGGCGGCAAGGAGCCGAATACGCGGCGACGGTCCGATTTCGAAGATCACCGGGCGGAATGGGAAGCCTGTGCCCGGCAGGGTGACCAGGAGTTCGCCAACCACTCGCTGCACCACCGCGGGGCGATGGGCGACGAGGACACGGAAAGGGAAATCGGCGGCGCGGCCAAGGCCATCTGGCAGCTGTTCCCCGGCAAGAGCAAGCTCATGGCCTTGAACCTCGGCGGCGGCACGCTGTGGGAAACGACCCGCACGTTGCGTTACTACCTCGACAAGTACCACCTGTTCGACGCCTCGGGAAGTTCGACCGGCATGGACGACACTTACGGGAATCGCGTTGACAATTTCCGTCGCATGCTCCAGCAGCACCTCGAGCGGGGACTCTGGTACCGCATCCATTACCATTACATCGGCGAGGGGCTCAGCACCAGCGAGGCCAATTTCCGCGCTGTGTTGGACATCGCCAAGGAGCATGAAGCGGTCGTCTGGATTGCCGGCATGGCGGACATCTACAAGCACCAAACCGAGCGCAACGGATCGAAGCTGGCTCTGGTCAGCTCGGATCCCCGCCGCCTCACGTTCCGGTTGTCCTGTCTGACCGACCCGGAACTGTACGATCAGCCGCTGACCGTCGAAGTGACGCCCCCCGCGTCCCGGCTGCCGGGGCGGATGACGGTCAAAGACGCGCAGGGCCAAACAGTCGCAGTCCGAACAGCGCAGGCCGGCGGCCAGCAAGTATCGCGTTTCGACGTTGCCCCGCGCACCGCAACCTACAGCGTCGAATTGAGCCCGTGAAGTCGTGGGCAAATCCTACGTCCCACGGGGTTGGCATTCGCCACTTACCCGCTACGTCGCCGGCAGACTCCTTTGGGAGTTGCGAGTCACTTCGCCTTCACACCGCTGAGCGGATGCGCGGTGACTGTGTTCCAGGCGATCTCTTGCAGCAGGCGATTCAGCTTGGCCGTCACCTCTTCGTCCGGCAGGCCTTTCAGCGCAGGTGGCACCGGCAGGCCGACCGGACTGCGACCGTAGATCTGGGCGTAGTAGCAGTAGCCGACGAGGACCGCCAACGGCGGTTTGGCGTGACCGACGGGGTCGGCGAACAGGTCGGTTTGCTTGGTCAGGCCCTGCCCTTTGGGAACGTCAGCGGCAGCGGGCTTCGCCGGCACGTCGGCGGCGCGAACGAACGCGTCCCCAAGCCGCGTCCCAGCCAGGGCGACGGCAAAAGCGATGCACAGAGTCAGCTTCAACAGGCGGTGGGCAAGTGCTGTCATGGCGATCCTCAACTGTTCTTTCTCGTGTGGCTGAAACGTATGATTGACCCCCGGCCTGAACGCCACCATTTGAACCGATCGCGGCTGTCATGAACTGCCAGCCGGAGTCTTCCAGGGGGTTCATCGCGACGGTGCGAGCCGACGATGATCGCCATCGTTCGGGCCCGCCTCGAACGGACGACGGTTTCGCCGGTCATCGTTCTTTCCCCGGCTCGCCTACGGATGTTTCCACGTGACCGTTGAAAACATTGCCGCCCTTGATGGCGGCACTCCACATGCCGGCCGCCCCTTCGCCGACGGGCGTGGTGCATTGATCAAACACGTTGTTCCGGCAGAGGAAACACGGCACCTTGCCGAACGGGTCGGGCTGCAGCAGCAGGGCGACGGACTTGGGCCCGTCAAAACCGGTGAAACGGTTGGCCGTAATGCTGAACAGGCCCCGGATCGACACGGCGACATCCACGTTCGCGACTTCGCCGCGAGCCAGGAGGTTGTCGCTGAATACCGCGGTCGGCCCGCCAAACACGTCCAGGTCGACCAGCTGGTCACAGTTGTTGATCACGTTGTGGTGCAGGCTCCAGTTCAACCCCTGCCGTCCGTAGATTGCGAAGACCGCCCCCGGCTTGAGTTCGCTGTCCTGGGACAGCCGGAACACGCCTTCCTCCACATCGAAGCACTCAATTTCGGGACCGGGCACGGCCTTGTCACCAGGCAGCCAGGCGATCCGGCAGCCGCGATACTCGTGGGTGCGGCGCCGCGGCCAGGGCAGCGGACCGCTCGACTTGAACGTCCGCGAGTCGATCACCTCGTCGACGCGCCCGGTTCGTTTCCCGCCCTGCAGCCCGACCCCGCAGCCGCGGATGAGATTGTCGTGGACAAGGAGATTGCGGGCCGGTTCCGTGAGGACCATGCCCTTGACCAAAGGATCGACCGGGCCGCGGACGTAGATCTGATTGTCGCTGACGATGGTGTCGTCCGCCGACACGCCGATGCCGACCCGGGCGCGGGAATCGTCCCGCACGCAGGTCAGATCGATCACGTTCCCGCTGATGATCGTGTTGGCCGACGGCAGATGACGGGCCTCGCCGGACCCGTTGGCTTCGATCGCCGACGTGTTGAAGTTGACGAAGATGTTGTCCTTGATGATGACGGGCGTGGAGCCGTGGCACGTGCGGATGGCACAGCCGCCGTAGACCATCTCCTGCTCGAACGTATTGTGGGCCACAATGTGCTGGCCGGTGGGGAGAACGTCGTAGTTCGCATCGCGGGAACCGATGTTGCCCATCGCGACGGTGCCTGCGTTGCGCACGTAGTTGCCCACGAACTTCACAAACCGCGAGGCCCCTTCCCACGTGCAGCCGCCCACGTCCTGGATCCGGCAGTAGAGCACCGCCGTGTTCTCCGCCATGTCGTTGTTGTTAAAGGCGTTCCGGGCGCAGTCGGTCACCGTACAGTTACGGTAGACGATCGACTTGGTGTACCGGGCCGGGTCCGAGTTGCCCGAACGACTGCTGCTGGCGGAATAGAAGCACTCAGCGGACATGCCGGTCGCGTGGCAGTTCTCGACGAGCACTCGCTCGGGACTCTGAATCCCCACGGCATTGCAGTGCTTGATGTAGAAGCCCCACATCTGCGCGTAACCGGGCAAGGGCCGCGAACCCATCTGCTTGCGCTCGGCGAAGCCGCTGAACCCATGGAACCGCAGATTGCGGAGCGTCACCGATGTGCCGCCCCGGATCGTGATGCACGCGCCCGTGCCGTTGCGGATGTCCAGGATCGTGCGCTCCTCGTTCTCGCCCGCCACCGTGATTCCGTCGGCATACCGCAGGCTCAGGCCGGAGGTCAAGCGATAGAGGCCGCTGGGGATGACGACGTTGCGGCCTTCGGCCACAGCGCGGTCCAACGCGGCTTGCAGCGGGCCGCTGTCGGTGTGCTGCATCACGCACTCCTTGGCCCCGACCGGTGTTCCGTCCGCCAGCGTCACGTTGTTGCCCTCGATCTTCAGGATCGTGCTGATCAGTTGGTCGCGGCCGCTGAAGGTGACCAGGCAGGGCGTCGTCCAGTCGCGGCTGCCGAATTTCACTTCGACGCCGCCGCTGAGTTTCTGCCAATCGCCGGTGACCGGCACCTTGCTCTCTTTCCAGGTCAGGGCCAGGTCGTCACTCCAGCGGAACGTGGGCGGCGTGGTGCCGGCGAAGTCCAGCATGTACACGGTCCAATTGCCGAGGCTGCCGTCATAGCCCCGCACCTCGACCTGTTGCGCTTCCGGCGACGTGTCCCCGCCCCAGGGCTTTCCCATTTCCCAGATGTGCAGATCGCACACGTGGGGGTTGCACTTGGACACCGCCACCTGCTGTCCCACCTGGAAATCGCCAACCTCGTGGAGCACGACGACGTTCGATCCGGCGACGGTCTCCGCCGCGGTTTCGAACGCCGAGCCGCTGGCACCGAAGGCCCGAACATCGACCGGGGTCTCCGGCCTGACAAACCGTTCGACGCGCACGTCGTCCAGGTCGGCTTCGCTGCGGTCGGGCACACACACAACCAAGGTGGTTTTGGCGATGCCTTCAGGCAATTCATAAACGCCCTGGAGCGTGGCCCAGGCGCCGGTGCGCACGGGGGTTGCCAGGCCCTCCGCAAACGGCCGGTCGGTCTTCAGTTTGTTCTCCGCGTCATACTCATACACCTTCAGTTCGACCGGGCCGCCCCGGTAGCGGAGCGTGACCTTGTACGTCAAGCCGGGCCGCAGTTGAGGACAACTCTGGATCAAGTGCGCGGCCCGATTGGCGCCGGCGGCCAGACGCAGGAATCGTTGGCCCTCGGCGGCACCGCCCTCGACCACCTCCAACGTGCCTGGGAACGCGGCGTTCAACATCCATGCCGTCGGGGCCTGCAGGTCGCTCTTCAGGACCCAGTTCCCGAAGTCGTTCCCCTTCGGCGGCGCGGCGAGGCGCTGGATCGACTCGAAACTCCCGTTCTCGAGGAAGCCCTTGTTGCCCTCCGGTTTCCCTTCGCCAGCCGCCGCCGTGGCGAACCAGGCGGAAAGCCACGCCAGGCACAGGCATGCGAAACCGCGCCATCCAAGACGGGCCGTGGCGCGGCTGAAGTTGTTGCAGTGTGATTCGGTCATTGTCTTTCTCCTGGGTGATGTCGGCCGTATCCTAAACCCGCCGCCACGCCTCGGGAATCAGGGGAGGGCGCCCGATGTGCCACCTGCGAATCCACGTTGACTGCCAGAAACGAACCAAACGATTAACGCACGGCGCTTCGCGCTGATCGACAAGGAGATTGACGGAACCTTGACTCCCGCCGAGCAAGTCGAACTGGAACGGCTGCAAGAACAAGCCGTGGCTTACCGCGACCGCGTCGCTCCGCTGCCGATCGAAGTCGCTCGCAAGCTGCACCAACAACTTCTGGCACGAAAACGGCGGAACGACCAGGGACGTCGGCCATGAGTGCGTTTGACTATCCCACCGAGGCGCGACATGTGGAAGCGCGGCCTGCGGGGAGGGCGATCGCGAATCACGTGTACCTCGGCCATCAGATTTCCGGCTCCCCACTCCGCAGTCGGTCCAGCTCCGATGTGAGTGTCCCAAGTTCGTCTTCGAGTGCGGCGAGACGTTCGAGAAGTCCCGCCTGCGTTTCACGGGCAGCTTCGAGCAGACGGTGTTCCCGGCGGTACGCCACGAGTTGCGGACGATTGAGGTGTAAGCGTGCGATGTGGAAAGCCCCGGTCTCGGTGAGTGCCTGCAGGCTCCCGTCGTCCTGTTCGGCCACGTGCGATCTTACCATGTCGCGAAGTGGGTGGAGGACACGCTGGGAGGAGTCAGGCTGCCAACAGTCGCCTTTGAATTCGTTACAGGGGTGGCAGCAGTAGACCCAGTTGTCCGGCTCGTGCAAGCCTCCTCGGGAGCGAGGCTGGAAGTGGTCCACCGTGAGTTCTGCTCCCACGTCACGATCCGCAACCCCACAGTAGCCGCAACGGAACCCGAATCGCTGCCGCAACGCCTCTCGCTGGTCTTGGCGCATGGGCTACGTGTCCCGTCGCGAATCAGGCCCCCCCACCAACAAGGCGGCCAGTTCACCCTGAATGGCCCGCCGTTCGACCTGGGCTTCCGCCAACACGTCGTGAAGATGCCGGGCCAACGTTGCTCGGCGGCGAGCCAGGGCCTCCAGGGCACGGTTCTGGGTGTCGAGTTCTCGTCGCTCCTCCCGCAGACGCTCCGTGGCCGGGGTAAGGTAGGTCGCTTCGGCGGACTGAAGTTCCTCAACCAAGGATTCGAGTTCGCTACGCTCGGTGTCTGCGATCGCGCCCGCGCTTTCACGCTGACGCAGCAGTTCAAAACGTCGCCGTGTCTGCTCGTCCCACATTGGGAATTCCCTCACGCTGTCTGAATAACACTGGCCCCCGTCACACACCGACCCGGCTCGGCCGCGATGGTCTCCAAGGATGTCCCCGGGTCGTCCAAGGTAGTTTACTCTTGCGAGCAGTTGGCGGGAAGATCTGACGGAGGATCCTTCAGGGCTCGGGCCGTGTCTTGGCGCGACCAGCGCGCAGCGCTGCCGCTACGGAGAAGCGAGTGCCACCGGCTCGCCCGGTGGATCGTTACGTTCGTCGCTGGGATCGCGCTCCGCTCCGAGCAACGAGCGTGAATCTCCACCGGGCAAGCCGGTGGCATCCGGGTGGGGCCTGTAGCGGCCCCGGGTAGCGGCGAGCGTAAGCATCCCCCGAGCAAGTCGGGGGCATTTCGAGCGGCAACTGCGTGCGATATAGTCTGTGTTCGGGAGGAGATGGTCCTGCCATGGCGAAAGAGAAACCAGCCCAGGGAAACGTCGGGCCAAGCGGCCAAGCCGTTGCGCCGCCCCTGCCGCCCGGAGTGAAGCTGCTCCGCACGCTCGAAGGGCACGAGGATATGGTCTTGAGCCTGGCGTTTGACCCTCAGCGCCGGCGAAAACGGACAAGGCGTGACGAGCACACCGCCGGCAATCTGCTGCCGGGCACGAACGATCTCGTCGTATTGCAGCAGGGTCATAGGCATCATTTCATGTTGATCGAGACCGACGCTACCACCAGGTCGCCGTCCGCGCACGACAAACGGAAATCGGCCCCGTTTGCACGACCGATGAAGCGCGCGTGGGGAAGGACAAATCTGGCTCGTTGCCAGGCTGGAGTGCCGCCCAACTTCTGCCGCGGGCCGGGGCGGAAGTGCTGCGGCAGGCCGGACAGTTCCGGATCAGCCGAATCGTACTCGACGACGAAGCTCGCCGGACCTTCGTCCCAATACTCGACCGTCATTTCGATCGTGTCGTCGCCGTCGAACAAGAAGGCGTCGTCCACTTCGAAGTACAGGTAGCGGGCCGTTGGCGAGAACCGGTTGACGGTCGTGCTCCAGGCTCTTCTGCCCCCTGCGGTCCGCTCGATAATCGGTCCGTCGCCATCGGGCAAGGGCACGATTTGCAGACCCGCTGACTTGTCTGGCGACGCGGAGATCGGCGCTTGCGGAGCCTGGTCCGACAGGGGGATGCGCCGGCCAGCGTGGAACGGCTCGGCGAACTGCCGCGTCAGCTCGATGTATTTCCGGCCGTACTCGCGGCTCTCGCAGATCTCGGTGCCTTCGTGGAACTCGTTCCACGTCTCGACGTGGACCAGCCAGGGCCGCGTGGCCGGGTTCATGGCCAGCAACCGCCGCCAGGCCGACTCGTAGAAGCGACCCTCCTCACGGCCGCGGACCAGCGGCGTCCGGCCGGGTACGGCGGCATGATCGTAACCGGGGCCGAGTCCGGCCGCCGCGAACCACTGCGGGGCCAGGGCGCCGCCCCAGTTGTACTCGCTGTCCGCTTCGCCAGGCCAGGAGCGCATCTTGACCAGAAACAGATCCGTGCCGAAGTCGCGGCGGAACATCTCGCGAACCGCCGGAAACAGATTCTCGTCAACGCGTTTGGCGAACGCGGCTGCGTACAGGAAAACCAACGGCCGGCCGTCAACCAGCGCGCGGTGCTCCGGGGGAATGTGAGAGAAGCAATTGCGGATCGAACCGTAGAACCAGCGCCGTCCCGGCTCGGTGGTCAAGTCCACGTGATAGCCGCCCGCGTTGTACTGCAGCGTGCTGGTGTCGTAGAACATGCCGATCGCCGGCGGGTGCTTGCCGGCGGCGATCAGCCGCTGGCGCGCCGCCACCAACGGCGGCAAGCCGGCGTCGCTGAACCCGTGATCCCCCAGCGGCGTTCCCCAATAGACCGGCAGCAGCACGTCGATGCCCGCGTCGATCATGTCGCTCAGCTGCCGCGCGTGCCAAGCAGCGTTTCGATAGGAAAAGCCCTCCAGCGCCGGCGGATGATCAGTCAAGGCGTCCGTGCCGTCGTGATCGATCACGTGTTCCCCGGTATCGGCGTCGTACCAATAGAAATACGAAGTCGCCACCAGCGGCTTGCCCGACGCGAAGCGTCCGGGTTGCGTTTCGACGGCGCTCGCGGGGCGCACGTGCGGGCCTGGTGCCGGAGGCAGGTTGAAGTCGGACGGCAGATCGGCGGACCAGAGCGACAGGAAGGTCAGGAGGATCGTCGGCGTGGACATGGTGGGCGGTCCCTGGCACAGGCCAAAAAGGGAAATGGGAAGGAAGTCAGAACAACTGTAATTGAGTATCCGTGCTTTTTCGCCTCTTGCGGCCCTGGGCCTGTTGGATTCGCTCCAGGAGTTCTTCGCGGATTTGTTCCAGGAACGGCGAGGGCGGCATGTCGCGGACTTGGCCGCGCCACAGACGCTGGCGGGCGTGGCTGAGCAGCAGCCGGTCGCGGGCGCGGGTCAGGCCCACAAAGAACAGACGCCGCTCCTCGGCCACATCCACGCCGTCGTGGCTTGGTCCCCAGCGCAAGGGCAGCAGTCCGTCCTCGCAGCCGACCAGGAACACCACGGGGAATTCGAGACCCTTGGCGGCGTGCAGCGTCAGCAGCGACACGCGGTCGGCTCGCGGGTCCCACGAGTCGGCGTCGGCTCCCAGGGCCAGCTCGGACAGGAACCGCGACACGTCGCCGCCACAGCGCTCAGCCAGCGGGTGCAAGGGGGCGAGCAGGTCGGCGGCCTCGGGATGCTCGCCCCACACGGCGTCAGCCGCCTGCTTCAGACGCTCCGCGACGCTGGTGCTCGACGAGTCTGTCGTCGGTTCCTGCAGGCAACGCAGCATCGCCTGCACGGCCGGTGCTTCGGTCCAACGGCGGTGCGATTTCTTCTGGAACGGGATGCCGGACCGCGCGAAGGCTTCGACCAGCGCGTCCGCTTGGGCTTCCGTGCGGTACAGGACGGCGAAGTCGGCGAAGGACCGCGCCTCGACCTCCGGCGCGTCCACGCGGCCGCTGTCCAGCGAGAAGAACGTCGAGCCGCCGATCGAGCGCTCGATCGTATGGACCACGAACTCCGCCTCCGCCCGCTCCGTGGGACTGGTGTGAATCGAGATGCGGTCCGCATTCTGCGACAGCGGTTGCAGGACCCGATCGGAGACCAGCGAGGTGGGGGCGATCGCTTGCAGGGCCGCTGCGACGATCGCCTGCGACGAGCGGTAGTTCCGCGTCAGCCGCACGACGCGGGCCGACGGAAAGTCTTGCGTGAAGTGCAGGAAGATCTCCGGATTCGAGCCGCGGAATCCGTAGATCGACTGGTCCGGATCGCCGATCGCGCACAGGTTGCCGTCGTCGGCGGCCAGTTGGCGGAGCAAGCGGTACTGGTTGTCGTCCAGATCCTGGTACTCGTCGACCGAGATGCAGGGCCAGCGGCGGCGGTATTCCGCGGCCAATGCCGGCTCGCGCTGCAGCAACTCGGCAGGCAGCAGGATCAGATCGTCGAAATCGACGAATGCTCGCTCGCGCATCAGTCGCCGGTACGTTTCCCTGGCCGCGGCGTTCTCGGCCCCAACGCTCTCGGCCGAGGCCGCCGTCGCCTCGCCGCCGCGTTTGGCGCGAGAGATCTCGGCCAGCAGGCGGCCGGCTTGACGTTCGGACAGATCGGCGCCCTCGACCAACAACCGTGTCCGCTCCAGGTCGTCCGCCACGCGGAAATCCGGCGGCAAGTCGAACCGCGCGGTGTTTTCCTGCAGGATCGTCAACCCCAGGGCGTGAAACGTCATGGCGGGGACTCGCGCGCCGGTCTCGGGCAACAGTTGCGCGAGACGTTCCTTCATCTCTTGCGCCGCGCGGCGGCTGAAGGTGACGGCCAGACAATGCTCCGGCGGCACCCGATGATCGGCGACCAGATGCGCGATCCGGTGAGTCAACGTGCGCGTCTTGCCGGTTCCCGGACCAGCGACGATCAGCAACGGACCCGACACCGATTCCGCGGCGGCCCACTGTTCCGGATCGAGTTGGGCCAAGATCGCAGAACCGCCAGGACTGCGTTCGGCGCGGGTCTCCGACCCCGCCGGAACGGCCGACCGTAGGTCTGCCCCCGGGTTCTGCGGCGGTCGATCAGGGGACGGATTGGAAATCCGTCCCACGGTCGCTCCCGGCTCCGCGTTCCACGGAGCCGGACTCTCCGCTGCCACATCTCCAACCGCCGCCACATCTCCAACCGCTGTCGCCGCCACCTCCACCGGCGTGTGAAACAGCAACGACACCGCCCCGGCGTTCTTCAGTTCGCCGTCCTCGAACAGGCGGATCCGCCCGTACTCGCCGTCGTAACCGGCCTCGCGGATCACCTGCCCGCCGCGCATGCGCCGGATCGCCTCGGCCACCAACGGCGAGCCGGCACGGCGGATGTCTTCCAGCGGCGCGTGTCCCAGGATGAACAATTCGGCGCCGGCGCGGCTGGTCAGGTCTTCGTACGCTTGCTGGACCTTGCGGCTTTGTTCACCCACCCCGCGCACCTCGGCGATGATTTCCGGCGGCGGCACCAGGCTGAAGATAATCGAGGCCCTTGCCTGTGGAAAGAGGGTGGTGAGCACCACCAAGGGTGCAGAGGGGATGGATCC
>CAYUFW010000124.1:11411-13591 GCA_964443915.1 uncultured Pirellulaceae bacterium
CGTGGCGGCTGGAAACCGTCCGCCCGGTCCGCCAGCGACTCGACGCGGTTCATCACGCCGATCGTCAACGGCTTGCCGCACGCGGGGCAGCGACCTCCGTGGGACTTGGTCTCGTCGGGCGTCAGCCGCACGTTGCACTTGCGGTGCCCGTCCAGATGGTACTTGCCTTCTTCCGGAAAGAACTCGACGGTGCCGCCGTAGCCCGCGCCCGTCCGCAGGGCTTCCCGGATCGCGAAGTAGTCCAACGGCGTCTGGAACACGCACGCCTCGCGGCCGATCTTGGGCGGCGAGTGGGCGTCGGAGTTGGACACCAGCGTGAAGCGGTCCAGTTGCGACAGCCGCCAATTCATCGGCGGATCGGACGACAGGCCCGTTTCCAGCGCGAAGATCTCGCCGGCCAAGTCGCCGTAGCACTCGTCGATCGAGTCGAAGCCGGACTGGGAACCAAGCGCGGCGAACCAAGGCGTCCAGATGTGGGCCGGGATCAGATAACACCCCGTGCCGCAGTCGAGCGTGATCTCCAGCAAGTCCCGCGAATCCAGCCCCAGAATCGGCCGCCCGTCCGACTTCAGGTTGCCGATCTTGGACAGCTTCTGAGTCAATTGTTCGGCCTGCTCCCAGCCGGGCACGTAGATCAGGTGGTGTACCTTCCGCGTTCGCTCGCCGCGTTTGTAGATCGTCGAAATCTCGACTTGCAGCATGAACCGGACAGCCTGGGTGCAGGCATGAGGAGTCTCCTCGTCGACGGCACGCTGCAGTTCGTCCCGCAGCCGGAACAAGCCCGGTTCCGCCGACACCAGTTCGCGCTGCAACTCGGCAAACCATTGCGGATGTGTGAAGTCGCCGGTGCCCAAGACGGTGACACCTTTGCGGCGCGCCCAGACGGCCATGTGTGGCAGATCGGCGTCGCGGCCGGTGGCCCGCGAGTACTTGGAGTGAATGTGCAGGTCGGCGTAGAACATCCGTGACCGGCTCCTTCCCAGAGAAGTGGCTCCTGAATCGTGGCGTGAATTATCGGGATCGCCGCGGGGCAAAGCAAGCCGCCCGCGCGCATCTGGGGATCGGGCACCGGGGGGCTGACGCCGCCCCGTTCGCCAGGAAGCCGTCCGCACGCCTCGGGGGATCGTTCCACCCGCTGACCGTCGCCAAACCAGCCTCGTCCCGGTGGATGGCTCGGTGCGGGCGGCGGTTCTCAGGACATGGCCGGCAAGTAGACTTTCCAGACGTTTTGGGCTCTAATGCGCCGCGTTTGGAGGATCTGAACGATGTCCGACGTCACGCCCCAGGAATTGTCGCCGCCCGATTCCCAGCCGCGCCGCCGAGTCGCGCTGCACTGGAAGATCCTGCTCGGCTTGCTGCTGGGAGCCATCTTCGGCATTGCCGCCCACGCCTATTTCGCCCGCCCTCCATCGGCGGGCTCCGTCGATGCGCTGGATCAGGATGCCAACGGGGTCGACGACCGGCTGGACTGGTTTGCCCTGCAGGTGGCCGATCCCGTGGGGCGGATCTTCTTGCGGCTGGTGCTGATGGTGGTCCTGCCCCTGGTGATCTCCGCGCTGGCCTTGGCCGTGGTCGAATTGGGCGACCTGCGGCGACTGGGCCGGATCGGGCTGCGCACGCTGCTGTACACGGTCGTGCTGTCCAGCGCGGCCGTGCTGATCGGCGTCACGCTCATGAACGTGTTGCGGCCCGGCGAGCGGCTGAGCCAAGAGAAACGGGAGGCGTTGGCCGCTCAGTATTCGACCGGCGCCGCGGAGACGATTGCCAAGTCAAAAGGCGCCAAGTCGCTAAAGGACACGCTGCTGGACATCATCCCGGAAAACCCGCTCCAGGAAATGGTCGGAGCGTTGGACGGCAGTTCCAAGGGCAACGGCATCCTGGCGGTCATGTTCTTTGCCTTGACCTTCGGCGCGGCCCTGGCCCAAGTCGGAGCGGCGGGGGAAACCGCCGTCAGGCTCCTGGAGGGCCTGTTCGCCGCCTCGATGAAGATCCTCGATTGGGCCATGCGGCTGGCGCCGTTGGGGGTCGCCTGCCTGGTGTTCGCCATGACGTCGCGCTTAGGCGGCGAATTGCTGGTGACGCTGGCCTGGTTCGTCGGCACGACGATGCTGGCGTTCGCCGTGCAACTGTTTGTGGTCTATCCGCTGCTGCTTGGTGGGATGGGCATCCTCGCCTCGCTT
>CAYUFW010000124.1:13601-21415 GCA_964443915.1 uncultured Pirellulaceae bacterium
ATCGTGATCGGCCGCCGCAGTCCGGGAATGTTCTTTCGGCAGATCAGCGAGGTCATGCTGGTGGCCTTCGGCACGTCCAGTTCCAACGCCACGCTGCCGGTTTCGCTCCGCGTCGCCGAGGAGCGACTGGGCCTGCCGCCCGCTGTCGCGCGATTCGTGCTGACCGTCGGGGCGACCGGAAACCAGAACGGCACCGGGCTGTACGAAGGCGTCGTGGTCCTGTTCCTGGCGCAGGTGTTCGGCGTGGATTTGACGCTGGGCCAGCAGGTGACGGTGGTCTTGATGGCGATCATTGGCGGCGTCGGCACGGCCGGCATCCCCGGCGGATCGATTCCGATGGTCGTGCTGGTCCTGCAGAGCGTGGGCGTGCCCGGCGAGTCGATCGCCGTGATCCTGGGCATCGACCGCATCCTGGACATGTGCCGCACGGTTCTGAACGTCACCGGCGACCTGGCGCTGGCCACCTGCGTCGCGGAGAAATAGCTCGTAGCAGGCCGCCCAGAACCACGCGGGCTGGCGAACGGTGGGCGTTAGCCCACCGGTTCCTCCCGCACTGGCGAGCGGTACTCGTCAGCCGTGTGCTCCTCCCGGGGGCGCCGTTCCAGCCTCAAAGCAACCGATGGGCTAACGCCCACCGTTCGCCGAAGTGAGACAGAACGAATCAGATGAACAGCCAGGACCGCACGGCCTGGATCAGGTCGTGCAACCAGACGTAGCCCAACGGGCGGCGGCCGCACTCGATGCGGGCGACCACGCCCGCGCCGGCCCGCCGCTGAGGGATGGCTGCGGCATCGACGGACACGATGGCCGCCATCGACAGCTGCTGGCGGCCATCCGGCTCGCAGATCTGTGCCACCCGTTCCACTCGGCCCACATAAGTCCGGCTGGGATCCGTCGCCAGGATAAACGCAACGGGCAAGTCCGGGCCAAGTTGCCGGCATGCGTCCAGTACGTGCCCGGCGTCCTTGTCGGATACCTCGACCTCCAGCACCCACGGGCCGCCGGTGTCGGCGACGGTCATCAACTGCTGCCCGCGTTTCACGGGGCGTTGCTGCAGGGCTTCCGCCAGATCCCACGTCAGAACTTGTCCGGCGATCGGGCTGCGGACCTGCAATGCCTCACGCTCACGATCCAGGATTTGCTGCTGCGCCTGCAGGCTGGCCACGAGTTTCTTCAGGCGTTCTTCTTCCGCCGTTTGCCGGGCGTATTCGTCGCGCTGCTGGGCGGTCAGCGGGTTGGCGCCCAGCCGCGCCGTGCGGAGCGCGTCCAGCTGTTCGGTCGTCGTCTGGATTTCGCCCCGCACTCGCGTCTGTTCGAAGTCCAGTTCGCTGCTGTGGATCGAGGCCAGCAATTGCCCGACGGCGACCGTCTCGCCGTGGTCGGCGTGCAACTGCTCGATGCGCCCGTCTCGCGGAGCGAAAATCCGCCTTTCGTTCTGCGGCTTCAACTGCCCGCGGCAGGTGACGCGAAATTCCGACGGAACGAGGACCAGCGCCGCGGCAACGGCGGCCAGCGGCAGCAACCACAACGCCCCACGGATCACCCGGCCCGCGGAACACCAGCGTCCGAGACGCTCCCACACGCGCACGGCCGGAATGCGTTCATAGCGCACAGCTCGTGCCAGCGCGAGTCTCGTCTGCCGGCCCAGCGTCGCCAGCGTCTCTCGATCGGCGATCTCGCCGGGGGCGGAGGCAAACCACTCCAGTACCACCGCGCCGACCGGCGCAGCCCGCGGTTCCCCTTCTTGCTCCGGTTCGGCCAACGGAAGCACGATGACCGCCCGGGCGTGGGATTGGTCGACGTACTCGTCAACCGCGGTCTCCAATTCGGGCGGTACCGCCTGGTTGGCGACGCCATAGTACACCGGTTCCCCGATCACGCCGACGCGCTGGACCAGTTGCTCCAACTGCCGCACGGGCGTGGCCCGCCGATCGAACGCATCCAGCCCGCTGACGGCCTGCACGCGCAGGAGGCCGCGCCGGCCGGCGGCGACGGAGACGCGATCGCAGCCCAGCACCCGGCGGGCCTCGTTGGCCACGGCATACGCGACGCTCCGCAGGTCCAGACGCCCCTGCAGCTGCGCGCAGAACTGCTCGATGTGGCTCCATTTTCCTCCCCGCTGCTGCCATTCCTTCAGCCGAACGCGGCGATGAAAATCGGCGGCCAGCGAGCACAGCGCCGTGAGGACTTCCAAGTAGGTGCGGGCCGCGTCGGGCGAGATGCCGGGCCGCGTACCGACCTCGACAATCCGAACTACGCGTCCGTCCAGCGCCACCGGACAGGCCAGCAGCAGAAACGCCGAGGCGTTGATCGGCCCTGCTTGGTCGGCGGCCCCCGGCGCTGCCGTCTGGGCTTGGCCCGACGCCCGCACCTGCTGCAGGAATCGCGCGTGCCGGCGCATGGCCTCCCCGCCGGCCGACCACGGCGTTTCGTTCGGTCCGGACGCCGCGATCAACTGAAACGCTTCCCCGTCCGCCGTCCAGACGGCGCCGCCCGCGGCCGCCCCGGCGCGCACCGCGTGATCGAGCAACGTGGCGTAGAACCGTGGTTCCTCCACGCCGGTCTCGATGAGTGCCTCGATCGCATCCACGAGGCCATCGATCTGTCGCCACGTTTCCTCGTGGAGTCCAGCGCTGGCGGTTGCGTCAAACATGGCTCTTTCGCCGCTCCATCGTCGAATCCGTTGTTTGGGACCTTCTGCCGCGTTTCGAATTTCGAAATTACAGATCTGAGATTTCGAATTTCGGATTCCCCTACAGCGTTTGCTCCAACGCCTCAATCACCTCCGCCATCGACGACCAGCGCTGGTCGGGCGCGTGGGCGAGCATTTTCTGGTACACCGCTTCCAGGGCTTCCGGAGCATCGGGTCGAACATCTCGAAGCGGCGGCGCCAAGCGGCCGCCT
Organism: uncultured Pirellulaceae bacterium; assembly: GCA_964443915.1. Lineage (GTDB taxonomy): Bacteria > Planctomycetota > Planctomycetia > Pirellulales > Pirellulaceae > Anammoximicrobium. Next base: position 16,506 of record CAYUFW010000124.1, read on the forward strand.
GCGTCCGCCGCTTCGCCGATCCGCCAGTCCGGCGGCAGCATGGCTTGACTGGCCAACAGCGCGAACAGCGTGCAACCCAAGCCATAGACGTCCGTTCGGGCGTCGACCGGAAAACCGCCCGCCAGCTGTTCGGGAGCCATGAAGCCGGGCGTGCCCAGGACGCGGCCGGCTCCTTCGTATCGGTCAAGTTCACTCGGACCCGGACACCAAGCCTGTCCCCAACCGATGAGTTTGACAGCGCCCGTTCGGGCCAGCAAGAGATGCGCCGGATGGACGTCGCGATGGACGACGCGGTGCTGGTGGGCGTGTGCCAACGCCCGCGCGGCTTGCAGGACGTAGCCCACCGCGGCCGGGACTGTCAGCCTCTCGCGCACGAGCAGGGCAGCCAACGTGCGCCCGTCGACGTACTCCATGATCCGGTAGTGCAGGCCCTCGATCTGCCCGGCTTCGTAAATGCGCGGGATGTTCTCGTGCTCCAAGGCGCCGGTGAGCACGGCACGGCGACGGAACCGGGCGACCGCCTCCTCGGACGTGACGGACGAGGACAAGATCTGGATCGCGGCCCAGCGGTCCAGATAATGGTGCCGGGCCTTCAGCACCTGGCCGGTTTGGCTGCGATGGACCCGGTCCACGATTTCGTAGAACCCGAACGCCTTGCCGTCCAAGTCGCAGGCAGGGAGCCGCGGCGCAGCCCCGCCGGGTGCTGGCTCTTCCGCTTCCTGCTGCTCCAAACGCGTGTCCTCCTCCTGCAGGCGAGCCAGCACCGCCTGCAACCGTTCGCGGTCCGAACGACCGGTGAACTCGATCCACGATGCCTCCGGATCGGCGGCCTGCGGCGGGGGCGAGCGGGGGTCTGCGACGTGCTCCGGCGACGCGGCGTCCAAGCGAAAGACGGTCTGGCCGATCCGGAAATCCTCGCCGGGGCCGACCGTGAATTCTTCCAAGGCTTCGCCACGGAGATAGATCGAGTTGCGGGCGGTGGCCAGCCGCCGCACCCGCAGCCGGTCCTCCTCCAGCACTAACTCCGCGTGTTCGCGCGAGATGCGCATGTCCCACGGCACCGCCCAACCGTTCTGCGGCGCTCGCCCCAGGCGGATCACTTCGCGCGACGGCAGCCGCCGGCGCCAAGTCTGTTTGACCCCGGGTCCAATCGCCAAGAATTCGTACACGTTCGATCCTCGCTTGTGGGCCGACTGTGGGCCGGTGTGCGGCCGGCCGGGAACCCCGTCGGGCTGCGGGAACCGGGCGCGGGGCCCTCCCGCGATGACATCCCGCCTCTTTGTAGTGTAATCTACCGGCGGCACAATTCCTAAGAAAGCAGCGGTCCGCCTGCTTGCCACGGCCCCGCGTCAGTGCGAAAATCGAAAAATAAGGGACGGACGTCAAAAACTGCATGGATCTTGGTCTAGCCGTCCCGCGCCCTTGGACTAGTTCCTTCCCCGCTGGGTGTTTCCATGGCTGTCACAAACGTTGATGATTTCTTCAAGCTGTTGGGAAAGAGTTCGCTGCTTTCTGCGGAGCAATTGCAGGCTGCACGTCAGCAATTGAGTGGCGAAAACGACCCCAAGAACGTCGCCCGCAAACTGCTCTCGGACGGGCGCCTCACGAAATGGCAGGCCCTGCAGTTGCTCGCCGGCCGTTGGGCGCTGACCATTGGTCGGTACCGGCTCCGCGACGCCCTGTCGGCCGACAACGTCGCCAGAATCTTTCTGGCCCAGCACGCCGAAACGGGGCAGGTGGTCGAGTTGCGGGTGCTGTCGCGAAGTCGCGCGGCGGAGCGGCCCGAGGCGCTGGAGGAATTCGTGGCGGACGCAGAGAAGGCGGCGGCTTCCGGCCGGAAACTTCTCGAAGTCCATCGACCGGACGGCAAGGACGAAACGTGCTACGCGGTGCTGGAGGCGCCTCGCAGCGGGGCCGCAACGGCCGCGGCCTCCGATTCGTCCGTCGGCGAACAGGCCGCGGCCGGCGCGGCCGATCAAGCCAGCGGCGCGGAGCCCAAGGCGGCTGCCGCCGAGAAACCGGCAGTGCGAGAGAGCGTAAAGCCCGCGACTCAGGAGCCGGCGTCCGCTCCCGCCGCTGCGGAGGCCCGTCCGCCCAGGTTGAAGCCCAAGGCGAAGCCGTCCGAGTCCGCGTCTGCGGCGGCCGGAAGCGACGCGGCTGAAGCCCAAGATCAAGCCGCGTCCGCGACGCCTGCGGACTCGAAGGTGGAGTTCAAGATTCCGGGACTGGAAGCGCCAGCTGCCCTTGCTGGGCCGCCCGCTGACTTCAAGATCACCCGAGGCAAGCGGCGGAAGAAGCCCGCAGCTGCGCCTGCCGCCAAGGCCGCCAAGCCCGCTGCGGGGGGCAAGCCCGCTGCGGCGGATAAGCCGGCGGCGGACAAGGCCGCTGCGGCGGACAAGGCCGCGAAGCCCGAAGCGGCGGAAGCCGCCGAGGGCGGCGAGGGCGACGCTGCGGTGACGCCCGCGTCCGCATCCAAACTGGCGCTCTCTCCCGCCATGCTCATCGGCGGCGCGGTGGGCGGCGGTCTGCTGCTGGTGGTCGCCGTGGTCGTCGTCGCTTGGCTCCTGTTCTCCGGCGATGACTCGACCGAGGTCGCCGACGCGGGCGGCGCCAAGCCGGCGGTCGAGCAGGCCAAGGAAGCTCCCAAGGAAGGCGAGGCGAAACCTGTCGAACCGGCGGCCGAGGCCAAACCGGAAGCCTCGGAACCGGCTGATCCCGTCCTCTCCGATCCGGTCGTCGAGGTCCAGCCCGCCATGCCCGCGGCCGCCGAGCCCAAACCGGAGGCCAAGGCGGAACCGACCGCCGCCAAGGCGGAACCAGCGGCGCCTGAGGCCAAGCCCGCCGAACCGCCTGCCGGTGCGGGCGCGGAGGCCGGCAAACAGCCGGCGGCATCCACACCCGCGGCGAAACCAGCCAAACCGGACGCGGCCAAGACCGTGATGGATGCCAAAGAACCAACGGCCGAGGAGGCCGCAGGCAAGGAAACGACCGGTAAGGAAACGCCTGCCAAGGACGCGGCATCCAAGGAAACGGCTGGTAAAGAAGCTGGAAAGGACAAGGCACCAAAGAAAGAAGCTGGAAAGGACACGCCCACCAAGGAGCCAGCCGGGAAAGACGCCGAGAAGACTTCGCCTCCACCCCCGAAGGCCAAGAACCCGTTCGACGGACTGAAGACCATTCCCCCGCTCCCCGATGTCACCGACACCAACGCCCTGGTGCTGGGGTCCGTCGCCGTTCCCGCGGGCGAACTGTGCTTTGTGAAACTTCGCGGCGGCGAGAAGGCCCGCAAAGGCACTGAGCAGCTCGTGATGAAGAACGCCAACGAGGGTTTGGACGACAAGGCCTGGGAGATCTCGGTCCGCAACGCCGGAGGCACCGAGACGATCATCGCCGCGCTCAAGCTCAACGAGAAATCGCAACTCGTCTTTCAGTGGGGCCCGAATGCGAAGTCGCAGGAGTTGTCGCCGTACCTGCGCAACTGCGCTCTCGCCTTGTCGTGCGCAGGCGAATCGAAAGCGATCGTGCTCCGCGAGCCGGAGACCGTGCCGCCGCTGGTCGTGGATCTGTCCAAGCCGAACAGCAAGGAGGATTGGCCGATCAAGATGTGCCCCGATCCCGAGGCCGTGCGGTTCGCGATCACGGGCGTCGAAGGTGCCAAATGCACCGTCGAGCCGGCCGACCCGGCGCCCGCCAAAAAGACAACGGTGTCGGTCAAAATCGAGGATGGCGGCGGGATCCTGTCATTAAAACTCGATGCCTCCCTGACGAACAATTTCCAAATGACCGCCTCGCCTTACATCAAGCTCAACCAGGAAGCCCCCAAGCCCGACAAGTTCGTTAGGCGGATGTTTGAGAACCAGCTGAAAACGGCGCAAGCGCAGAGCGAGCAGTACAAACAGGGCGTGGAACTCCTCCAGAAGTACGCCAAGAGCAACGCCAAAGACGCGAAGCAAGCCGAACAGCGTTTGCCGACTTTGGAGCTGGACGCCCGGAACGCGGAGACCCTCGTGAAGAACATGACGAGAATCGACGAGATGATCAAGGCCCTCGGCGAGGGCATGAAGATCAAATTCCGCCTGTACTACGACGCCGACTCCACGGAAGTCGTCTTGCTCAAATCCGGATCGTAACCACGCGCCCTCGCCGAGACCCCAGAACGATCTCATGGTTTGATCTGTTCGGCAAATCTCCCCCGGTACTGGGCACGGCCGTCGCACCGCTCGAAGACGAATTGGCAGATCCGAGTTTCCGGATAGAGGGCCAGCGGTGCGTGTCCGAGGTTCACGATTTCCAGGACCTGGTGGTTCGAGATGCCCGGGTGCATGAAACCCGCGGTGACATGCACGGCAAGGCCGAATCGCGCGAACCGGCTGCGGCCTTCGAGGCGGCCGGAGATGTTGTCGGCCAGCGTGATCCTTTCCCGCGTAATTCCCAAGACCATCTCGCCCGGCTTGATCACCAGATAACTGCCGTCCTCCACGTGGACGCTGCTGGTGATGTCCTCGAAACGGGAATCGTTCTTGACGTGGTAGATCTCGAACTGCTTCTTGAACACCCGGAAGTCGTTCCCCAGCGTCAGATCGATGGACCCGGGCCCGATCTGCGACCTGTCGAGCGGTTCGATCTTGATGGAGCCGTTTTCCAGTGCCTTTTCGATTTCCACGCCGATCAAAATGCTCATTTCCGCGAATCCTGTTTCGAGGACGGGGACCACTGGGACCAACCGCGCCAAACAGCTTAATCTCGTGGGGCCCGAACTTCCAGTTGACTTCTCACGGCCAGGCGGGGGGCGGTGGTGGGAAAACGCCGGGAGGCCCTCTTTCGGAGTCCGCTGTCTCGGACGATACTGTCGCGAAGGTAGGCCGTCCCTGAAAGAAGGCTTGGGTTCAAGAGGAACTCCGGGAATTTTT
>CAYUFW010000125.1:0-624 GCA_964443915.1 uncultured Pirellulaceae bacterium
CGCAGCCGGCGGGGAACGTGACGGTGACGGTGGCGCGGACGGCGGGCGACGCGGACCTGAGCGTGACGGGCGAAGCCTCGCTGACGTTTACCACGAGCGACTGGAACAACCCGCAGCAGGTGACGATCAGCGCGGCGGAGGACGCGGACACGGCGGACGGTGTGGCGACGATCACCGTGTCGTCGGCGGGGCTGGCGGACAAGACCGTGACGGCGACGGAAGTGGACAACGACGTGCAGAATGTGGTGGTGTCGACGGCGACGTTGGACGTGAACGAGGGGAGCAGCAACACGTTCACGGTCAAGTTGGCGGCGCAGCCGGCGGGGAACGTGACGGTGACGGTGGCGCGGACGGCGGGCGACGCGGACCTGAGCGTGACGGGCGAAGCCTCGCTGACGTTTACCACGAGCGACTGGAACAACCCGCAGCAGGTGACGATCAGCGCGGCGGAGGACGCGGACACGGCGGACGGTGTGGCGACGATCACCGTGTCGTCGGCGGGGCTGGCGGACAAGACCGTGACGGCGACGGAAGTGGACAACGACGTGCAGAATGTGGTGGTGTCGACGGCGACGTTGGACGTGAACGAGGGGAGCAGCAACACGTTCACGGTCAAGTTGGCGG
>CAYUFW010000125.1:724-1494 GCA_964443915.1 uncultured Pirellulaceae bacterium
CGCAGCCGGCGGGGAACGTGACGGTGACGGTGGCGCGGACGGCGGGCGACGCGGATCTGAGCGTGACGGGCGGAGCGTCGTTGACGTTTACGACGAGCGACTGGAACAACCCGCAGCCGGTGACGATCAACGCGGCGGAAGACGCGGACGCGGCCAACGGCTCGGCCACGATCACGGTGTCGTCGGCGGGCCTGACGAGTCAGGCGGTGACGGCCAACGAAGTGGATAACGACGCGCAGGCCTTGGTGGTGTCGGCGGCGTCGCTGTCGGTGAACGAAGGATCGAGCAACACGTTCACGGTGAAGCTGGCGGCGCAGCCGGCGGGGAACGTGACGGTGACGGTGGCGCGGACGGCGGGCGACGCGGACCTGAGCGTGACGGGCGGGTCTTCGCTGACGTTCACGGCAAGCGACTGGAACAACCCGCAGCAGGTGACGATCAGCGCGGGGGAGGACGCGGACACGACAAACGGTTCGGCGACGATCACCGTGTCGTCGGCGGGTTTGACGAGTCAAACCGTGACGGCCACCGAGGTGGATAACGATCAGGTCGTGACGCCGGTCCTGCGGTACGACTTTGGGATCAGTGGAAGTCCGGTGCAGGCTGGGTTCGTGGCGGTGGTGCCGCAGGATATCTACAGCGCGACGAAAGGCTATGGCTGGGTGTCGCGTGTGGCGGGCGCGGATCGCAACGATCCGAAGATGAGCGATCAGCGGCGGGATCTGAACTATGCTCGCGACGCGACGTTCAAAGTGAAGCTCGATCCCGCG
>CAYUFW010000125.1:1504-6913 GCA_964443915.1 uncultured Pirellulaceae bacterium
GACGTACAACATCCGTATCTACCATGCCAATCCCAAGGGCTACGGGAACGTCAGCTACGTCGAGGCGATCTACCAGGGCAACCCATCGGCGGGAGGCAGTGTCAGCTACATCGCGGACAACTTCTGCGTGTACGCGGAAGGGGTCATGAAGTACACCGTGTCCGTCGTCCCGGCCGGCGGAACAGTTGTCCGGACCATCTCGGCTGTGAGGGTGTCGGCGGACGGGGTGCTGGAATTGCGTTTCCGGGATCTGGGCGGCCAGAACAGCAACTTCGTGGTGTCGGGGCTGGAGATCTCGTCCGGGGCGTTGCCTGCCCAAGCGCCGTTGCTGGCGGAGGGCGATCCCCTGGACGACGGAGCGGCGACGGTGAGCCCGAGCCAGTTGAACCCGGTGGTGGCGGAGGCCAATGCGCGGTGGGCGGCGACCGGCTTGACGGCGGACCAGACGGCGGCGCTGTCGCAAACGCAGTTTGTCGTGGCGGACCTGGGTGCGGCGACTCTGGGACTGGCCGACACGGCGATGAACGTCGTACAGATCGACGACGACGCGGCGGGGCTAGGGTGGTCGGTGATCGGGGACCACTTACCGATCACCGATTACCGATCACCGATCACCGGTATCGACCTGCTGACGGTGGTGACGCACGAGATGGGCCATCTGCTGGGTTACGGGCACAGCGAAGACGCGGAGGATCTGATGGCGCCGGCGCTGTGGGCGGGGCCAGGGCGGGCTTTCTCGCCGGTCCCCAATCTCGGGTCCCTCACTCCTCATCCTTCATCCTTCATCCCTCATCCTTCATCGCCTTGCGACGACCTCTTTGCGGACCTGGGGCGGGATCGGACGGAGGAGGACGACGACGCGGACCGCACGTCGCCGTTGCTGGCCGTCCAGGAGGCCGAAGTGTTCACTGCCGCAAGGATCCGGCCGAGCGAGGAAGCGACCCAAGCCCGCGTTCCGCGCCGTGGCCGCGTGCCGCGGTACGAGCGTGAAGTGGACGCTTGGTTTGACGGTTTGGCCAGAGAGGTCGATGAGGCCGCCGACTTGCCGACGGGAGGTCAAAGCTGAACTGGGCGGACCGCGTAGCACCCGTCCGGGGACCACGCAGCGGTTTTGTCGGCTTTCGCTCCGCGAAAGGGCGTTCGTTCGTGGACAAGTCCTCAGTGCCGCCGGGGCGTTCCGCCTCGCAGTCGTTGGCAACTGGGGCAGAAGAAAGTCGCACGCTGGGCCTGGACGATCCGCCGGATCGGTCCTGCGCCGCAGGTGGAACAGGGCTCTCCGGCGCGGTCGTAGACGCGATGGTGGTTCTGATAGCTGCCGGGCGCGTTGAGCACGTTGCGGTAGGTGCCGTCGGCCAGCGTCGAGCCTTCGTAACGGACGGCCTCGGACAGCACGTGCCGCAAGGCGGCGTGCAGCCGCTGCCACTCGGCCGAAGTCAGACGCTGGCAGGGTTTGGCTGGGTGGATTCCGGCCGCGTGCAGCATTTCGGAGGCGTACAGGTTGCCCACGCCCGCCACGGCGCGCTGATCCAAGAGCGCGACTTTGACGGCGCGGCGGCTGGTCCGCAACCGGTTTCTCAGTTGGTCCGCAGTGATCTCCAGCGCATCCGGGCCCAACTTCGCCGGGCCCAGTTCCGCTTCGAATTGACGGGGTGACAGCAGCCGCACCGCCCCCAGTCCGCGGCGGTCCCAGAACAAGAGTTGGCGCGGTGCGACGCCGGTCAGCCGCAGGCAGAAGCGGAGGTGGTCGGTATCGGGAGGATCGGCCAGCAGGATCAGGCCCGTCATCCGCGGCTCGAAAACCAACGCGGCGTGGCTGTCCAATCGCAGCGCGACTCGCTTGCCGTGGCGTTCGACGGCCTCGATCCGGCAGCCGACGACGCGCCGGCGGAGGGTGGCGGGACGAGGGTCGATCCGGATCGGTTTCAGGCCGCACGTCACGGCTTGCGCGTCGGTCACTCGGCCCCCGACGACGCCCAGAATTCCACGCCGCATGGTTTCGACTTCGGGCAACTCCGGCATACTTTTCTTCCTCTCCGTGTCCGTGCCTGGAAGGCATCAGCGTACCAAAAGGTGTTTGCCGGGAAATAGGCCCGTACACCGTCTCAGACTTGTCACCGAACCGGAGAATCGTTATTTTCCCTGCCGTTTTTCTCGCAGCGGTGTCTTGCGGCAAGGTCTCCAGCTTTATGACGACTCGTTCTGCTCCACGTGCTGTCGGCGTCTTGTTCCCGTGTGCGGCGTTGGGGGTGATAGCGGTGCTGTGTCTGCTGCCCGCGACAGCAGCGCTCGTGCGAGCGGAGGCGGTCGAGGCTGACAAAGCTCCGAGCGAGCCTGCGCCCCCGGGGGGCCAAACGCCCGCCGCGGACTTGTCCGCGAAGCGAAAGGCTGCGGCCGAGCGCCGCCAGCGGTTGCAGCAGGTGCTGGAGGAGTTGGCCGCTCGCCAGCCTCCCGTGTCGCCTCCCCAGGGGCTGACGACGCAACTGGAACTGCTGAAGTACCTGGAACTGGTGTACGCCCAGCAACAGGTGGCCGCGGAATCCGCCAAGGAGTTGGAGACGCGGCGGGCTCGCCAAAACGACGAACTACAGACGCTGCGGGCCGGGGGGCCGGCGGAGAAGCCGCCCTATTCCTTTTTGCTGCTGGACAGTTTGCACGAAGAGTTGGCCCGGGAGCACGCGCGCCGCGGCGGCGCGGAGGCGGAACTGGACACGGCCAAGCGGTTTTTGGATTCGGTGCGGCGGACCCACGAGGAGGCGGAACGGCAGCGGCGGGCCGCCAAGGAAGCGTACGAAGCGGCCAAGGACACCGACACGGGCGAAGCGCTGAAGGTCCGTTTGGAGGCGGCCGAGTTGTACAGTCAGGTGATCGACGAGGTCCAACGGCTGAAGACCGCCGAGATCGAAAACCAGAAGCAAAAGCTCGCGGTCAATGGCCTCCGCGTCACCGCGCTCAACGAAAAGGTGGTTGCGGTCGCGAAACAAGTGAAGTTCTCCGTCGCGGATTTGGCCGCCTGTCTGGCGGAACTGAAGCAGCAAGAGGGAGAGCTCCGGCAGGACCTGGAGCGGGTCCAAGCCAACCTGCAGCAGGCGGAACAGAAATGGTGGGAAACGAAACAGCTGTTCGACCGCGGCGTGGGCGGCCGCCAAGCCCTGCAAGAGCAACTCGATGCCTGGCAACTCGCCCAGGACGTGTGCAAGAAGGAACTTTCGCTGCTCAACGAACGCCTGCAAGACGGCGTGCTCGTGGAAAGCGTCTGGAACGACCGGTTTCGGATCGTCAATCGGACGGCGCCGCCGGCCGACTTGCCCAAGTGGCGGCAGCATTTCCAGGAATGCATCGAGCGGTTCGATTCCAACCGAGCCTCGCTGCACCTCCGCTTGGAGGAAGCCCGCTTGGACCTGGCGGCGCAAGAAAAACGCCTGCGGCGGGCCCGCGAGGAGGACGCCGCCACGGCCCCCTGGATCGAACGGCAGGTCCAGGACGTGCAGCGGCTGAACCAGATCCTGGGCGAGCAAGTGACGCGGATCGACGCCGTCCAGCGGCTGCTCCGGAAAACCCTGGCCGAACTGGACGAACAGCTGACGCCCCACTCCGGCGAGGATTGGCTGGCTAGCACGTGGCAACCGCTCAGGACGTGCTGGCAGTATGAACTCACGTCGATCGACGACCAACCGATCACGGTCGGCAAAATCGTGGTCGGCATCGTCCTGCTGCTGATCGGTTACATGCTCTCGCGGCGGGCCAGCCGCCTGCTGGGCGGGCGGGTGCTGCCTCGGTTCGGCATGAATGAGGGCGTCGCCTCGGCTTTGCAGTCCATCACGTTCTATCTCTTGCTGGCAACGTTCGTGTTTTTCACGCTGGAGTTGCTTCATATTCCGGTGACCGTGTTCGCCTTCCTGGGTGGTGCCATTGCGATCGGGGTCGGTTTCGGCAGCCAGAACGTGTTGAACAACTTCATCAGCGGGCTGATCCTGCTGGCGGAGCGTCCGATCCGCGTGGGCGACGTGGTGGAGATCGACGGGTTGCAGGGCAACGTGGAACAGATCGGGGCCAGGAGCACGCGCGTGAAAACGGGCTCCAACGTGGAGATCATTGTCCCCAACAGCAAATTTTTGGAAAACAACGTCACCAACTGGACGCTGTCCGACACTCGCGTCCGCACCAGCGTTTGCGTCGGCGTGGCCTACGGTTCGCCGACGCGCGAAGTCGCGAGGCTGCTGCGGCAAGCAGTGGACGCCAATCCCCATGTCTTGCGGCATCCGGAACCATCGGTGTTGTTTCAGAGTTTCGGCGACAACACCTTGAATTTCGAGGTTCAATTCTGGATTTGCGTCCGCTCGACGAACCGGCGGAACGTGGAAAGCGACGTTCGTTTTGCGATCGACGATCTGCTGCGGGCGGCCAACGTGGCGATTGCGTTTCCCCAACGGGACATCCACGTGGACACGGTGCAACCGCTGGAAATCCGCGTGCTCGGCGTCGACCAGGGCCTGGCCGGCCTGCCGCCCCGGGTGCAGCGCGCGGCGTGAACGCGAAATGCAAAAAAACGCTCTTGACCCATGGCCGGGAATCTCCTATTCTCCGCCCCGTCACGTTGGTAATGCAAATGGCAAACCCAACGTCGAGAGCCGGGCTGAGTCTTGGCTCTCGGCTGTGCCAGCATGTGGAGCCAAGGTGATGCTCGGTTGCCAAGTGCGAGGGTTCTGCATTTGGAGCGCGGCAGGCCGCGTCTCTGCGGAACACGAAGGCCGAAGCTGGCATGGAGGCTGGCGGACGCTTCTCGGAAAGCACGGCGGCGGAGAATCTGCGGATCGGCTGCCACCCGCAGGAAGTCGCGGTGGTCAATCGTCCAATCGCTCCCGGAGCAGGTTCGGAATCCTTTGCCCCCCTGGGATACCGTGGCTGCCGGGAGCTTTTTCTTTTCTTGCTGGCATCCTGCCCAGTTCAAGTCATCCGGGCGGGAGGTCGATAACGATTATAGTGGCCATTCCGGTCTTAGCACCGTTCCAGAACCAAGTGGCGTGAGCTTACGGCCTGTGATCGTGCGGTCTGCCGCAAGCTGGAAGCTTACGCCACGGAGTAATTACAGTCTCAGTCCGTAGGAGGCGCGCGTCGTGCGCGCATCGTGGAGGGACGGATTGCCAATCCGTCCTGCTTGGGTTGGGGCCGCAGGCCGCGTTCGGTCGGGACGGAGTCCCAACGGACTTGGGCCGCCTGGGGAGACTTGATTTGGACGCCAACTCGGACGTGCTGCAGACGATCCAGCAGCTGATGAACGACGTTTTCGTCTGGATCGGTTTTGGGACCGTCGTCGGCCTGCTGGCCAAGGCGATCATGCCGGGCCGGGACCCGGGCGGTGCGATTGCAACGCTGGCGATGGGCGTCGGCGGGACGGTGATCGGCTGTGGA
>CAYUFW010000125.1:6923-21381 GCA_964443915.1 uncultured Pirellulaceae bacterium
CGTTCTTTTACGAGGGGCAGCGTGTCACGCCGATCAGTCCGATGGGATTTGCCGTGGCCACGGCCGGGGCGTTCATCATTCTGGCCTTTTACCGCTTGTTGGCCGGCTTCTGGTTTGTCGAAGGGGATCATCCTCGCGTCCGTCTCCGGCCGCACCCCCGGCGACGCCGCCGCTATGCCAACTACGACTTTGACGACGATTAGCCGTTGAAAAAGGCGTTCTTTTCCCGAACCGGTCGCTTGACCGCGCTGCTGGCGTTCGATAAAGTGGGCGAAACCAGCAAAGCTGGATTGACCTGTGAAAACGGGATGGAGCAAGGCGCGGAAGGTACGGTTCCTGAAGGCCGTGTTTACCACCCGTTCTCGGATTGGTGCCTCTTGGCGTGAAGCCCCCCAGCGATCATCGTCCTCCGGTGGCAGCCGCGTTGGAATGGGTCTCGCAGATTACCGCCGTCGGCGTGTGCATGGTTGGCTGTATCTGGCTGGGACGATGGCTTGATGAGCGGATGGGAACCAGCTTTTGGGCCAAGGTGGGGCTGATTGTCGGCCCCCTGGTAGGGTTCTACCATCTATTGGCGGTCACGGGCGTGATCGGAGGCAAGGGCCGGGGCGGGGATCCAGACGAGCGCGAGTCAAAGTGAGTGACCCCCGGAAGGCAACGTGTTTTCGCCCAGACGTCCCACAAGTCTCTGGACCGCAGCCGTGGTGTTGACGATTGTCATCATCGCGGTTTTTCCGGTGTTCGCGTGGATCGGCTACGGGAGATCGGCCGGAACGGGGGTCAAGGCGGCAGCCGTCGCTGCGGCGGTCTGCTGGGCCGGGGGGATCCTGGCGTTGCTCGCCACCGGGCTGGTTCGTTTTCGAGGGAATTCGGCTAGCGGGGTTCTGCTGGGGACGGCGTGCCGGAGCGGCCTGCCGATCGTGGTTGGCTTGGTGCTGCATCGCAGCGGTGGGTCCCTAGCTGCCGCCGGCGTTTTTGCTATGATTCTCGGATATTATTTGGTTGCCTTGGTCGCGGAAACGCTGTTGGCGATCCGCGTCACGGGCGGATCGCGACAGCCCAGCGAGGGAACGAGAACCTCGTAAGAACTATGGCCTCGACTGTTCTGCACATCAAAGACGCCTACTACTTCGAGGTGCCGAAGATTTTCTGGCCCTCGAACCGCCAGAGCAAGGCGGAGTTTCCTGACGTCTGGGTCAGTTTGGATCCCGATTTTCAGCTGTGGGAAGCCGAACGATTGCACGCGGCGATGGTGAAAGCCATCCCTGACGTTCCCGACTGGAACGCCTTGCGGGGTGAGTATCTCGCCTGGAAGCAGGACCACGCGAATGTCGGCAAGCCGCTGGACGTGATGCTCGAGTTGCGGTACGAGAAAGCCCGGGACGCGTACCAGGCACAGCAGGCGGCCGCTCGCGCCGGTGCGGCGGGCGAGGCGGCGCCGGCCGCGACGTTGGCAGACTTTGTGTCGGCCAATCAGGCGCCTTCCGCGTGGTTCGTCCGCTCGCTGGCGGAGCCCGAGTTCCAGGCCCAGTGGGCCGTCATGAAACAGCAGGCAGGCGACCTCACGGCGTACCGGCAATTGTCCTCGGACTGGTCGCGGGAGAAGATCGACGGCTACAATCGGCACCTGAGCGGCAAAGTCTTGATTCCCCAGCCGTTCGGCCAGTTGCGCAATCTGTACGAACCCGAGTCCGGCTTTTGCATCTCCAAGTTTCTGGTCATCGAGTTGGCCGTCGCCCTGCTGCTGCTGGTGGTGTTCGCCCGTCTGGCGAAGCGAATCGCGGGAGGGGAGCCGCCGCGCGGACCGTTGGTCAACTTGTTGGAGATCTTCCTGGTTTACATCCGGGACAGTGTGGCCCGCCCGGCCATCGGAGCCCACGACGGCGACAAGTACGTTCCCCTGTTGTGGACCATGTTCATGTTCATCCTGATCTGCAATCTCTGCGGCTTGGTGCCCTGGGTGGGCTCGCCGACGGCTTCGTTCAGCGTGACGACGGCTCTGGCGTTCGTCACCTTCGCGACGGGCATCCTGGGCGGCGTCAGGAAGTTCGGGCCGCTGGGATTTTTCGCGAACCAGATTCCCTCGATGAGTCTCGCCTGGCCGATGGCGATTGTGATCAAGCCCATGTTGTTGTGCATCGAGTTGCTGGGGCTGTGCATCAAGCACCTGGTTTTGGGCATCCGTCTTTTGGCTAACATGGTTGCCGGGCACTTGGTGCTGTTGGGCGTCATGGGCTTGGCCTTTGGGGCCACTGCCGCGGCGCAGTTCTACGGCGCGCCCGCGTGGCAGTGGGGTTTGACCGCGGTGATCTCGATCGCGGCCTCGGCGCTGTTCAGCTGCTTGGAGTTGTTCGTCGCGTTTCTGCAGGCTTACATTTTCACGTTCTTGTCAGCTTTGTTCATCGGTGCATCGATCCATCATCATTGATGGCAGCTGCATCCGCTGAGGAGAAATACAACGTTGGTTCTTACCTAAAGGAGATGGTTCCTGTGAACAAGATTGCTCAGTTGTTGTGGATCGCTTGTGGAATGTTGTTGGTGGCGGCGACGCCCGTGATGGCGGCCGAAGGCGGCGATCCGGTCGGCAGCGCCGTGGACTTCTCGAAGTACTTCGGCGTCGGTTTGACCGTGGCCGGGGCCGCTTACGGCATTTCCAAGCTGGCGGCCAGCGCCTACGAAGGCATGTCGCGTCAGCCGGAGGTGGCCGGCAATATCCAGACGGCGATGATCATTGCCGCCGCGCTGATCGAAGGGTTCACCTTTTTTGCGCTGTACATTTGCATGAGTTGAGGTCTCGGGCACGTCTGCGAAGGGGAGGCGAGCGTGGTGTTACGACGAACCGTCTGGGGACTGAGGTCGGCGGTCACTGGCGCGTGGCTGGCGTTGGCGGTCGGGTTGCTTTTGAGCGGACTTGCGTGGTCCGCCGACGGGCACAGCGCGGATGATGCGCCGGCAACGGCGGGTGCGGCGGTCCAGGCCGAAGCAGACGCCCACGGGGCAGGCCATGGGCACCACGATCCTTACGATCTGAGCCATGCCAACGCGGGGCCTCGGCTGGAGGATCCGACGGAATGGCGCTTTGACATGGCGTTGTGTACGTTGGCCGTGTTCCTGCTTCTGCTCGGATTGCTGGCCAAAGTTGCCTGGAAGCCCATCCAAACCGGTTTGGAGCGCCGGGAGCAGACGATCCTCGGCCGGATCGAAGACGCCAAGCGGAGTGCCGAGGAGGCGGCGGAGCAGCTGCGGCTGTATCAGGCGAAGCTGGCTGCGGCCGGCCAGGAAGCCCAGGAACTGTTGGCCAAGGGCCGTCGCGAGGGCGAGGCCGCCGCCGACGCGATCCGCCGCGAGGCCCAGGAGAGTGCCGCCCGCGAACGCGACCGGGCGATCGCGGACATCCGGGCCGCCAAGAACGCGGCGGTGACGGAGATCGCCCGGCATTCGGCGGACATGGCCGTGCTGTTGGCCGGACGGATCGTGCGCCGTGAACTCAACGAAGAGGACCACTCGGCGATGATCGCCGAGGCCCTGGAGAAATTTCCCAGCCAGAATTAGTACGCAGCGGATCAGCACTGATGAGCGAAGCCGTCCGGCAATCTACCGTTTTCGACTCGGGCCAGGCGCACGTCGGGGCCGTGTACGCCAAGGCGCTGTTGGGCGCAGCCGTCAAGGCCGGCGAGGCGGCCGCGGTCGTGGAGGAGTTGGATTCGTTCGTCGCCGACGTGCTGGACCGGCTGCCGAGTTTGGAGGCGACGCTGGCCTCGCCCCGCGTGCCGGCCGAGGCCAAGCTGGCGCTGTTGGACAAGAGCCTTGCCGGGCGGATGTCGGGCACCCTGCTGACGTTTCTCAAGGTGGTCTGCCGGCACGGGCGGTTCGATTGCACGCGGGCGATCCTTCGGGCCGCCCGGCGGCAGTTGAACGAACTGGAAGGGCGCGTGGACGTCCAGGTGCGGACCCCGACGCCGCTGAGCGCCGAACTCCGCGGACTGGTGACCCGGCGTCTGGAGTCGTTGCTCGGCAAGCAAGTGAACTTGTTCGTGCAGGACGACGAGAGCTTGATCGGCGGGATGGTGGTTCGCGTCGGGGACATGGTCTACGACGCCAGCGTGGCCAACGAACTGAGACGGCTGCGGGAGTCGGCGGTGGACCTGGTGGCCCATGCGGCGCGCGCGTCGCTGGACCGCTTCGCGTCGCCGGGAGGAAACGCTTGACAGAGTGGGGCTGCGGGTCCGGGAGACCTTTTCCGGACCGCGGGTTGTGAGGACACAGATGAGATTCAATGCAGACGAAATCGCGTCGGTCTTGCAGCAGGAAATCGAGCAGTTCGAGAGCCGGATCGACGTCCGCGAAGTGGGCACCGTACTGGAGGCCGGCGACGGAATTGCCCGCGTGTACGGCTTGTCGGGCGTCATGTCCGGCGAAATGGTGGAGTTTCCCAACGGCGTTCAGGGACAAGCCTTCAACCTGGAAGAGAACAGCGTCGGCGTGATCATTCTCGGCGACTACCTGGAGATCGCCGCCGGCGACGAAGTCCGCTCCTTGGGCCGTTTGCTGTCGGTCCCCGTGGGCCAGGCCGTGGTCGGCCGAGTGCTGGATCCGTTGGGCAATCCGCTGGACGGCGAAGGCCCGGTTGATGCCCGCGAATACCGGCCGGTGGAAGTGATCGCCACCGGCGTCTCGCAGCGGCAGCCGGTTTGCGAGCCGCTGCAGACGGGGATCAAGGCCATCGACGCCATGACGCCCATCGGGCGCGGCCAGCGCGAGTTGATCATCGGCGACCGCCGCACCGGCAAGACCGCCATCGCGCTGGACGCGATCATCAATCAGCGGGAATCCGGCGTGAAGTGCTTCTACGTCGCGATCGGCCAGAAGGACTCGTCGGTGGCCGGCGTGATCGCGGAGTTGGAGAAGCACGGAGCCATGGATTACACGACGGTGATCGTCGCCGGCGCCAGTTCGCCCGCGCCGCTGCAGTATATGGCTCCTTACGCGGGCACGGCGATGGCCGAGTACTTCATGTTCAACGGTCAGCACGCCTTGATCGTCTACGACGACTTGTCCAAGCAGGCGGTGGCCTACCGCCAGCTGTCGTTGCTGATGCGGCGGCCGCCCGGACGCGAGGCCTATCCCGGCGACGTTTTCTATTGCCACAGCCGGCTGTTGGAACGTTCGGCCAAGCTGTCCGACTCGCTGGGCGGGGGCTCGTTAACGTCGCTGCCGATCATCGAGACGCTGGAAGGCGAAGTCTCCGCGTACATCCCGACGAACGTGATTTCCATCACCGACGGCCAGATCTACCTGCAGCCGGACTTGTTCTTCGCCGGCCAGCGGCCTGCCATGAACGCCGGCATCTCGGTGTCGCGCGTGGGCGGCAAGGCCCAGGTCAAGGCGATGAAGAAGGTGGCCGGCGGGCTGCGTTTGGACTTGGCCTCGTTCCGTGAACTGGAAGCCTTCGCCCAACTGGGCACGGAACTCGACGCGGCGACCCAATCCCGGCTCGACCGCGGCTACCGCATGGTCGAGTTGTTGAAGCAGCCGCAATACAAGCCGATGCACGTGGTGGATCAGGTCCTGAGCATCTATGCCGGCACGAAGGGACATCTG
This sequence comes from uncultured Pirellulaceae bacterium, assembly GCA_964443915.1. Lineage (GTDB taxonomy): Bacteria > Planctomycetota > Planctomycetia > Pirellulales > Pirellulaceae > Anammoximicrobium. The sequence continues at coordinate 12,525 of CAYUFW010000125.1, forward strand.
GACGACGTTCCGGTCACGGAGGTGCGGGCTTGGGAAGAGGGCTTCCTGGGTTTCGTGCGCCAGCACAAGCCGGGCCTGTGGAAGACGCTGGACGAGCGCAAGGACGTCAGCGACGACGTGGAAGCCGATATCCGCACGGCGATCAAGGAATTCAAGAGCCAGTACGCCGCCGCCAAGAAGCCGGCCTGACCGGCTGCCGCGGAGAGAACCGAACCAAGCACCGTTTTTGCCTGAGCGAGACGCATGGCCAACGCCCGCAAGCTGGATCGAAGCCGCAAGTCCATCGGAAACATCCGCAAGATCACGCGGACGATGGAGCTGATCGCGACTGCGCGGTTCCGCAAAGCCATGGACCGCGCCACGGCGGCGGCCCGGTTCACCGAGCGCATCAGCCGGCTGGCGGAGGAACTGGCTGGGGCCGGGCTGCAAGTCAAGCATCCCTTGCTGGAGCCGCGGGAAGCGGTCAAGAGCAGCGTCTTGTTGGTGCTGACTGCCAATCGCGGACTGTGCGGCGGATACAACGCGGGCGTTTTGCGGCTGGCCTTTCCGCAGTACGAGCAGCTGCGGGCTCAAGCGCCGGAACTGCGGCTGGAGGTGTCCGGGAAACGCGGGATCTCGGCGTTTCGCTTCCGCAAAATCGCGATGGCGGCGGCCTACCTGCAATTCGACGATCAGCCCAAGTTCGTGGACGTGGCCGAGATTGCCAACCGCTATCTGGACGCATACGCGCTGGGACAGCTCGACCGCCTTGACGTCGTGTACACCAAGTTCCTGAGTGCGTCGCGCCAGGTTCCGGTTGTGGAGACCTTGCTGCCCTTGGGCTCGTTGGCCGGCGAAGAGGAAGAAGAGGCGGAGGAGAACCTGAACGGCGGCCCCCGGCTGCAATACGAATTCCTGCCCTCGGCGGAAAGCATCCTGGAAGAAGTCGTTCCGGCAAGTTTCCGGGTGCGGCTGTTCCAGTGCTTCTTGGACGCGGGCGTGAGCGAGCAGATTTCGCGCATGGTGGCCATGAAGTCGGCTACGGAGAATGCGACGGGCATGATCCGGCGGCTGTCGATGGCCTATAATCGGGCCCGCCAATCCCAGATCACCAAGGAGATCTCGGAGATCATCGGCGGCGTCGAAGCGTTGAAGGGCGATTAGAGTCATAGTTCGCGGGTTGGGACTCCGTCCCGCCCCGGTCGGGACGGAGTCCCAACCTGCTTTGTTTGCGGCCGAGGGCCGCGTTGAGAGTAGATTCATGACGACAGCAACTGCAGAGAAAAACGTGGGACGCATCACTCAGGTGATCGGCTCGACGTTCGACGCGGAGTACCCCGAAGACAAGCTCCCGCCGATTTACAATGCCGTCAAGATCGAAACTGATCAGAAGGGCGTCCGCCTGAATCTGACCGGCGAAGTGCAGCAGCATCTGGGCGGCGGGCGCGTCCGCTGTGTCGCGCTGGGCAGCACGGACGGGATGGTCCGCGGGATGGCATGCGTGGACACGGGCGATCCGGTTTCGGTCCCCGTCGGCGACGCCACGTTGGGCCGGGTGTTCAACCTGTTGGGCGAGCCCGTCGACGAACGCGGGCCGGTCCAGGCCACGCAACGCTGGCCGATCCATCGCGAAGCACCGAAGGTCAACGATCTGTCGACCAGCACGGAGCTGTTCGAGACGGGCATCAAGGTCATCGACCTGCTGACTCCGTTCGTGCGTGGCGGCAAGGCCGGGCTGTTCGGCGGCGCCGGGCTGGGCAAGACGGTGATTCTGACCGAACTGATCGCCCGCATCGCGTCGGCGCACGGCGGCTACTCCGTGTTTGCGGGCGTCGGCGAGCGGACCCGCGAAGGCACGGACCTGTGGCTGGAAATGCAGGAAGCGCAGATCGGCGACACGGGTCGGAAGGTCATCGAGCAGACCTGCATGGTGTTCGGCCAGATGAACGAACCGCCCGGCGCGCGGCTCCGCGTGGCCCTGTCCGCGCTGACGGTCGCCGAGTACTTCCGCGACACGACGGGCAAGGACACGCTGCTGTTCATCGACAACATCTTCCGTTTTTCGCAGGCCGGCAGCGAGGTCTCGGCGCTGCTGGGCCGCATGCCCTCGGCCGTCGGTTATCAGCCCACGCTGGCCACGGAGATGGGCGCCTTGCAGGAGCGGATCGCTTCGACCAAGCGGGGGGCCATCACGTCGGTGCAGGCCGTGTACGTGCCGGCCGACGATCCGACGGACCCGGCCCCGGCCACGGCGTTCGGCCAATTGGACGCGTTCATCTACCTGGAGCGTTCGATTTCCGAAAAGGGCATTTACCCCGCGATCGACCCGCTGGCGTCGTCCAGCCGCATTCTCGATCCGCAATACGTGGGCGAGCGGCACTACGAAGTCGCTCGCCGCGTGCAGCGGACCTTGCAGCGGTACCGCGAACTGCAGCAAATCATCGCGATTCTGGGCGTGGACGAGTTGAGCGACGAGGACAAGCTGGTGGTCCATCGCGCCCGCCGCATCGAGCGCTTCCTGTCGCAGCCGTTCCTGGTCGCGGAAGTGTTTACGGGCAAGAAAGGTGAGATCACGACGCTGCAGGACACGATCCGCTGCTTCGAAGAGATCTGCGACGGCAAGTGGGACCACCTGCCCGAACAGGCGTTCATGTACGTCGGCTCGATCGAGCAGGCGGAGGAACAGGCCAAGAACATGAGCGCGAAAGCGGGGTAAGGCAGCAGGCAAATGGCAAAGACACTGCAATGCACCGTCGTCACGCCGGAACGGAAGGCGCTGGCTTCGGCGAAATGCGGCTGCGGCAGGGCGGCACGGTGAGCCGCTACTACGTGGACGGCGGTTTCGTGCAAGTCGTGAAGAATCAAGTCACGGTGTTGACGGGGCAGGCGGTCCCGGCGGCCGCAGTCGACGCGGCGGCCGCCCAGGCACAACTCGACGAGGCGCGGAACCAACGCGTCCCGACCGACGAACAGAGGCAGGTCCGCGACCGGACGGTCGCCCAGGCGCGCGGCCGCCTGCGTGTGGCCCGGCGATTGAGGAGAGGGGATGAACGGTCCTGATTTTGAAAAACACGAGTTGATTCCCGTCATCGCCCAGGACGAGGCGACCGGCGACGTGCTCATGCTGGCCTACATGAACCCGGCGGCCTACGAGGAGACGCTGCAGACCGGCCGCGTGTGCTACTGGAGCCGCAGCCGCCAGAAGCTGTGGCGCAAGGGCGAAGAAAGCGGCAACGTCCAGGAGCTGCGCAGCATCTATTTCGACTGCGATGCGGACACGCTGCTGGTCAAGGTGCACCAGATCGGCGGCGCGGCCTGCCACGAGGGCTATCGCAGCTGTTTCTTCCGCAAAATCGACCCGCCCACGCGGCAAGTCGAAGTCGTCGGCGACCGTGTCTTCGATCCGGCCGCGGTGTACAAGAAGAGCTGACGCGGGTATCCGACGCGGCCCAATTCGTTAACCGCAACCCACCGGGGAGCGCGGGAGGCGGCTTGGACGCGGTAACTCTCCGCGCTTCCCGATGGGGGGGCGCGGTTAAACGAGTCCTGCGTGCCAATAGGGCACACAGCCCACCAACTAAGACCTTAACCGACGGCCTGGAAAGGCCGTCGCACCAAGAAGAGTGCCCCCATGTCCGATCGAGTTTTGAGACTAGGCATTCCCGCCGGCAGCCTCCAGGAAGCGACGGCCCAGTTGTTCCAGCGGGCCGGCTACAAGATCACGTTCTCGTCGCGGTCGTACTACCCGTCAATCGACGACCGGGAGATCGAATGCCTGTTGATCCGTGCCCAGGAGATGGCGCGTTACGTCGAGCAGGGAATCCTGGATGCGGGTATCACCGGCTACGACTGGGTCCTGGAGACCGGCGCGCAGGTCGTCGAGGTCTGCGAGTTGGTGTTCTCCAAAGTCAGCCGCCGTCCGGTGCGCTGGGTGCTGTGCGTGCCGAACGACTCCCCGGTGCAGTCGGTCAACGACCTGGAAGGCAAGCGGATCGCGACCGAAGCCGTCGGCTTGACCAAGGCCTTCCTGGCCCGGCAGGGAGTCAACGCGGTCGTCGAATTCTCGTGGGGCGCAACGGAGGTCAAGCCGCCGCGCTTGGCCGACGCCATCGTGGAAGTCACCGAAACCGGCAGTTCCATCCGGGCCAACAACCTGCGGATCATCGCCGAGGTGCTGCAAAGCACCACGCGGCTGATCGCCAACCAGCAGTCCTACGGCGACGCGTGGATCCGGCAGAAACTGGATAACATCGCCTTGATGCTGCAAGCCTGTCTGAACGCGGAGGGCAAGGTCGGCCTGATGATGAACGTCCCGCGAGCGGACTTGACACGGATTCTCAAGCTGCTGCCCGCGCTGCAAAATCCTACGGTCTCCGCGCTCTCCGAACCCGACTGGGTCGACGTCAACACCATCCTGGACGAATCCGTCGTCCGGGCCCTGATCCCGCAACTCAAAGCCGCCGGCGCGAAAGGCATCGTGGAATACCCGATCAACAAGATCATCGACTGAGGTCTGGAGGTAGCTGCCCCAACAGCTGGCAAGAACGCGCGGTTTCGGCCTTCGTTTCGTGGCCGTCGGTGATTGCCTCGACGGGGCTCTCGTCCATGTCGTACCGCAGGATCACCTCGTCGAGGCCACTGCAGACCGCGTGAATTACTGAGCGCGTATCCCGTCCGCAATTCTCATCCCGCGCTGACGATCTTGAAGGTCCGCTCCAGCCACCCCGTGCCGTCGCGGGCGCGGACGCGGAGGGAGTGCTCGCCCTTGGGCAGCGCGGAATCGCCGCTGCGGTCCTGGTTCCCCAGCAGATAGGGTGGTCCGGCGAAGCGGTTGATGAGTTGGCCGTCGAGGTACAGTTCCACCTCGCCCAGCGGGATTCCTTCCAGCCAGACGTGAAGCCGCTCCCAGGAGTGGTAGCCGGGAAGCTGGCTGGCGTGCGAGAGGTAAATGCCCTTGCTGCGGGCCGAGCGGAGCCGAGCGTCCTCTTCCCAGAAACGCAGCACCGATTCGGTGCTGCGCAGCTGCCGCATGCAGCGCCGCTCGACGGGGCTGCCGAGGACCATGCTGTCGCCCTGGTACACATAGAGTCCCTGGGCTCCCTGGTCGTACAATTGCTGGACGCGCCACAGAAACAGTCCGGGCTTGGGCAGCCCCCACGAGAGCGCGTCGATCTGCGGCAATAGGGTACAGCTCGTGCCCTCGGTGGCCTTGACGTACGGCGCGATGTCGAAGTAGTGGAATCGGCCTTGGATGCTGCTCGGGCAGAGGTAATCCACGAGGCCCTCGCGCACCCAGGTGCTGTAGTCGAACCGCTCGGCCAGCCGCACGCCCTCGGCGGGGAAACGCACCAGAATCGGAATGCGCTTGCCGCCACGCCGGCCGTACTCGTCGGCCAGTCCGCGGAGTTCGCGGAAGAAACCGTTGGCCGTTTCGGCGGCGTCGATTCCCTCCGGGTAGCGGCAGAAGTCGATCGACAGGCCTGTGGCGCCAATCTCCAGCGTCTCGCGGTAGACATCCAGGATGAAACGCCGCACTTCGGGCACCTCGTAGCGCAACGCATGGCCGCGCGTCCACTCGGGGTGCTGTTTGGAGAAGTCGCCCTGCAGCGGCGAACCGGGATAGCAGTTGGTGGCCCCAAAGTTGGCGTGGGCGTTCAATCCGAGCGCACGGCAGAAGGTCAGCGTCGCCTGCAGCGTGTTGGTGTACTGCTGCATGCGGCCGACATTGGTCGTTTGCGGGTGTGCGATGGCGCCGATGGGATCGCCTCGAGTCAAGTGGAGCAACTGGTCGGAGACACGGGTTTCATAGACCGACTTCATGCCGAACCGCCCCAGCTGCGTGTCGACCAAGGAGACGTCCGCTTCCCGGTAGGCGTCCAGGTACTGCAAGTGCCATGACATGTCCTGCACGCTGTCCGAGAAGGCGTAGCTGTAGGGTTCCCAGTAGCTGGCGACGAAACGGTCTGGCTTCCCGAAGGCGCCATCCAGGCGCGTGACAAGCTCGTCGCTGAGCGGGACGAGTTTGACGTAGTCCAGCGAGCTGGCCGCCGGTCCGGTGAAGGCATACAACTGGCGCACGACGAGGTGCTGCCCGTCCAGCCGCGTCCACCGCCACAGCTCCTCGCCGTAGGGCACACGCGCGCCGAGCCGGTCGCTGCGCAGATCGCCCGACAGCCGCAACCGCACGCCGCCGAACGAGTAAACGAAGACGGCATAGGGACCCTTGAGGGCCAGCGGCATTGTCAGCTGCGGCAGCTCGGCGGCGGCGCCGGCCAGCCGCGTGCCGCCGGTGGCGTACGGACTGGCGCCGGCGGCCAAACCGCTCTCCAGCCGCCAGCAGCCAGGCTTGTCCTCGGCAGCCACGGTCTCTTTCTGAATGACACCGCTCCAGTCGTCCAGGTAGACCACGTCGCGGTTGTCGGCCGCGGCGGGGGCTTCGAGCCGCGCGAGCCGCCGGTCGTCCTCCGCGTACAGCTCGACGCGGAAGTCGACGTCCACCGTGCCGCCGGCCTGGGCCTCCGGATACGGGTTGAAGACGAGCGTGCGTTTCAGCCCGGCGGCGCGCAGTTCGACCACTTCGCCCTTGATCCAAGGCAGCCAGTCCTCCTCGCGCAGCAGCTCCCAGGCGGTGTCGGAAAGCAGCGGCTGGACGCGGGCGGGCTGCCACTCGTTCCGTCCCCGCGGCGACCAGAAGCTCCGCACCAGAAGGCGATCCGGAGCGTCCTGGGGAACACCGTAGACGACGTGGATCAACCGCGTGACGGGATCCGTCTGGCACTGCACGCCGGGGTCCTCTGCCCGGCCGGCGAGCGGGAATGCCGCGAGCACGAGTGCAGTGCCAAGTCTCAAAACCGTTCGTGAAGCGCCTCGGGTCGTTCGCATGATGAAACACCTGGGTTTGATGAGGGCGGTGGCCACAAACACGGCCTCCACTGTTTTTCTTGACCAACTATTAACGCCACCGCGCGAACCAACGCAGCGCCAGTTTTCGTTCGGCCCGGTCCGGCCTGAGCGTATACGGATCGTACCGCAGCACCGCGGCCCGTCCGTCCGTGCGCAGGACCAGCCAGCTGTAATCCCAATTCTCGGTAGCGTACCGCAGCGGAATCGCCGGGGCGACTCGGACCACCGGATGCGTGGCCGCGATGAACAACGGCTGCTGTGTGTAGAGGTAGACCGACCCGCACTGGATGAAGACTTCGTGCGGCACCCGCTCGCCGCTCTTGGACAGGTCGTCACACAGGCCCGTCATGCCGACTTTGAATTCCGCTCCCCGGCGGAACGCGGCCGTCAGGTCGGCCAGCGAGCCGCGCTGGACTTTGCCGTCGCCGTCATGGGCGAGCACTTCCACCCAGTCATCGCGGACGAAGTATTTGAGGGTGCCGAAGTCATAGGCAAAATTGCTGCTGGGGGCGTTCGTTCCGGCGTCCCAGGAGTCGAATTCGTGGTACTTAGGCATGTCGGCAGGAGGCGACACGGGCGAGGGGCCGTGGGGGCCGAGTTGCGGCGGGCCGTCCAGAAACGGCCGGGCGATCGCTTGCAGGCCGTTCTCGTTATACAGGAACAGCGACAGCGACGGACGCGGACCGAAGCCGAACGGCAGTTCGACGGGCTGCCGCAGCGTCAGCAGTCCCGCCGCCCAGCGCTGATCGATCAGATACGTGCAGCGCATGTCCATCGATTCCTGGACCGGTTCGGCGGATGCCGATTTCGGATCGATATGCTCGTTGTGAATGAACTCGGAGTAGATCCGCAGATCGGCGCCGCGGGCGATCGCGGCCCGCAATTCGCGCGGATCGCCGCCGATGAGTTGCCGCCGCTCGTCCAGTGTCAGCACGCATTTCCAGGCGGAACCGGCGTGGGGCGTCCGGCCCGTCCGCGCCGCGTCGGATTCCAGCGCGCCGGATTCACCGGCACTGGCCGCGCAACAGCTGAACAGCAGGCGGCAGGCGAGGCCGCAGAACGCCACCAACGGACGGTTCATGGCTTTCTTCCTTCGTTGAAAAAAGGGCCGGGGACGGCAAACCCGCCTTGTCGTCCGGATCCGTAACGACGCGGCAGGCGTTCATCATGCCCGGCTGCGGCCCGTCAGGCAAGCGCCGTGCGTCATGTTTGCCGCGGCCGGGATTCCCGCCCGCATGTCCGTTGGGACTCGCGTGTCCATTGGGACTTGACGCACACCATGTGACAGCAAAAAATCAGCATGGCGCGCGAGTGGACCTCCGGCGCGGTGCCGCGTTGCCACGAAGTCGCGATCGTCCGATTCGTCTTTCTTGCGTGGTGTTCCCAACAGAAGCGTCGGGTTTTGTCAAGCCAGAACTTTTTCCATGTGGTCGCGGCGATGAAGATGAGGGCCAGGTTCGAGCGGACGTTGCTGGCGTTGGTTCTCGTGTACGGGGCCAGTTGGCACGGACCAGCGGCGCGGGAAGCAGGCGCTCAGGAGGCGTTGGCCAACGGCGGCGCGAAGGACGCCCGGTCAGACGTTGCCGTCGGCGGCACGTGGCGCGAGAGAGGTTTTGCAGACTTCGCCGACGGCACGTTCGGCAACGCGGGCCAGAACCTCTACGTCTCCAAGGCCGGCGCGTTGCAGAGAATCTTCCGCTTCGACTTCAACGGCGACGGCTGGATCGACCTGCCGATCTGCAATTCGCAGGATCATTGGGAGAAGCCGCCGGCTTACGTCTTCGCCAACCCCTTGGCCGATTCGCGGCCGCAGTTGCTCCCGGCCGACGGATCGCGCTCCGGCGCGGTCGCCGACCTGAACGGCGACGGGCGGGACGACCTGATCCTAGGCATGTTGGCCAACGGCATCCGCCCGGACCTGAATGCCTTCGTCTATTTCGCCGGCGAGGAAGGGTACAGCGAGCGTTACCAACTG
>CAYUFW010000126.1:0-21279 GCA_964443915.1 uncultured Pirellulaceae bacterium
GTAGTATCTTTGGATTAGCCGGTTGGGGTAGTGCCGGGGCCGGGGTGGAAGGGACTTCCGAGATGGAGTCGGCCGGCGACGCACCGGGCGGCATTTCACTCCCGACCTTCAGTCCGTCAGTTGCCAGCGGAGCGGCTTGTTGGTCGGCCGGTGTCGTGGAAAAGCGATCGCGCGCGAAGGTACGATGTCTGTGGAGTGGGTCCCGGAGGAGTCCCGGACTGGAGTTGTCCAGTGACAGTGTATTCGCGGGGGCAAGGGAAGTGAAAGCGGCTGGGAAGACAGCTCCGTAGCTCCCCAGATCGGTCAGGTACGCCGATGCGCGATGGGCGTTTGCGAGAAGGTGTTGGCTTGCCAACCACCGGGTGTCACTGGCACCCGCAAGTGTCGTTTCCAGGGGTTTTGTAGAGTTTCGACCAGAAAGAGAAGAGCAGCGTAAGCCCTTAGCATCAAAGGAATTCCCATGTTTTTCGAGGGTGAAGCGAAAAGGCAGGTCCCCGCTTTTCAGTCCGTTGCTCTACCAACTGAGCTACCTGACCGGATCGTCGTTATGGTTGTTGGTCCAGCACAGGAGCAATCGTAAATGTTCCGTGCCGGATTGTCAATTCGCGTCGGTGGGAATCGGACGGCAAGGGCGACGGGGGAGTCGCGCAGCATCGGTCCAGGCGTGCGGTGCCTGCTGGACGGAACTCTGTGATCCGGCTGTGGCAAAGCTCAACGGCAGAGCTGCAACTTTGGTTAAGTCAAGGACTTCCGTCGCCGCGCGTGTTGACAAGGTGGTGCGCGGTTGATAGCATCCACGCTGTTGACGCGTCGGGGATCGGCACGATCGTAGCCCACCTGCCGGCAGGTGGCTTGGGCGTGGATTTTTCGCCTGCGATGGCCGTTCTGGTCGTGAACGCTGGGGCAGTGGTCCTTTCAGCAGCGCGGGGGAAGGACGGGAAGATCCGAGGATGCAGGTCACGAAGTGACAGTCATGAGGTACAGGGGCTGACGGCGCGCAAGAAGAGGCAGTTGTTGGCCAGATTAGGATGCGTATGTCTGCGTTCTTTTCGCGAAGTTCTGGTTCGGCGCGACGGTCGGCGGCTTGGACGTCCGGCCCCGCACTCGATCATCTCTTCGTTCACGGTCCGTGTGCGTTGGCCAGGGGCGTGCTGCTGGTGTGTCTGTGCGGGGCGTGGGTCCCTGCGGCGGCTGACACGCCGGAAAGCCCGAATGTCCAGCAGATGTTGGGCAGAGCGATTGCGTACTTGGAGGCGAAGGGGGGAAACACGGATTTGGTGGGCGGCAAGTGCCTGGTTGGCATGGCCTTGTTGAAAGCCGGCAAGGACCAGACTCATCCGCTCGTTCAGGCAGCGGTGGCAAGCGCGCGTAAGATAGCTCCAGAATTCGCCAAAACCGGCGGGCTCAGTCATTGTTACAACGAGGCAATTGCCTGCATCTTCTTGTGCGAAGTCGACCCCGCCATGTACGCCTCCGATATCAGGCTGCTGGTGCAAGGGATGTTGAACCGCCAGCGTCCGGGCGGCGCTTGGTCCTACCAGCCGCCCTCGTATGACGACACGTCCCAGACGCAGTATGGCGTGCTGTGCTGCTGGGCGGCGCACCAAGCGGGCGTCGAGGTGCCGGCTCGTGCGGTGGAGAATTCCGCTCAGTGGTTGATGCGCGTGCAGAACCTCGACGGGGGATGGACGTACTCGCCTTTGGATCCAGGCAGCAACCAACGGCGCAACCAGGGGCAGAGCACGCACTCGATGGCGGCGGCGGGGGTGGGCAGCGTCTATATCTGTGCCCACTTGCTGGGGTTCGGCGCGGATGCCAAACGGGCGCCGGCGAAAGAGGCGAAATCCGGTTTGCCTCCCGCCCTGCAAAAGGTCGAGACGGAGGAGCAGAAGAAAAAACGGCAGCTGTACCTGCAACCAACCAACACGAGCGGCCAGCAGCTGTTTGGCACTGCCGCGGGCGGCAACGCCTGGTTCGCGAAGAACCTGACTTACGACACCAAGCACTGGACGCACTACTACATGTACGCGGTCGAACGCTACAAGAGCTTTCAGGAATTGGTGGAAGGCAAAGTCGTTCCGGACCCGGACTGGTACAACGCGGGGGTCGCTCACCTGGAGAAGACCCAGGCCGCGGATGGCTCCTGGGCTAGTGAGGATGCTCCCGGCAGCGGGCCGATCACCGACACCGCTTTTGCGGTGTTGTTCCTCACACGCAGCAGCCAGAAGGCGATCAAGAAGGCGACGTTGGACGAGGGGATCCTGATTGGCGGCATGGGTCTGCCGAAGGACCTGACGAACGCCCGGATGCAGGACGGAAAGGTTGTCACGCCCCAGATGGTCCGCGACGTGGACGATCTGCTGCAACTGCTCAGCAGTGCGGAGGACAAGGACTTCGATGCGACGGCCTTGCCCGGCGGTCTCTCGCTGGACGCGGACCTGACGAAACGCACGAGCCAACTGGAGCGGCTGCGGGAGTTGGTCACCAACGAGAACTTTGAAGCCCGTTTGGCGGCCGTCAAGACGCTGGCCAAGTCGCGGGACTTGGACAACGTTCCGGCGCTGATTTTCGCCTTGACGGATCCCAACCCCATGATCGTGCAGGAAGCGGAGAGCGGCCTGCGGTTCATCAGCCGGAAGTTTGCGGGATTCGGGCTGCCCGCGCAGCCGACCAAGGAGCAAGTCGACGCGTCGCGGCTCAAATGGCGGGCGTGGTATCTGTCGATCCGGCCCGATGGCCAACTGCTGGACTATTGAAGTCGAACATGAATCGCCGACTGACGAAACTTCTTTTCTCCGTGCTCATGGTGCTGGTCGCTCTGGCCGCGGGAACCGCTCTGCAGGCTGCCGACGAGGCCCGGAAGCCGCCTGGGGAACCAGCGCCGCCGGTCGCGGAGCCCCAACCGGCCGGGCCCGATGCCAAGTCACCTCCCGATGCCAAGTCACCTCCCAATGCCAAGTCACCGCCGGACGCCAAGCCGGCTCCGGAGGCCGCGGCTCCCGAGCGGCCCCGCCGCTGCTTCGAACAGCCGCCTTATGACGAGATCTTATTGGACAAGGAGAACGACAACACGGTCCTCAGGGTCATGCTGCTGGACTTGCCCGAGCGCCGTCTGCCCGACAAGGTAAAACGCGTCGGCAAGTTGAAAGTCAAGTTGCTGGAAAATCCGGCGGACGACTACGAGGTCGCGTGGAGGGCCATCGAGAACATCGCGTTCTACGAAGAACGCGTCCTGCACGAGGCGGAGGACGTCGTTCGCCGGGCCGCCGAGTCGAGCCTTTCGGGCCGGCTCGACGACGCCATGCAGCAGTTGGACGAGGCGTACGACTATTATCAGTACCTGCTGCGGTTCTACCCGGCCACGGCGCGTCTGCAGGAATCGCTGCAGGCGTACCTGTACACCAATGCCGGCGTCTTGTTCAAGAAGCAGCAGGTGGCCGAGGCGCTGGCGGTCCTCGAGGAGTTGTACCGGCAGAACAAGGACTACCAGCATCAGGGCGGGCCGCAAACAGTGCGGCTGGCGATGGAACGGGTCGGCGATCTTGCGGTCAAGAGCTACGTGGACGCCGGCAATTTCTCCGGTGCCCGGATGTTGGTGGAGCGGCTGGCGAAAGACCACGGGGCCGCGTTCCTGCCCGTGGCGTCGTGGCGCAGCCGGCTGGATGCGATGGCCAAGGCGAAACGCGACGAAGCGTCGGCCCATTTGGCCGCCGGCCGGTTCCGCGAGGCGCACGATGCCAGCCGGGAAATGCTCAAGGTCTGGCCGCGCGTGGAAGGCGGCCGCGAATTGATCCTGGAGATCGCGCGCCGCTATCCCCTGGTGGTCGTCGGCACGTCCCAGCCGGCGTCGTCGTTCGACGGGACCAGCTTGGACGACTCGCCGGCCCGGCGTTGCGGATTTCTGATGTATCGCACGCTGATCGAGTTCGTGGAGCGCGGCCCGGAGGGCGGCGCTTATGCCAGTCCGTGGGGCACGGTACAGCAGAGCGCGGATCGGTCGGAGTTGATTTTTGAGTTGCGCCCTCAGCAGGGAGCCGGCTTCACCGGTTACGACCTGTGCCGTGAGCTGCTGGCGATGGCCGATCCTGGTTCCCCGGCGTACCGGCCCTCGTGGGCGAAGTTGGTGGCCGAGGTCAAGATCGAGAACGTCCGCCGGGTGCGCGTCAAGCTGCGGCAGCCTCACGTGTTGCCCCAGGCCCTGTTGCAGGTGCGGCTGGGCGATCAGGGTCCCAACGGAGTCCGCTATCGAGTCGCCGAACAGTCGCCGGTCGAGACGCGATTCGAACCGACGGCCAGCGGGGCGGCGGGGGAGCCCAGCCCCGTCGTCGTCGAGCGGTACTATGCCGAGCCGCGCAAGGCGATCGAGGATCTGCGGAAGGGGAAGATCGACGCCATCGACCGCCTGCTGCCCAGCGACGCGTTTCGCTTGCGAAACGACGAATCGTTCCACGTGGGAGCCTACGCCTTCCCGTCGATCCACGTCTTGATCCCCAACCGGGAAAGTCCGTTCTTGGACAACCGCGTCTTTCGGCGCGCCCTGCTGTACGGGATCAATCGCGAAGTCATCCTGAAGAAGGGCCTGTTGGACGGTGTGGAGGTGGAAGGGATGCGGGTCTTAAGCGCCCCGCTGCCGGCGGGAGTCACCGGCAACGACCCCGCCGCGTACGCCTATGACGAAGCGATCCGCCCGCTGCCCTACGATCCCGTGATGTCGGCGATCCTGCTGCGGCTGGCCGAGCAGCAGTTGGGGGCGGCCGCCGACAAGAAGCAGGAAAAGGCGCCCGAGTTGAAGGAACTGGTGCTGGCGCACCCGGCCGGGGAGATGCCCCGCTTTATCTGCAAGCAGATTCAGACTCAGTGGAACGTGATCGGCGTCAAGTGTGTGCTGCGGGAATTGCCGCCGGGCCAGAGCAAGGTGACGGACGGCAAGTATGACGTGTTGTACGGGGAACTGATGATCCGCGAGCCGCTGACCGATGCCGCGCGGGTGTTCGGTCCCGCGGGGCTCGTCGCGACCGCCGATCCCTTCCTCAGCCTGACCTTGCGGCGGCTGGATGAAGCGGCCAACTGGAAGGACGCTCGCGACACGTTGCACGAGTTGCACCGCTTGCTGTACGAGGATGTGACCCTGCTTCCGCTGTTTCAGATGATCGACTATTTTGTCTATCAGACCGGCTTGACCGGAGTTCAAGACCGGCCGATTGCGTTTTACCAGAACGTCGAGCGGTGGCGCGTTGTGCCCCAGGTCGAGCAGGAGTGACGATGGCCCCGTGGACCTCCCAGCCCCGTTTCCCGAAGCGGCTTCCGGCCGGCGCGGGTGGCGGTGCGTCCGGTTGCCGGCCTGGGCCGCGGATGCTGGCGTGCCTTACGCTCCTGCTGGGACTGCTGCCCTGTTTTCCCCGCGTTTTGGCGGCACAAACCACGTGGGAATACTCGCCGTACTCGGTCAAGGTCTGGCTCGCGTTGGATCGCTCGGCCGAGTTGTCCGCGGGACTGGCGGAGCGAATCCAGCGGGTGGTTGCCGAGCGGGCCTGGGTCGTGGCGGGCGCGACGTGGCAGGTTGAAGTGCTGCCCTGCCCGGCGGCGCTGGCTTTCGACGCGGCTCGTCACCCGGAACGGGTGACAACGGAAGCCGTCCAAGCTCTCGCCGCTGACGTCCTGAAGCAGGACGACAAGCTGATGCTGCTGGGCATGCGCGACGAGTTGACGGGGCTGGCGATTGTGGTTCGCGAACTCGACTGCCGGACCCGGATGTGGCAACCGGTCTTGACGCGCCACGTGACGCAGCCGAATCGCGTGGCGGACGAGAGCTTTGCAGCGCTGCGGGATGCTTTCGTACCCTTTGGCCGGATCGAATCCTCCAAGGGCAAGGAGGCCTTCGTGCGCGTCCGTGCCGGCGGCCTGATCACGGGGGAGCGGTCCCCGGCCGCGCTGCCCGATGGCGCCGTGCTGGTGCCGATCATTCGCCGCAACGACCGTTTGGGCGAGCCGCTGGCGAACGGAATTCAGCCAGCGAGGTGGACCTTTTTGACGGTGACCGGACGCAAGGGCAACCAGTTGCAGTGTCAGGTCGCGTCCGGGATGAGATCGCCGCTGGGAGGCCGCAGCAGCGCTCGCACGCTGCGACTGGCCCTGTTGGCCAAACCGCGGTTGGAGGCGACCGATTTGGCCGTCGTCACCGAGGGCGACAAGCCGCTTCCGTTGGGTGGCTACGAAGTCTACTCCAAGCCGCCGGACTCGGAAGACGCGGAGTTGTTGGGCGTCACCGATTGGCGGGGACGGATCCGCATCGGCATGAAGCCCAACCCGCTGCAACTCCTTTACGTCCGCAATGGCGGCCGTTTGCTGGCCCGCTTGCCGGTCGTCGCCGGTCTGGAACCGCTGCTGACGGCAGCGGTGACCGACGACGACCCGCGGTTGCTGGCGGAAGGGCACGTCAAGGGTTTGCAGAACCGTGTCATGGACTTGGTGGCCCGCCGGGAACTGTACACCGCCCGCTTCCGCCGCCATCTCCAGAAGAAGGAGTTCGATCAGGCCAGGGCGCTGCTGGAGGAATTCCGCGGCTTGGAGAACCGCTCGGACCTGACTCGGCAATTGGACCAGACAGCTCAGCGGATCAAGAGCCCCGACCGGCGCGTGCAGGCCAAGATCGACCAGCTGTTTTCCGATACGCGGCAATTGCTCCTGAAGTTTCTCGATCCGCGCACCTCGAACGTCCTGGCCGATGAACTCCTCCAGGCCCAACGTGCCAGTTGAGGAGGTGAGTTGCATGGCGACGCCCGCACGTCAGGGCGGGGCCGTGGCGAGAGAGGGGGCCGGCAGTGGTACATCCGTCGAGTTGCAACTTTGCTTTAGTCAACGACTTCCGTCGCCCCGCGAGTTGACAACGGGGGGCGCGGCTGATAGCATCGACGCCGCCGTTTGGGAACGTGTCGAACTGTCTGCGGAGATCGCCGGAAATGCAATCTGTTCTGGGTTTCGATAATTCGCCTTCCTCAAGGAGCGGGAATGACGGTGACTAGCAAGCCCGGCACCCCTCGATCCCTGTCGGCCGAAACGCAGGCGCTGAAGACGCTGCGCAGCGGCACCTACGATTCCGTGGCCAGCTTGCTGATCTCCCTGTTGATCGTGGTGGGAGTCTGCGTCTTCTCCCTGTTCGTGATTTGGCTGACCGGCCGGTTGATCTTCACGCTGAAAACGGTCCCCGTTGAGTTAGTCGAGTATGCCGGGCGCGGCGATCATGCGGCCGGATTCGCGCGGGACATGGAACCTCCGGGTCCGGAAGAGTTGGAAGAGGAGATGTACGAACCGCAGATGGAGGCGACCTTGGAGGCCGTCACCGACGTGGTCACCACGCAGACCGCGGCGTTCGACGCGGTCGTGATGGCGGCGGAGGCCACGACCAAGGGCGGTGGAGGGCTGGGCGACAGCCGGGGGCCCGGTCCGGAAGGCGAGGGCCGTAGCGACATCATTCCGCCCTGGGAACGCTGGGAAATCCGCTACACGACGTCCGGTCTGGAGCCCTACGCGCGGCAGCTGGACTTCTTCAAGATCGAGTTGGCCGCCGCCGGTGGAACACCGCTGGTGGACTATGCCTTCAATCTGGCCAAGGCCCAACCGGATCGCCGCTCGGGAAAACCTGAAGACGAGAAACGGATGTACATGACGTGGCAGAATGCGGGGGGACCGCTGGCCGCCTTTGACCGGCAATTGCTGGCCAAAGCCGGCGTGAACACGCAGCGCCGGTTGGTGCTGCAGTTCTACCCCAGGGAAACGGAGTTGAAGCTCTTGCGGTTGGAGGCGGAAAACGCCCGGGGGCGGGATGCCCGGGAGTTCTGGAAGACGGTTTTCGGCGTGCGGGCGGCTGGCGCGGGCTATGAGTTCTTCGTCATTGACCAGTTCTTTCGGCCGGCACCAACGATGTGAGAAGTGGAAGAGTGGAAAAGTGAAGGAGTGAAAAAGCCGGGGGTGGCGAAGATTCAGAAGCTCGGCTTTTCAGAAGAAGCCGGGCTTCTCGGCGCGGGTATGTCGCCCGCCATGTTTTCGACTAGAATAGCAGCCGAAGTTTTTTCCTTCCTGATCGGTCAACACGCGTCGGGCGGTAATATGGACTACGAAGGACTAGTTATGCACGTGGGCAACGCGACGTACGCCGCACAGGCGATCGTCGCGTTGTGGGGTGCCTATTGTGTGGTGATGGTGTGGCGGCGCGTCGCGCAGAAGCGGTTCCGCAGCGAAGAGGCTCAGGTCGAGTTCCTGACCGCCGTGGAAGAGCCGCTGGAGCGCGGCGATTTCGACTCCGCCAGCGCCGTGTGCGAAGGAGATCAGCGGGCCGTGCCGCAACTGGCTAATCTGGCGATCGCCAACCGCAACCTGGGCTTCAGCAAGGTGCGGCAGATCGTCGTGGATCGCTTTCAGCGCGACCTGATGGCCGATCTGGAGTATCGCATCAGCTGGATCAACATGGTGATCAAGAGCGAGCCGATGCTGGGCCTGTTTGGGACGGTGCTCGGCATGATGGGCGCGTTTGCCAAGTTGGCGGCGGCCGAGACGGTCAAGCCGACCGAGTTGGCCGCCGACATCAGCTTGGCGCTGATCACCACCGCCATCGGTTTGGCCGTGGCTATCCCTTTGGGCATTGCCATGGCGGCGATCAACGTCCGCATTCGCAAGATGGAGGACTTGGCGATTTCCGGGCTGACGCATGTCCTGGAGAGCCTGCGCAATGGGTTGGAGGCACGGGGCCGTCGAGGGGGATCTTGATCGGGGACACGGAACATGCCGGACAAGAAAGCTGGCGACGAGGTCATGGAGCCGTTGATCCGCTCCAAGACCCTGGAGGAGTCCGACATGGACATTACGTCCATGATCGACTTGACGTTCTTGTTGCTGATTTTCTTCCTGGTCGCAGGGAAGATCGATCCGTCCGGTGCCTTGAAGCTGCCGCCCGCCCGGTACGGGAAACCCGTCGTGGAGAAATCGTCGATCATCATCACCATGGCAGCGGGCGAAGGCGGCAAAGCGGTGGTCTATTGCGGCAGCGGCGTCAGCGACGCGGCCCGCGTGAGCACGAATGACATGGCGGCTCAGGAGGAGCAGGTCGCCAACTATGTGGAGAAGGAATTCTCAGGCGGCGCCAAGGAGCATGTGCTGATCAAAGCGGCCAAAGGCATCAAGCAACGCGAGGTGTGGCGGATTGCCAAGGCGGCGACGCGCAATGAAAGCGTTCAACAGCTGTATGTCGCCGTCACGGAGGTAAAGTAGGTCGGTGGCTCATACGTTTTTGTGCCCATCCTGTCAGGCCCAGCATTCGGTGCCGGAGCACTTGATCGGCCGCCGCGTCCGCTGTTCGCAGTGCGGGCAGGCAAGCGTGGTCCCGGAGCCGAAGGAACGCCCCCCAACGGTCCGCGAGGCGGAACGGGCGGTCGCCAGCGTTGCGGAGGCAGCGTCGGGGGAAGAGGAAGAAGCCCTGGTTTCGACGAAGAAGTGGCAGCCCGCCGAAGCCGAAATGGACATGACGCCGATGTGCGACGTCACTTTTCAGCTGCTGATCTTCTTTATGGTGACCGCCGCCTTTGCCATGCAGAAGTCCATCGAGATTCCCAAGCCCAAGCAGGACGCGCCAAGCACGGTGGTGGTCGCCCGAGACCCGGAGGAAGATCCCACCTTCGTGACCGTGTACGTGGACGAGTTTAACACGTACCGGGTGGTGACGCCGGATTGGGACGTGGAAGCGCCCAGCGAACAGGAATTGCTGCGGAAGCTCCGCGAGGCGCGCAGCACCGGCAGCGGCGGCACCGTGCCGACCAAGTTGCTGGTCAAAGCGCACGGGGATTCCCTGCACGAGAAAGTCGTCGCGGCGCTGGATGCGGGGACCGAGGTGGGCATGGAGCAGGTGCAGTTAACGACCATTGAGGAAAGTGAATGACGCCGATGTCCGGGGAGCGTTTTCTTGACCGACTGGAAAAGACCGGCCTGCTGGAAGCCTGGTTTCTGCAGACCCTCCGGGAGCAGGTGAGGTCATCCACGACACCCGTCACCGCCGATTCCGTGGCCAAACGGCTGGTCCGCAGCGGGCACTTGACCAAGCTGCAAGCCTCCAAGTTGCTCGCCGACTTGCAGAGCGACACGGAACAACCTTCGGACGGCTCGCGCGAACGGGATCGCGGACCGGATCGTGGACGGGGCAAGCCGGCGGACGCGGGTGCCAAGGCCAAACCCGCGCCCTCGATCGACGAGGAACTTGGGCTGGCGCCGTTGGGCGATGAGGAGGATTTGGGGTTGGCGCCGCTGCCCGGTGACAAGCCGCCGAAGGCTGTGGAGGAAGAGGATGTGGTGTTGCTGGAGGATGCCAGCGGCGGTGCTTCCAAGGTCCAGGGGTTGTCCCCGTTGGACGAGACCCAGGCCGCGCCTGCGGCTACGGTGGGCGGTCTGCGACCGTTGCCGGGAACCGCCGGGCGGAAGCCTCCCCAGGCCCCAGCGGGGCTGCAGCCGCTCAAACCCGTCGGCGGCCCGCAGTCGCTGGACGCTAGGTCTGGCCTGCAGCCATTGGACGCGGGGCCTGGCTTGCAGCCGCTGGACGCTGGGTCCGGTCTGCAACCGTTGGACGTCGGGTCCGGTCTGCAGCCGCTGGACGTCGGGTCCGGTCTGCAGCCGCTGAAACCCGCGGCGGGGTTACGGCCGTTGGCGGACGCCGGTGGCCTGCAAGCCTTGGACGAAGGACTTGTGCCGTCCGGCGACCTACAGCCGGTCTCCGGCGCGCTGCAGAAAGCCGAACGGCCGGCCAAGAAGCTCCGCAAGGGCAGTCAGTGGGACTCGGCCCTCATGTACGCGGGCGGAGGCGGGTTGGCCCTGATGCTGATCGCCGGGGTCGTCCTTTACTTTACGCTCATGCGTGGCTCGGCTGCCGAGTTGCTGGAAGCCGCGGACAAGGATTATCGTTCCGGTTCGTACAGCCAGGCGATTCCCAAGTACGAGGCGTTCTTGGATTCGTTCCCGGAGGATCCGAACGTCAGCTTGGCTCGTGTGCGGATCGGCGTCGCGCGCATCCGCCAGGTGCTGGAAGGTTCCAAGGACAAACAGCCCGCCCTGAAGTTGGCCGGCGAGACGTTGCCGCAGTTCGAGAACGAGACCGCCTTCGAAACCGAAGGCCGGCCCGAACTGGCTTCGATTCTGCCGGAGATCGCCGAGGGGTTCTCGCAGCCAGCCAAGCTGGAACCGGACGTGAAGAAGGCCCAGTCGCTGGTGGACCTGGCCGAACAGGCCCTGAAGCTGGTCAACAATCCGGCCTACATTCCCACGTCCCTGCGCAAGAGCGTCGAGTCGCGGATCGAGAACATCCAGGAAGACATCGAGCTGGCCAAGCGGAACATCAATCAGAGCAAGCGTTTGGAGGAGGCCGTTGCCGCGATCGGCCAAGCGGTCAGCGGCGGCAACACGGTGCAGGCCTACGAGGTCCGCCGCCAGCTGCTGGCGGAGTATCCCGGATTGGAGCAGAACGCCCGCTTGCTGGAAGCGGTCGGGGAAATCACGCGGCGGGAGCGAGCGCTGGTCAAAGTGGAAAGCCAGGCGGTCAAGGCGGCAACGGACGATCATCCGTCGGCGCCCGAATTCCGCGTGGCGCTGGCCAGCCGCCGCGGGACGGGCAAGCCCGGCAGCAACCCACAAGTGGTGTGCTTCCTGGCCCGCGGGGCCGTGTACGGATTGCAGGCTTCGACCGGACAGCTGAAGTGGCGGCGGGCCGTCGGCTTCGACACGCTTGCCAACCCGCAGCCGCTGTCGCGGCAAGCCGGCGCGGACGTCATCGCGGTGGACGGACGCCATCAGGAACTCATCAGGTTAAAGGGAGACAGCGGCCAGTTGGTGTGGCGGGCTCCGATCGGCGAGACCTTCGCGGACCCGGTGATCAAAGGCGCGCAGGTTCTCGTCTCGACGCAGGGCGGACGCGTGCTGGAGGTCGACGCCGAGACGGGCCATGCGGCGCGGCACGCCTCGATTCCTCAGAAACTGCAGATCGGCCCCGGCGTCAGCGACAAGGGGCATCTGTACCAGGTCGGCGAGCACTCGAACATCTATGTCTTGGCCGAGGCCACGCTGGAGTGCAAAGAAGTCTTCTACCTGGGGCACAAACCCGGCGCGGTGGCGGCGCCGCCGGTGATGGCCTTGGGCTTTCTGTTCGTCGCCGAGAACAGCGGCGCGGACTACAGCGACTTGCACGTGCTGGCGACGGACGCGAACGGGCTGTCCCTCAAGCCGGTGATGAAGCCGATCCGCCTGGCGGGCCGCGTCCTGGTGCCTCTGATCCAGACGGCTGCGCGCGTGATCGTGGTCACGGACTTGGGAGCCATCCGCGTGTTGGAGGTCAACACGGCCAACGCCAAGCAACCCGTGGCGGACATCGTGGAGGCGGTGGTGGCCTCGTACAAGTCGCCCGTGACCGGTTACTCGGTCTTCGATGGCGGACGGTTGTGGGTGGGCAACGACCGGTTCACCAAGTACGACCTGCAAACCTCGCGGAACCGGCTGGGCCGCGCGTGGATCAAGGACGAACGGGACTCGTTTGTCGCCCCGCCTCAGGTGATCGGCGATACGCTGTACCACCTCCGCCGCCGGAAAGACTCGCCCGCCTTTACGGCCGCCGCCATCCAGGGCGACGACGGCAAACTCCTCTGGGAAGTCGACTTGGCAGTGCCGGCCTCGCTGCTGGCGGTGGACATGCAGCGGAAGCTGGTGCATTCCGTCTCGGCGCAGGCCGAATTGTACGAGGTGACGCCGGAGGTATTTCAGACGGGTGCCGTGGATCAGCCTGCGGCCGCCGCCGGCGGAACGGCGCGCGGCAGACCGTTCACCGAGGTCCAGATGCTGGACCAGGGACGCTGGGCGCTGGCCAGTCCGCAGGATCGCGGGCGGGTGGTGATCTACGATCCGGGCGCTGCCACGCCCAGCGGCCGTCTGCGGGACGTGCTGCTGAAGGCGGCGGGTACGGCCCAGGTAACCGCCGCGCCCGTGTTCTGCAACGGCGGGTTGATCGCGCCGCTGGACAACGGCCAGGTCCTGCTGCTGGATGCGGCCACGGGCGACAACAAGTTCCTGCCCTTCCAGCCGCCTGTCGAAGCCGGCAGCAAAGTCGCTTGGCGCAGGCCGGCAGCGGTGGGGGCGGAGCAGCGTGAATTCGTGATCGCCGACGACCGGCGGAAGCTGTTTCGCGTGGGCGTCAAGGACCAGCCGGAACCGCATTTGGCGGCGGCTGCCCAGGCCCAGCTCGAAGTCGACATTGTCTCGCCGCTGGCCACAGCCGGCGACACGGTGTACGGCGTTACGCGGGGTCCCAACAGCGACACCGTCTTGTCCTTTGCGGCAGCCGACTTGGCGGTGGGCAAGGAGTGGCCGCTCGAAGGCCGCGTCGTTTGGGGGCCCGAACCGTGCGAAGATTTGGCACTGGTCGCCACGGACCGCCAGACGCTGCTGGCGTTCGAAGCGGGACAGAAACAACGCTGGACCAGCCCCCTGGCCTACGGGCCCCTGGTCGGCCGTCCGTTGCGCGTCGACGGCAATTTGGCAATGGCTTCACTGTCCGGAACGGTGTGGATGATCTCCGCTCAGGACGGCAAGGAGTTGGCCAAGGCCGACGTGGGTGAACCGCTGGGCGCCGGCCCGGTCGCCTTCGGTACTCGCCTCCTGCTGTCCGCGGCCGATGGCACGCTGCTGGTCATCCGCGGGCTGCAATAGCCGGGCTTCTGCGGGGCCACAGCGAGGAACTTTTCGAGGATTCCGACAACATCTGGCTGATGGTCGCCTTTCTGGCGGCACGGTCGCGATCGCCGGAATCCGTACCGCCGGAAGGGCAAGCTCAGTGAATGGTTCGACTCAGACGCCGACGGGCTGATGCCGTTGGCGGGGGAAACCGAAGTCCTCCAGCGCTTTGTAGACTTCCTCCAGCGTCTTTTCACCGAAGTTCGAGATGCTCAGCAGGTCGTCCGGCGTGCAGTTCAGCAAGTCGCGGACGGTGAAGATGCCGCGCTCTTCCAGACAGTTGGTCGTGCGGACCGTCAGGCCGATTTCGGCCGTGCTCATTTCCAGGCGTTCTCGCAGAATTCGGGCTTTTTCGTCGGCTTTGCTAAGCGGGATGCGTGTCTGCGCCATGGGCTCCTTCCCCCGAAAGAAAACCTGTGGAATGGACCGCGAGTGAACCGGGCTGGCGGGCCCGCCCTGGCCCCTCGCACGAGAATGCGGAGCAATATAACACGCCCCGTGTCCGCACCAACGCCGCGCACGGAAAAATCGGCAAGAAAGTTTGCTAGCACGAACGGCGTAAGTGGCTCTGACCGTCTACCGGTCCTTTCTTCTCCTCAGTAAAATCGTGGGAAGAAAGGCACTGCCCCGTCAGCAGTTTCGACCACGGTTCGATGTATGCTCCAGCAACTGCAGTTGGCCAACGGCAAGGTGTCGCGCGACGACAACTCGGCGCCGAACGTGTTCGTGTTCATCAGCCCGGACGCCAGCGAGCGAAAGTACTTGTGCGAGACGCTCAAGCTCGACGAACACACGCTGAACTCCGCTCTGGACCCGGACGAGCAGGCCCGCTTGGAGTTTGAACCCGAACACGTGGCGATGATCTTCAAGCGGCCCAAGAACTACTCCGCCGAGGAACTCTTCGTGTTCCGCGTGGCCTCGACCGGGCTGTTTCTGTTCTCGGACAAGCTCGTGGTGGTGATGTCCGAGGAGGTGCCGCTGTTCGAGGGCAAAGTCTATGCCAGGGTCGCTTCGCTGCCGGACCTCGTGCTGAAGATCATCTTCAGTTCGATCGGGCACTTTGTGGGGCACCTGAAGGTGATCAACTCCGTATCGGAGTCGCTGGAGGACCAGATCAACACCTCGATGCACAACCGCTACTTGCTGAATCTGTTCAGCCTGGAAAAGAGTCTGGTGTACTACTTGAACGCCATCAGTTCGAATGCCCGGCTGATCGAACGCCTGAAAAACAGTTCCGCGAAAATCGGCTTCACGCCGGAGAACATCGAATTGATCGACGACCTGTTGATCGAAAACGCCCAATGTTACGAACAGGCGGCGATCTATTCGAACATTCTGGCCAGCATGATGGACGCCCGCGTTTCGATCGTCAGCAACAACTTGAACTGGCTGATGAAGACGCTGACGATCATCACCATCGCGATCATGCTGCCCACCTTCATCGTCAGCCTTTTCTCGATGAACGTCGAGTTCCCGTTCAGGCAATCGCCGTGGATGTTTTGGATCATCCTCGCCCTGGCAGGGCTCTCGGTGGCGACCGTACGGGTCATCTGGCTGTGGAAGAAATGGTGACGTACGGCAAACCGCGAGGCACAATTCAGCGACTCGCGTTCCGTTCATTTCGCGTGATCGACAGGAGGGCTGAGCCATGTTCGAAAAGACATCGACTTGCCGAGTCGTCGTGGCTCGCGCCGCCGGCTTGCACGCCCGCCCGTCGCTGGCCGTCGCGGAAACCGTGCGGCGTTATCAATCCCGCGTTGTGATCCGCTCCAACAAGCAGGAAGCCGACGCCACGAGCGTGCTGCAACTGCTCTCGCTGGGCGCCGCCCAGGGCAGCGTCCTGACGTTGACCGCCAAGGGCCCCGATGCCGATCAGGTGCTGGAAGCTCTGCGGCAGTTGTTCGCACATGACTTCTACCTGGGCGAGGAATAGCCAGTTAGCAACTGCTGTTTTTCGATTTCAGCTGCCCGGAAACGTCGGAGCGGCGTTGTTCATTTGGCGTCCGTCGCTACAATTTACGGCCATTGGAGGCGGTGACCGCGGGCCAGACGCTGGCCCCGAAGCCGCGATCTTCGAGCGTGGGTTTTTCGTAAAGGAACTGTGTTGTGACGAACATTTACGTCGGCAATTTGTCGTACAACGCGACGGAAGACGATTTGCGGCAGGCTTTTGCCCAATTCGGCGACGTCGCGTCGGTCAGCGTCATCAAGGATCGCGAAACAGGGCGCCCGCGTGGTTTCGCCTTCGTCGAGATGCCCGATGAGGGCCAAGCCAAGCAAGCGATCGAGAATATCAACAACACGGAAATCGCTGGCCGCCGGATCACCGTGAATGAAGCTCGTCCGCGTGAAGAACGCGGCGGCGGCGGTCGCCGTGGCGGCGGCGGACGGCGATACTAGTCGGGACTGAGCTTCTGGCGGAAAGTACCCCGGCTTCTCCGGAGAAGCCGGGGCTCTCTGGCCATTGCCGGCTCTTCGACTCTTGAACTTTTTCCCTCTTTCCCTTTTCCCCTCTTCCCACTTTTTCACCCTTCCACCTTTCCGCTCTCCCCCCCTCCGCCGGCTCCCGTCCAAACCAGCGACAAGCCGACGATCACCGCTGCGCCGGCAACGGCCAGCCAGGAGACCGGCATGTGCGTCTGTTCCTGCAAGCCCCAGCCGCGGGCGGCCAGTTCGTCGCGGTAGTAGGCCAGCAGGAGCAACAGGCCGTTATGGCAGGCGTGCAGCAACATGCCGGGCACGACGCTTCGCGTCCGCCAGGCAACCCAGCCCAGAATCAGGCCCAGAAACGTGCTGGGCAACAGCCGTTCGGCGGCCAGGGCGTCCGTTGCCAGCACGTGGAAGGCCCCGAACAGCACCGCGGAGATGACGATCGAATTGCGTTCCGAGGTGGCGGCCAGCAAGGCCCGCAACAGATAACCGCGGAACAGCAGCTCCTCGCACACGGCCGGAGCCGCGGCCAGCGCGGCGACGATCACCCAGGGAGATATCTCGCGCCAACTGTCCAGCAATTGGTCGGCAAATTCGATCCTCTCTTGGCTCAGCGTCGCCAAGCCGATGAGTTCGTTCAGCAGATAGATCTCGTGCGCCAGCGGCCACAGACTGAGTCCCAACAAGACGGCTCCGGCCCAGGCCAGGGGCCGCGCGCCGTGCAGCCGGAACGTTGTGCGCAGCGGCAGCCGTTGGACCATCGCGGCCACGACCGGGAAACCGCCGAACAACACGGCGGTCGCCACGCCGTTGAAGACCAGCAAGGTCGACGGCGAATCGTAGGGCATCCGGGCCAGCGCACCGGCGACGAGGAAGTAGCAGGGAAACAGCAAGGCCAGGCACAGCATCGCGCCCGAAACGCTCGGCACCAGCGGCGCGCCGGGCGCACGCCGAAACAGGTCCGACCAACCGGCCTCGCTGCCATACAGAATGGCGTCGGTCCCGAACACGCGGGCTGCCAGGCCGATGGCGGCCAGCGCGTACAGCGCGGTCGTCAGCACGGACACGGTGGCCAACGTGGGGTCCGCCGTGCCGTCGAAGAGGCTGCGCGCCAAGAGGACGATATTGATCAGCGGCGTCACCGCCAGCAGACCGTTGAATTCCACGCCCGGCATCAGGCTGATCAGGCCGGGCGCCAAGGACAGCAGCATCACGGGGATCAAGTACGCTTGCGCCTCCTTGAAGCTGCGGGCGAAACTGGTCAGTGCCAGCAGGACGGCGGAAAAAAAGCCGGCGAACAAGACCAGGAGTGCGAGCACCTCGACCAGCACCTGCGGCGATAATCCCGCTTCCCCGAACAGTACTTTTCCCAAGCCCGTCGTGACCAGGGTAATGGTCATCGCCAGCAAATTGGCGCTGGCGGTCAGCAGGGCCACGGTCACGACCGCGACGT
Organism: uncultured Pirellulaceae bacterium; assembly: GCA_964443915.1. Classification (GTDB taxonomy): domain Bacteria; phylum Planctomycetota; class Planctomycetia; order Pirellulales; family Pirellulaceae; genus Anammoximicrobium. The sequence continues at coordinate 17,636 of CAYUFW010000126.1, forward strand.
ACTTGGCGGCCAACAGTCCCAGCCGCGGGACAGGGGCTGCCATCAGGGCCTCCAGCGTGCCCCGCTCGCGCTCGCCGGCCGTCAAGTCGATGGCGGGGTAGACGGCGCCCGTAATCGTCATCAGGATCAGCACCAACGGGACCAGGGTCGTGAGCGAAACCGCCGCGCCAGCCCCGCGCACGCTCCGACTGGCGGCCTGGACGGGGTATCGCGCGCTCCGCACCAACAGGCTCAACTGCTCCCGCACGTAGCTTTCGTTCACCGCCCGCAAACGGTCCTGGACGTAATCCAGCGCCGCCTTGCTGACCGTCGATCCCTCGCGGGAGATGAGTTCGCAACGCAGAGGCGAGGCGCGATGGCCAAGAGCCTTAGTGGCTACTTCGGGCTGGACCAGGATCGCCACGTCCACCGAGCCGGCCGCGACCTCCTGTTCGAGATTGGTCCCCGCGACCCATTGAATGCGCGGCTCGGGCGCGGGCGCCGGCAAGTCCTTTCCGCCCTTGGCCGCAGCCGACTTCTTGGCCGCCCCCCCCGCTGGCTGTGCCTGCCGGAGCAGCACCTCGCCGACCGCCAGAAACCGCTGGACGCGCGCCACGTCCGCTTCCGGACTCACCGCCACGACGCAGGTCAACTGTCCGGCGGCGCCCAGCGACGTGAGCAGCAGCCGCTGGAACCCCAGGCTCAGCAGCGGATAGACCAGCAACGGCATCAACACCAGCGTGACGATCGTCCGCCGGTCGCGGAGAATTTCGCGGAGTTCCTTCAGGCACAACCGCACGAGGCGGCCCAGCCCGGCCCGCCGCGAGCGCCGCGGTGAGATCTGCGCCGGGCGGGCATCGCTTCCGCTCTTCTCCTCCGCTTCTGGTTGCATAGCCCCGTGCTTTCTGACGGTTCCGCTCCGCTCGCCTCTAAATGTCCACAATGATTTCCGCCATCCAGCCCCTGCCGGACGGCTCCACCTTCAGGCCGTGATAGGTGATCGCCTTCACCTCATGATCCAATTGATGCCGCGACCGGTCAAGCCGTTCGCCACGGCACGTCGCCCGCAGGCCCGTGCCGACCAACTCGACCTGGAACTGCGACATCAGCAAATGCTCGGTCTCGAAAGTGTACAGCAACTCGCTCAGCCAGTCGAACAGCAGGTAGTCGTCCTGCTCGCCTGTCAGCTCGTAACTTCGCTCTTCCACCGGCCTGACGTCGCTGGGATTCAAGACCAGCAGCGAGAACAGGGCTTGAGCCGACTCGACAAACAGCCCCGCGCGATCCTCCGCCCAAATTCTCAGGCCGATATCCGCCGTGTGATCGAAGACCTCATACATCGCTGCCTCGCCTTTGGAGATGGCCATCGATAGACTCTTCGCCATCCAGGGCGGTCCACTCGGTCACGAAAGCAAGTCGTAGATACACGACTCGCATCCATTCTCCCGTACGCCATCTTCCTGTCAAAACGATTCCGCTACAATCCCAGCCCCTTTTTTGCTCAAGAATTTCAGCTCCTGTCGTACACCTACAGATCGCTTCACTGCTGGGAAACCCGCGAAATGGGCTTATGATAGTGGTGGCTCGAACCGCGACCATGTCGGGGCACAAACCAAGCGGCCTGGCTTATTGAGAGAAGTCGGGCTTGTGCCGATGCGTGCGAAACGTCCGCGGTCGCTGCAAGGAGTTCTACGCCATGTCCTGGGCTACGCAAGAAGACGATGCCGTCGCCGTCAGCCGCCATCGCACATCAGAAGAACCGGCAGAAACATGGGGGCAGAAACACGGGAATTCGTTCTTCCCATTTTCCTGCCCCCATTTTTCTGCCAGCTCAGTCATCACTCTGTTGCTCTGTGCTGCTTCTTTGCTCGCGGCGGCGCTGGGCGTCCGCGCCGAGGACTGGCCGACCACCGGGCACGACAACCGGCGGACCGGCGTGACTTCCGAGCACCTGGCGCCGCCGCTGCAGCTGCGTTGGATCTTCAACTCGCCTGCCCCGCCGGCTCTTGGCTGGCCGCCGCCGGTCAACGGGTACGGAGCGCGGAAGAACAAGAGCGATGCCAGCTTCGACGACGCCTTCCGCGTGATCGCCGCGCGGGGCATGGTCTATTTCTGCTCGTCCGCGGAAAACACCCTGTATGCCGTCGACGCCGCCACGGGGCGAATCCGCTGGACGTGGGCCGGCGAGGCGGCCCCACGGCTGGCGCCGACGTTTCATGACGGCCGGCTGTACTTCGGAACTGACGATGGCCGCGTGTATTGCTTGCAGGCCGACGATGGCCGCACCGACTGGGTTTACGATGCCCGGCTGACGCCGGACCGGATGCTCGGCTACGGCCGCTTCTCTTCGGTCTGGCCAATTCGCACGGGCGTGATGATCGAAGACGACTCGGCGTACTTCGCGGCCGGACTGTTCCCTAGCGAAGGCGTCTTCTTCCAGGCCCTCGATGCCGCCAGCGGCCGGTTGCGCTGGCGGCGGCAAATCGACTTGGACGTCGATGCCGGTCTGCCGCCACAAGGAGACCTCCTCGCCACCCGCGACTCGATCTTCCTGACCTCGCGCGTCATGCCAACCCGCTGGACGAAGACCGACGGCCAGCCGCTGCCGTTCTTCACCCCGCCGCCCGAAGTCGAGAACAACCACGAGTACCGCTTCTATAACGGCGGCACCGACGCACGGATCTGGCAGGACCGTTTCTTTGTGTACGGGAGCGCGTGCATCCTGGCCTACGATCCGGACAGAGTGCGCGTCGACAAGTACGGCCGGAAACAAACCGGCGACTTGATTTTCAACTGGTTCAACGCCCGGCAAGCCGTGTTCACAGAACCGTTGGCCTTCTTCGCAACCGACTACCACGTGCTGGCCGTCGATCCATCGCGGCTGCCGGAACTGGCCCGCGGCGAATGCTACGAATTCGAGAAACTGTACAAACGGCTGCGCGTGGCGTCGCGTCTGGATTGGATGGAAGAGTACGAACGGTTGGTGGCAGCACACGGCGAAGACCATCCGCGGGCCCGCTGGATCAAGCAGGGGCCGCTCAAATGGAGTCAGGCCGACTGGGATCAATGGCAGCGTCTGTCGCCGGACGTGTTCGCCAAATTCGCTTCCAAGACACGTTGGATGACGCCGTTGACCGCCACCGAAGCGATGATCCTGGCGGGCCACGTGCTGTTTGTCGGCGGCGAGGACGCCGTGTACGCGATCGACACCGCCGACGGCCGTGTCTTGTGGAGCGAGCGGACCGCCAGCCGGGTGCGGGGGCTGGCCGTGTCGGAGGGACGGCTGTTGGTCAGCACGATCGATGGCGGCGTGCGGTGCTACGAGGCAGGCGAGCCGGCCGGCGCGGTTGTCCAAGTCAAGAAACCGGAGACGACTGGTTCACGCGGCGAGCCGCCGTTGGACGCGGCTTGCCGGCGCGTCGCCGAACAGATCGCGGCTGCTTGGACGGATCGGGCGGGCTACTGCCTCGTGCTGGGTGGGGACGCCCGGCTGGCGCGCGAGTTGGCCAGCCGCACGCGGCTGCACGTCCAACAGCTGCTCGCGGACGAACAGCAGGCCCGGCAGACCCGCGAGCTGTTGCTGGCCGTGGGTCTACATGGACATCGCGTCTGCGTGTCCGTCGGCGATCTCACCCAATTGCCGTTCCCGCCGTACTTGTTCAACG
>CAYUFW010000127.1:0-1223 GCA_964443915.1 uncultured Pirellulaceae bacterium
CCGCTCCGCGGCGATAGCCAACCACATTCTCAGATGTGATGAGAAATGCGGGTTATCGGCTGATCTGCTTGGATTACTTAATGCGGGCGTGATCTTTCCGCCAGTCGTGCGGCCTGGACGGGTGGCAAGGCGGCGGGTTTTAACGGCTGGCCAAGATGAGAGACGTCCCTTTGGACCTGCGGTTTGGAACCATCCGGGCGCGGCCCATATCCCCTCGAGGCCGGAGGCGGCGTAGAATAGCGGCGTCTTCCCGAAACCCCGTGCCCCAGTTGGTCAGGTAAACCAGACGATGAGAATCGAGCGTGTCGAGCTGTTCCCACTGTGTTATCCCTTTGCCGGCAGCTGGAAATTCCTGGAAGGCTCGCCGGGGCACACCGTCGTTTTGGTCAAGGTCACGGCGGACGACGGCACGGTGGGTGGAGCTACGAAACCCTGGAGACCGCCTTCATTGTTTTGCAGAAGCACTTCGCTCCGGCCGTGCTGGGGCGCGACCCGTTGGACTTGGACGGCTGTCAACGGGCGTTGGACGGCGCCTTGGCGCCCGGGTTCTCGACGGGCATGCCGCTGGCCCGCGCGGGTTTGGAGATCGCGCTGCACGATTTGGCGGGCAAGCTGAATGGCTGCGGTCTGGCCGCACTCTGGGGCCGGCCGCGGGGAGGACCGATCACGCTCAGTTGGACGGTGACCGCCAGGTCTCTGGACGAAGTGGAGGCCGAGGTCGCCGCCAGCCAGCAGCGCGGCTACCGGAACTTCAACTTGAAAATCGGCTCCGACCCGGCTTTCGACGTGCAACTGGCCACGCTCGTGCGACAACTCGTGCCCGACGGCTTTCTCTGGGCCGATGCCAACGGCGGCTACGACTTGGCGACGGCCTTGGAGGTCGCCCCCAAGCTGGCCGGCGCGGGCGTGGACGTGTTCGAGGCGCCCCTGCGGCCCAATCGGATCAGCGGCTACCAGGCGCTCAAGCGCCAAGGTGCTTTGCCGATTACGATGGACGAGGGACTACTCTCGCCGGTCGAAGTCGAGGAATTCATTTGGCTGGGGATGATCGACGGCGTGACGATCAAGCCTTCGCGGGCCGGAGGTCTGGCCGCCGCGCGGCGGCAGATCGAAATTGCCCTGGACGCCGGCTTGTTCTTCCTGGGCAGCGGATTGACCGATCCGGACATCGCCTTGGCGGCTTCGCTGGGCCTGTACGGCAGTTACGGTCTCTCGAAGCCGGC
>CAYUFW010000127.1:1233-13080 GCA_964443915.1 uncultured Pirellulaceae bacterium
TCCGCCTACGGCCTCGACCAGCCTGCGGCCCTCAACGGGCCGCAGTTCCTGACCGCCGACATCCTGGCGGAACCGCTGCACATTATCGGCGGCGTGGCTCAGGTGCCCACCGGGGCTGGATTGGGCGTCGAGGTGGACGAAGCGAAAGTGCAACGCTTGCTGACGCCACTGTCCTCGTATAGTGAATTTGGATGTACTTCGGGGAGATGGCCATAGGGTTCTACTTCCCCCACGGAACATCTCTCTCAGTTGTCTTCTACTTCCCCCGATCGAATTCCGTTGTGGGGCTGCTTTTGTTTCCAGCGATCAGGTCACGATTGCACGTGTTGTTCTGATTTCAAGGCGAATTGCAGTCGTTGACTTGGGCACAGGGCAAATTCTTTTCCCCAACGTAAGACTCAACCGAGCCCGTGGACGAAATGGCGAAGGGTCGCGGATGGGTCCGCGACATCTCGACGTTTTTCATCCCGGAGTAACTGCCATGACACTCAAGAAGCCCTTGCCCAAGCGTTTCGTGGGACGGCGCAGGCGTCTGCTGGCCGAGAACGACTTCCGAGCGGCGGCCGGCGTTTTCCAGCAGGGGCGGGAAATGGCCCGCCGGGCGGGAATCCAGAACACCTACGTCGTCCCCTGCTTGCCCTGGTTGGCGACATCGCTCCGGCGGGAAGCGGAGCGGTGCCGCCAGATCGATCCGGCGGAGAGCCGCCGGTTGCTGCGTCAAGCGCGACGCGCGGCACGCCGCGGCTTGCGTTTGGCGCGCAAGTTCCAGAACGACCTGCCGCACTGCCTGCGCGAACTCGGGTTGATTGCCCTCGCCACGGGCCAGCCACGCAGGGCACGGCGGCTGTTTGCCGAGAGCCTCGCCGTCGCCGCCCAGCAGGGGGCCCGCTACGAACACGCGCAAACGGCTCTGGCCCAAGCGGAACTGGACGCCCGAGAGAAATGAATCACACGGAGGAATCCGCCATGGCCTGGCGCATTTTGGCTCGAGCCCGATTCAGGGTCGGCCCGATGCTGTTCTCCGGAATGCCGATCGCCGTGCTGAGCTCCCGGTAAGTCTTCCCTTCCAGGTGATACAAACGCACGACGTCCGCCTCGGAGCCGCTCAGACTCCGCATGAGTCGCTCGACTTCTTCACGATTGCTGATTCGATTTTCGGGCGACTCGAAGACCGTCGGGCCGAGCGGCGCAAACGCTGCGTGAGGCCCCGCCACGTCGCCCGCCTGCGGCCCCGAGAAACGCTTCAACATTTCCCGAACGACGACGCGGCGGGCGACCACCGTCAGGTAAGTGGCCAGACTGCTCTCCGAACGAAACCGCCTCAGCACCGCAAAATCACTGTGGATCACGGTCACAAAGAACTCGGCGACCAAATCCTCTTCGTCCTGCTGGCTGAGCCGAAACGAGCGCGAGCGGGCCGTGTGCCGGACGACGTGCAGGACCAATCCGACGAAGCGATCCACGAAAGCCTCCCAAGCTTGAGGGTCGCCGCTCAGACATCGCTGCACCAGCTTTCGGTCAATCTCGAGGAGCGCCACGTGAAGTCACCTTACCCAGGAGAAAGTTGCACGCTGCCACCGCGTTCGACAAGGTATTGGGGGCCTCAACCGAACTCCAAAGCTATCATGATTTTAAGATCGCACGAAATCTGAGGCAAGTCTAACATTTTTGTCGCAAACGGAGGGTGCGGAGTTCCCACAATGCGGCTTGACAGCACGGAATCGCAGCCATACGATGCCCACAACCGTGTCCGGCGCGTCTCCTGCAAGTGCTTCTGTGGCAAGGGCTTGTTGCCGCATGGTTGCGGCGGCGAGCAAGCGCGGCGTAGCGCGTGCCCTGATTCGCAGCGGGCAATTTCCGCGGGAGATTCTGTTAAGGGCTTGGCCGAGAGGCCGGCTCAGCGGCGCTCACCGCCGCTGGCTTTGGGGGTAGGTTCTCGTAACTTCTAACAAGGAGATGATTGGTCATGGCTCACATCGTTGCCCAACCTTGCTTCGGTTGCAGATACACGGACTGTGTCGTGGTTTGCCCCGTCGAGTGTTTCTACGAGGGCGAACAGATGCTCTACATTCACCCGGAAGAGTGCATCGACTGCGAAGCCTGCGTTCCAGAGTGTCCTGTGGAAGCCATCTTCCACGAAGACAACCTGCCCGAGGAATGGGCCGAATTCAAGCAACTGAATGCGGAAATGGCGCCGCAGTGCCCGCGGATCACCGAAAAGAAGGAGCCGTTGTGCGGCAGCTGAAGTGACGACCGCCTCGGCCAGAGCCCCCTGCTGAGCGTGTGTTGGTTCGCGTATGACGTTCTTCGGCGCGGCATTTTCCGACGGCTTGTGCGCTCGGTGCCGGATGGCAGCGGCCGACGTCCCGCTGATCGTCGTCCTGCTGATCGTCGTCGCCTGGTCGTGCGTGTCGAAATCCGTGGCGGCAGCCGATACCGCTGCTGCCGAAAACTCCGCGGACTGGATGTTTGACGTCCTGGAAATGAAGGACGGGCGGACTCATCAGGGACTGATCTTGGCCGAGAGCGACGACGAGATCGAGTTCGCCGAGATCGTTCGCCCTCCCGGCAAGCCCATGTTCGCGGTCATTCGTCCTGTCAGCCCGGAGCAAGTGGCGCAGCAGCGAAAGCTGGTAGGCAAGGCGCGGGCGAAGTTGTGGACGAGGTTCCAGGAGTTCCGCAATCGAGCCAGGATCGAAGCCGGCCGGATGGAGGATGTGACGCTGCGCAAGACCGAGGGCAGCGGCACGGTTCGCTGGATTTACGAGGGGCCCTGGTTCCAGTTGGAGAGCACCGCCGACGAAACGATGGTGCGCCGCTGCGTGGTGCGTGCCGAACAGATCTTCCGCGCCTACCGGCAAACGTTGCCGCCTCAGCGCGACCATCGCACCGGCCTGCGGCTGTTCATCTTCGGCTCGACGGACGAATATCTGCGGCACCTCCACGGCGCGGGTCTGCAGATCGCCAACCCCGCTTGGTTCTCCGCGGTCGAGAACATGGTCCTGGCCGGAGGTGAACTGAACACGTTCAGCCGCCGTCTGCAGCAGACACAAGCCCAGAACGAAGAAGTGCGGCGTCAATACAAGGCCTTAAGAACTTCGTTTTCCGGCCGTTTGGCAGGCCTGATTCAGGAGATGAAACAGCGGGGCTTCTCCGCCGCACAAATCGAACAGGAAGTGAAGTCGCGGAGCGCCGCTTGGCAGCGTGAATACGACGACGCGATGAACCGGCTGGAACTGGCCCGAGTCCAGAACGAACACGCCTTTGCCAAGGCAACGGACCGCATGTTCGCCCAGTTGTACCACGAGGCGTTCCATGCGTACGTGGAGAATTACGTCTGTCCACAAGCCGATGTCACGCTGCCTCTGTGGTTGAATGAGGGATTGGCGCAGATCTTCGAGGCCGGTCAAATGGAAGGCGATAGCTTGCGGATTGATGCGCCGGACCGGAAGCGGTTGCTTCAACTGCAGGACGACCTGCGCAGCGAGCAGCCGCTGAAGATCGAGTCAGTCCTCGCGGCGAACGAGCAGGAATTCCTGAATCCCTCGTCGAGTCGCTCTGCGCAGCGGTACTACTTGTACTCCTGGGGCGTCGCCTATTATTTGACGTTCGAGAAGAACCTGTTGCGTCCGGAGACTCTCGATTCTTTCTTGTCAAACCCGGAAAAATACGGCCCCGCCGCCCGTTTCACCGGTTTGGTGGGCATGCCGATCACGAAATTCGAGAAGCTCTGGAGGGATGCCATCTTGGCCATGTGAGCGATGCCTGAGTTCCGCAAAGACATCGTGTCGGATCATTGGGTGATCATCGCCCCCAATCGTGCGCTGCGTCCCGAACAGTTTGCCGCGGACGCCGGCGGGCGGGCACTCGAGCGTTGTCCTTTCTGTCGCGGCCACGAGGCAGACACGCCGTACGCCGTCGCGACGTACGACGAACAGGGACGACTGTCGGACGATGCCCAGTGGCAAGTGCGGGTCGTTCCGAACCGGTATCCGGCTTTGGAAAGCACCGCACGGGCAGCGGCGATCAACTCGTCGCTGTACGAGGTGGGGCCGGGTTACGGCGTGCATGAAGTGATCGTCGAAACGCCGGATCACGTGCTGAGTTTTGGCGAATTGGCTGATCGCCATGCCGAAGTTGTCTTCATCGCCTTCCGGGACCGCTTGCGAGCGCTGCGGACGAATCCTCAAATCGCGTACGGGCAATTGTTCAAGAACTCCGGTTCGGCAGCGGGCGCTTCGCTGGAGCACACCCACAGCCAATTGATTGGAACACCGATCGTGCCCACGCAGATCCAATCCGAAATGAACCGGTCCCGGATCTACTTCGAGCGGCACGGCCGATGTGTTTTTTGCGCGATGATCGACAGTGAATTGACCGCCGGCGCGAGAGTCGTTGCGGAAAACGAGGCGTTTTTGGCTTTCTGTCCGTTCGCCAGTCAGTTTCCCTACGAAGTCTGGGTTCTTCCGCGCAGGCACCGCTGCTGCTTCGACATGTCAGAAGATGGAGAAACCAGGGACTTGGCGAAGTTTGTACGGGATTTGGTGCGCGGTGTTGAATCGACGTTGAATAACCCAGCCTTTAATTTCTTGATTCACACTTCTCCGTTTCGCCTCAGTCCCGTAAGCTACTTCCACTGGCACCTGGAATTCTCTCCCAGGCTCACAAAAACTGCTGGGTTTGAGTGGGGAGCGGGCGATTATATTAATACCGTTTCTCCGGAGGATGCGGCCGGCAAGCTGCGCGCATCCTGCAAGGTAACGTCAACGTCATGAATTCTGCGGCGAAACTCGCCAACGATGCTTGTCGCAGGTCCACGTAAGGTAACCGCGGGCACCCCATGAGCACGTCCATTCGCTTCTGCTTGGTACTCCACAATCATCAGCCGATCGGGAATTTCGACCATGTTTTCGAGGCGGCCTACCAGGAAAGCTATCGGCCGTTCCTGGATGTTTTCGAGTCTTACGATGCGCTGAGCGTCTCGCTGCACACCAGCGGGCCGCTGATGGAATGGCTGGAAACTCGCCATCCCGAGTACCTGGAACGGCTGTCGGGGCTCGTCCGAGCTGGACGCGTCGAGATCATCGGCGGGCCGTTTTACGAGCCGATTCTGACCATGATTCCGTCTCGGGACCGTCTGGGACAGATTCAGATGTACACCCAGTGGCTGGAGAACCGTTTGGGAGCCCGCGTCCGGGGCATGTGGATGCCGGAACGCGTGTGGGAGCAATCGCTGACCAGCGATGTTTCCGCGGCGGGAATTCAGTACACCGTGCTGGACGATTTTCACTTTCGCAATGCGGGCCTGAGCGAAGAACGGCTGCATGGCTACTACGTCACCGAGGACGACGGACGGACGTTGAGCATTTTTCCGGGCAGCGAGCGTCTGCGCTACTTCATCCCCTTTCGCGACCCGCACGAAACCGTGGAGTACCTGCGCGGCATCGCGGCCGAGCACCCCCAAGCCGTCGCGGTGTTCGGCGACGACGGGGAGAAGTTCGGAACCTGGCCGGGCACCCACAAACACTGCTACCAGGACGGGTGGCTGCGGCGTTTCTTCGATGCGCTGGCAGCGAACCGCGATTGGTTGAAATCGACGACGTTGTCGGACGCCGTGGACCACGTTCCGCCGCTGGGCAAGGTCTATCTTCCGGACTGCAGTTATCGGGAAATGACGGAGTGGGCGCTGCCGGTGACACAGCAGTTGGCGTACGAGAGCGCGATTCACGAGCTGGAGCACGACCAGCGCTGGCCCCGCATCAAGCCTTTCGTCCGGGGTGGATTCTGGCGGAACTTCAAGGTCAAGTACCCTGAAGCGAACGAAATGTACAGCCGCATGATGATGATTAGCCGCCGCCTCGAGCAGGCGGAACGGAACGGCGCGGGCGGCGAGGATTTCGCGTGGGCCCGACGCGAACTCTACCGCGGTCAGTGCAACTGCAGCTACTGGCACGGCGCCTTCGGCGGGATCTATCTGCCGCACTTGCGAAACGCCGTGTACAACCACCTGATCGCGGCGGACAACCTGCTGGACAAGGCCACGAGCAACGGGCACAGCAACGGGCACGTGGAAGCCTCGGTGGACGACTACAACTTTGACGCGCGGCAAGAGCTGCGGCTGGGCAACAACCGGCTTGTCGCTCTGCTGGCCCCGGCGATGGGCGGACAAATGTACGAACTGGACGTACGTGCCATTTGCCACAACCTGCTGGCCACCTTGTCCCGGCGGCCCGAGGCCTACCACCGCAAGGTCTTGGCGGGGCCTTCCGGAAACGGCGCCAGCTGCGCCAGCATCCATGATCGCGTGGTGTTCAAACAGGAGGGACTCGACCGCCTGCTTCGCTACGATCGCTATCCTCGCAAGAGCCTGATCGATCACTTCTACGACAACGACGTCAGGCTCTCGGCCATCGTCAGCGGCGAGGCCATGGAACGCGGCGACTTCGCGGGCGGCCTGTATGAAGCCAAGCTACGGCGTCGCTCGGACCGCATCCAGGTGCAACTCCTCAAGCAGGGCAACGCCTGGGGCATCCCGCTGACAATCACCAAGGGCGTCACGCTCGAATCGGATTCCTCCGTCTTGGACATCGCCTACTTGATCGAAGGTCTTCCGCACGACGCCCTCTTGCACTTCGGTGTCGAGTTCAATTTTGCCGGAATGCCGCCGGGTGCAGAAGACCGCTATTTTTGCGGTGCCGACGGAGCTAGGCTCGGGCACCTGGGAACCGAGTTGGATTTGCACGATGCCTCCGCGATTGGGCTGGTCGACCAGTGGTTGGGACTCGAAGCGCGGCTGGAAATGAACCGTCCGTCGGGCGTTTGGACGTTTCCGGTCGGGACGGTCAGTCAGTCCGAGTCGGGGATCGAATTGGTCCATCAGTCCGTCGTCGTGCAGCCGCACTGGCTGGTCCGCGGCGACGCGGAGGGGCGTTGGAGCGTGGTGATGCGGCTGTGCCTGGACGCCAGCCGGGCGGAACAACGCAGTCAGGCGGAGGCGATGGCCGTGGCCTGATGCGCAGCCCTGAGTCCGCTGGAACCCAACGGTTTTTCGCGCTTCTTGCGCGTCCCTCAGGAAGCAGCCGCGCTGTTTTTGTTTTCGCGAGCGAGTTCCCGCCAGGGGACGGGCCGATCCAAATCCTCAGCCTGCCAGGCGAGTTCAGCCAAAATGGGAGGAACGCAGAGCCGCTGCAACTCGGCCCGATTGGTCGCGATGCTCGCATCGTCGGGGGACGGCGGACGCGGATGGTTGAGTACGACCCCGGCGATCTCCAGCCCGTCGCGGAACGTGGCTGCCGTGATCAGCGTCTGCAGCGTTTGGTTGATGACCCCCAACGCATTGGCGGCGACCACCAACAGCGGAAACCCAAAGTCATCGGCGAGGTCGGCGACGAATTCGGTATCGGTCAGCGGCGACATCAAGCCGCCCGCGCCCTCGACCAGGACCAGATCCGCGCGATCGAGCCAGTATTGCAGCCCGGTACGGAGCAGCGTCGCGTCAATTTCGCGGCCCTCCGCGCGGGCCGCCAGCGGCGGCGCCAACGGTGCCGCGAATCGTTGCGGGCAGACGGCAGCCAAGTCGCCCGGACAGCCGGCGGCCTTCCACAGCATGACCGCGTCGTGGCTGGTCAATTCGCCGTCGACGCGCGCGCATCCGCTGGCCGCCGGCTTGTACACGCCGACGCGCACGCCGCCGACAGCCAAGCTGCGGGCGATGCAAGCTGCCACGTGAGTCTTGCCGACGCCGGTGTCGGTGCCGGTGACAAAGAGTCCGGGAACGGTTCGCCGAGTCATCCTGATCCGGTTTTACACCGGCAGGGCAGATTCGCCAAGGTACATCTGCAGAATTTGACTCTGGACCTTGATCGCCCGGATCAGCACCCAGATTTGATCGGCGGTGAAGCGTTTCGGGTCCGCACGCGCCAGGCCGTCCAGCTCCTCCGTCATGGCCGCGTGCTGGTCGGCCGTCGCCTGCATGCGCAGGTAGACGTCCTGCCAGACGGTGGCCAGTTGCTGGTCGTCTTCAAGCTGGGCGACATCCGGAGTGGAATTCGCCAGCAACAGGCACAGCCGGGCGACGTTGCGGACGTCCGCTTCCGGCTGCAGCCGTTCAATTCGTCGAGCCAACTCGTGGCAGTGCATGGTGTCGTCCCTTGATGCGCGTAATCGCGGCCTCGACTCCCGGAATTCGGCGTCTGGCGAAGACGGCTGTGGGAGGCAGCCGGTCCTCGCCGGCACAAACCCGACGACCCGCGCCGACGGCATCGACGCACCGGCTGGCCGCTGATCACGGCTGCCCGTCGCTCCGGCGGGTCGCTAGAGAACTGTAGGTTACGATCCGCGAGGCGGACGGCTCGGACCGCGAAGTAACTCCGCGCCCGGCGGAGCAAACAAGCCCGGCGTACTTGGAAATGCCGGGCTTCTGAAGTTGCGCCCGGCACGGATGCAGGCGGCCAGACAAGAGGGCTAGAGGATGCGTGCCGGCTGCGGGAATTCGATCGTGAACTGGGTCCCGCGCCCGACTTCGCTTTGCACGCTGATGCGTCCGCCGTGGGCCTCGATGATCTTGCGGGCGGTCGGCAGGCCCAGACCGGAGCCGCCGTTCTTGGTGGAATAGAATGCTTCAAACATCCGCATCGCGGTCTTGCTGTCCATGCCGCAGCCCGTGTCGATCAAGTCCAGGGCCACGCCGTTGCGGGTTAAACGCGTGCGGGCCAACAGCTGCCCGCCGTCGGGCATCGCCTCCAGGCTGTTCTTGACCAGGTTCAGCAAGGCGGCGTGCAGCGTTTGTTCGTCCAGCTTGATGCTGGGCAAAGCCGGATCGAGGAAGCGGATGAATTCGATGTCGGATTGTTTCGCCTGCGGCTCAAAGAACGCGAGCACCCGGTCCACCACCTCGTTCAAACTGCCCGGCGACAGTTCCAAATCGCGGAGGCGGGCGAACTTGAGGAAGTCGCGGAGCAGGTTTTCCAGGCGGGTACACTGTTTCTGGACCGTTTCGATCTTGGTCAGCGCGCGGCGTTCGTGGGGCGTCTCGGCGCCGGCGAAATCCTCCGCCAGCAGTTCCATGTTCATGCGGATGACGGACAGCGGGTTCTTGATCTCGTGCGCCAGCGAGCCCGCCAACTCGGCAAGCTCGTTGTACTGAATGCGAAGTCGCTGCGTGACTTCTTCCGTCTTGGCACTTGGTTCCAGCATTTCAAGCACTCCAATCCAACGCCACGTCGAGGGCCACGGCGGAATGCGTCAGGGCCCCGACGCTGATGCGATCGATCCCGGTCTCGGCAATCTCGCGGACACTCCGCAGATGGACGCCGCCGCTGGCCTCCAACTCGACGTAGGGCGCCACGGCGTCTCGCCGCACGGCCGCCTCGCGCAACTGGCTGGGGGACATGTTGTCCAGCAGAATGATGTCGGGGCCGGCTGGCAAGGCGTCGTCCAACTGCTCCAGGGTATCCACCTCGACTTCGACAATCATCGCTTCGGCCTGGGCCGGGTCGCGCAGCACCGAGCGCAGAAAACCGCGGGCTCGCCGGACGGCTTCACCTGGGCGGAGTTGCATCAAGGCCAAGTGGTTGTCCTTGATCAGCACTGCGTCGAACAGTCCGGTCCGGTGGTTCCGCCCGCCTCCGCAACGCACGGCGTATTTCTCCAATCGCCGCCAGCCGGGCGTCGTCTTCCGCGTGTCGTAAATGCCGGCGGCCGTGCCCTCCACCGCCTGGACGAACTGCCGCGTCAACGTGGCGATGCCCGACAGCCGGCCGATCAGGTTCAGGAGCAGCCTTTCCGCCGTCAGCATCGCCCGCACGGAGCCGCTCAATTCCGCCAACCGATCGCCGGCCGCCACCGTTTGCCCGTCGCCGGCCAACGGCCTCCAATCGACCAAGACCTGCATTTCCTCCAGGGCCAAGGCGGCTGCCAGCAAGCCCGCCGCCGTGCCGGGTTCCCTGGCGACGACCGCCGCTCGTCCCAGGGCCTCCTCCGGCGCCAGCGCCACGGTCGTCCAATCATGCGTCTGGGCCAAGTCCTCGCGGATCGCCAAACGCACAATCTGGCGGCAGTCGTCGGCCAGCGTCGCGTTCCAGTCCAGTTGCGTGAACTCTTTCTTCCGGGCCACGAATCCCGTTCTCCCTTCCCGCCTTTCGATACACCCCCGTTCAGAAGCATCGAGCCGCAGAAGTCCGGCTTTTCCGCAAAACCGGCTTTCATTGAGCCGGCCGGTCGTCCCGGCCGTCAAAACTCTCACGTGATGTCGTGTCGGGCCGGATTTGTCAAGACGGCGAGGGGGCAATCTTAGCATCGTGGGGACGCCAAAGGGGACGGAACCGTCACCGTGTTCCGGGGGCACCCGCATTTTTTTCGCGGGGGGGTAGGCACCGCGCTGGCAAGACCCTAGACTTCTCGCCGGGGCCTTATCCCCTTGCGTATTCGTGGGAGTTCCCGGCATGACGATCATCTGCCTTGCCAAACAATCGGATGTTGCCGTCGTCGTGATCGATGACGAACGGCTTCGGGACGATGGCAGTCTGCAAGAACTGTACCGCGAAATCGTGGCTCAACTGGAAGAAGGCGACAAGAAGAGGTGCCTGTTGCTGGATTTCGAACTGGTCCGGGGAATCACGTCGGCCGGATTGAACATGATGATCCGGATCAGGAACAAATGCGACGAGAAGGGCACCGCGCTGCATCTCTGCCATCTCCAGCCGGTCGTGGCCGAGGTGTTTCACAAGACGAGGCTTCGTTCGCTGTTTCGAATCCACGACACGGTGGCTGCCGGTCTTGACACGATCCAGACGCCGATGTGAGGCATCTGGCGTGGCTGCCCGGTCTGCGGCGCGATCGGTCCCGACTGGGTTGCGATCAGCGGCGAGCCTCCGCTCAAGGTTCGCCTAGCGCGGACTCGCGTCGGCAACCAATGTAGGTCGGGTCTCCGGCCCGACGCAGTTCGGGACAGAGTCCCAACCTGCGAAGATGCGTGCAGGGAATACGGTCTAGGACACGAACTCGGCCAATGGACGAGCAGCCGCAGAATCCGAATCCCATCGGTTCCAATCCGGGGCCACTGCTCCGGCGTCTGGATCAGGCCACGGTCGCCCTCTTGCTGGCCGTCTCGCTGCTGCTCATGGCGCTGGCCGTCTGGACGCGGCATTGGCAGGGCCGGGGCTCGATCGAAATCGACCATGCTCCGCCGCAAGGGATCGACTTTCGTGTGGACATCAACCGTGCTGACTGGCCGGAACTCGCCTTGCTGCCCGACGTCGGGGAGACGCTTGCGCGGCGGATCGTCGAATCTCGCCAGCGCGACGGCCTTTTCCTGGACCAGCAAGACTTGCTTCGCGTGCCGGGCATCGGCCCGCTCACCCTGGAAAAAATGCGTCCCTTTCTGCTCCCCTTGCCGAGTGCCGAAGGCGTTGCCGGGGGCGGCCAAGGGGCGATTCTCGGCAAACCGGCTCCGACAGCCACTTCCTCATTCAAATAGCCGTTTCTGAGAATCGGCTGAGCCGTCCGTCTGCGGCTTGATCTTCAAGTGCTGATAGCCTCTGGCAGTGACCACGCGCCCACGGGGGCTGCGGACGAGCAGTTCGCTGCGGAGCAAGAACGGCTCCACTTCGTCCTCCAGCGTGTCGGTCGACATATTCATGGTGTGCGCGATCGCTTCGATGCCGACGGGGCCGCCGCCAAAAACGCGAATGATCGTCATCAGGTAGTCGCGGTCCAGCTTGGCCAGGCCCAATTCGTCGATGCCGGCCATTTTCAGAGCCGCCCGCACGACCGCCAGGGTGGCCCGACCGTCCGCCTTGGTGTCCGCGTAGTCCCGGACCCAGCGGAGCCGGTTGTTGGCAATCCGCG
>CAYUFW010000127.1:13090-21142 GCA_964443915.1 uncultured Pirellulaceae bacterium
TGCTGCGGCTCCGCCCCGCAATTTCCCGCGCCGCGTCGTCATCCAGGGGCACCGACAGCTTGCGCGCGTTACGGCGGAGGATCTCCGTCAATTCTTCGACCGAGTAGAAACCAAGGTGCTCGCGGACGGGAAACCGGTCCCGCAACGGCCCCGACAACATGCCAGCCCGGGTCGTGGCCCCGATCAGAGTAAAAGGCTTCAGCCACAGGTTGTGCGTGCGGGCATTGACGCCCTCGCCCAGCACGATGTCGATGCGGAAATCCTCCATGGCTGTGTACAAGTACTCTTCGACGGCGCGCGGCAGTCGGTGGATCTCGTCGATGAACAAGACGGAGCGCTCTTCCGCGTTGGTCAGGTAGGGCACCAGGTCCTTGGGGGCTTTGATGGCGGGTCCGCTGGCCAGTTGCACGCCCACGCCCATCTCGCGGGGGATGCACAGCGCAAAGGTGGTCTTTCCCAGGCCAGGCGGTCCGTCAAACAGGACATGGCTCAACGGCTCGTTGCGTTTGCGGGCGGCGTCCACAACGATCTTCAGCCGCTCGTAGACCTCGCGTTGACCGACCATCTCGGACATGCGTTGCGGCCGCAAGTCGCGGTCTTCGTCGTCTCCGCCCCCACCCGAGCCGCTTTTCAAAATCGTTTCGCGCGCCATGACGCCTCCGTGTTACGCCGCTGCCACTCCCAGGACAATCAAGAATACCACGAAGGCAAGCAGCACAACAACCGCGATTGCCGCGACGACCTTTTTCCAGGAGACCGGCGCTTGGCCCGTCGCGTGGCCCGTCTGCCCGTTGACCAGGAACCGGTAGACCTGTTCCTTGTACCGATAGGCCATGATCCAAACCGGCAGCAGGACCGTCGAACTCGACAAGCCATCCAGCCGCACGTTGACCTTCAAATTGCGGCAGCGTCCGGGCACCAAGGGCTGGCACGCGGCCCGTTCCAACTGCTCCAGGCCCTGATGCGCCAGAGGCCGGGCGTATTTCCTCTGCACGCGAAACTGCTCCACAATCACGTTGTCCGTATCGACCTCGGTGTACGGCTGCGCTCGGGCCAAGTCAAACGGGCACAGCCCTTCCGTTTCGGCCGGCGTCAACGCGCCGCTGGCGCCGATCAGCAGCCCGGCGTAGTTGCCGTGATGTTCTCCGAATACGGGCACCCAATCCCCTCGGGCTCCGAACGGCGTGGCGCTGCTGTCGGCGGTCCAGTAGGTGTACGTGCGGGCCGCGAACACCCAGTACGGCACAAACACGGCCGTCACCTTGGTCAGCACGGAAGCCGAAGCCAAATCGCCGGGACGCCAGAAACCGTTGCCCAGCCACCGGCGGAGCAGACCCTCGGCGGTCGCGCGGTCGACCGCGAACGGCACGACGCGGTCTGCAGAGAGGAACTTGGCGTCTTGCTGCTGCTGGAGTTGCTCCGAGCCACAAAACGGACAGCGGAGCGTCTGGGCCGAGGCGTCGTAGCTCATGGACGCTCCGCAGCCCTGACAGAGAAAGTTGTGCGTCAGGGTGTGCGCGGGCAATGGCTGCTGGGCGTCTGCGCGTTGCGGCGATTCGGTCCCGCAATTGGAGCAAAACAGGTCCTCTTCGTCCTGCAGCGCGCCGCACACGGTGCATTTTCCCAAGTCGTCACTCATGATTCCCATTCAACTCCCTGCCGGGAGAGTACTCCCGGCCTACGCACTAGCCTCGCCTCGCGCTCAACTCCCCAGCCACATCAACAGCAGGATCAAAACCAGCAGCAGGGTCAGTCCGACGAAGACCGCCAGCAGAACACGCCGCCACGAGACCGGCTTCTTGCCGGCGACTTTCCCCGTCTGGCCGTTCACCAGGAAGCGGTACAACTGATCCCGGTAGCGGTACGTCAACACGTAGATCGGCAGCAGGCAGAGATCCGAATTAAGGTGCGAGAACTCCGTCTCGATGTGCAGGTCGCGATGCGTGTCACCCGGCAGGAACGCGGCCACGTTGGCCTGTTCGCGGGCGAAGAACTCTTGTCGGCAGACCGCCCAGGCGTCGTCCCGCGCCACCGAGTATTCCTCGCACAGCCAGCCCGCAAGAAAATAGGGCTGAAAACGTTTCAACGCGGGCAGTTGGAACGGCATCACTCCGTCCGCGTCCCGTTGCGGCAAGCCGCGACTGCCGGAAACCAAGTAGCCGCTGTAGTAGCGGTGGTGCCGGCCGGCCAGCGGCCACCATTCTGTCTCGCGGACTTGGCGCGTCTTGGTGACGAGGTTGCCCTTCGAATCACGCTCCGTGTACGTCTCCGTGCGATACCAGTACTCGCCGATCGTCGCCTGCCACTGGCTCTGGGCCAACATGGAGAAAGACCAGAACGGCAAATAGATGCCCTTCTGCTTGCCCACGATCTGGGCGGCCCGCAAGTCGCCCGGCCGAAACCACGAGTTCCGTCGAATCCACTGGTGAAACTTCTCCCGCGCCTGTTCGGGCGTCACGGCGAAGCCGATCACAAACTCCGGACGTTGCCGCCCCGTTTGCTCGGGCGAGAATTCGGCGACGTACGTGGAATCGCAGAACGGGCAAACGTAGCTCCGCTGTTGCAGGTCCGCCGCCATCTCGCTGCCGCAATTCTGGCAGCGAATGAAGATCTGAGCCGGTGCAACGGCGTCCGGCGTGCCGGCCGCCTGCTGCGGGTTGGGACAGCCGCACGCCGGACAGAACTTGTCGCCCGGCTCGACGGGGCAACCGCAAGCCTCGCACGGCGTCCCTGGTGGTGCCGTCGAGTCGCGATCGATCACGCTCACAGAGTTCTCGTCGCGGGAAAACGCCTCGGCGGGTGCGACTTGCGACTCGGCCATAGAACCTCAACTCCCAAACGGGTTCGTTTGCGCGTCTGTATCGTTACCATATCTCTTGGCGGCGCGAGATCAACGGGGATGGCGGAAAGACCGGATTTCCCCTAGTTTGGGATACCGCCAAACCCGTCACCCCCCTTGCGGCTCGCGAACGGGACGCTATCATACATGGTTGAAGGGTGCCCGTTCCTTGAAGTAGGGCCGTTTGTGGGGCTCTCGCGAAGGTCGCTTCGGACTGAGCCCGACGGCACCGTGGCGACACGGCCCCCGCGACAGGGCGGAACGCTGGCAGCTGTTCGACAGTACCGTGGAGTATCGCTTCCAAGACCTCTCAGTGAAGAAAGATCTATCATGGCGATTCGAGTTTTGTTGGCAGACGACCATGAGGTCGTGCGGCGTGGTTTGCGGAGCGTCTTCGAGGACACCGAGATTCAGATCGTCGCGGAGGCTTCCAGTGGCCAAGAGGCGGTGAAATTGGCCAAAGAGAAGAAGCTGGATCTGGTCCTGCTGGACGTGCGGATGCCCGATATCGACGGATTGAATGTCCTGGGCCGGATCAAGTTGGACCACCCGGACCTTCCCGTGCTCATCATTTCCACCTACGACAACCCGACCTACGTGGCGCGGGCCGTGGCGCTGGGGGCGGCGGGTTACGTCCTCAAGGACTCCGACCGAAATCGACTGCTGGCGGCAGTCCGTGGCGCGGCCAGCGGCGAGGCCATTTGGACGCGGGAGGAGTTGCGGCGTGTGACCGGCGCGCTGGCGACCCCGCGGTTGAATGCCGAGGTGGAGGTGCCCTTGACGCAACGCGAGAGCGAAGTCCTCAAGCAATTGGCCCTCGGGCTGACCAACAAGGAAATCGCGCAAGCTTTGCACATCAGCTACGAAACGGTCAAGGAGCACGTCCAGCACATCCTCCGCAAGATTGGCGTCACCGACCGGACACAAGCCGCCGTTTGGGCCGTGCGCAAGCAACTGGTCTGAGGCGGTTCCC
Source organism: uncultured Pirellulaceae bacterium (assembly GCA_964443915.1). Classification (GTDB taxonomy): domain Bacteria; phylum Planctomycetota; class Planctomycetia; order Pirellulales; family Pirellulaceae; genus Anammoximicrobium. Next base: position 16,903 of record CAYUFW010000127.1, read on the forward strand.
CGCCCGGCTGCAGACGATTCCTGTTTCCGTTGCCCCCTTTGCGAACTGCTCGGGATTGCCATGGCCAAAACCACTGATATCACGCTGCGCCGCGTTGCCACATCGACACAACGGTTCGCCTACCGGACACCGATCAAGTTCGGCGGCCGGGTGGTGGACGACGTGGTCTTGCTCGATGTGGAGGTCGATGTCGAGACCCGTGACGGCCGCCGGGCTAGCGGGTCCGGGTCGATGCCGATGGGTAACGCCTGGGCTTGGCCCAGTCACCGCGTGTCCGCCGACGACACGCTCTCTGCCATGCTCGCTTTAGGGCATCGCCTCGGCAAGCTCGGCGACGGGTATCGCCAGGCGGGGCATCCTCTGGAAATCACCCGCGATCTGGCGGAGCAGTATCAAACCGAGGCGGAGGCGACGATCCGTGAAGCGGGTCTGCCGGAGTCCATGCCGAGGCTGGCCCAGCTCGTCGCGGCCAGCCCGCTGGAGGCGGCCATCCACGACGCCTTCGGCAAGGCGCTCCAGGCGAACTCGTACAATTTGCTCGGACCGGAGTTCGCTAATGGCGATTTGGCTCATCATCTGACGCCGGAGTTTGCAGGCGAGTACCTGGACCGATACACGTTGCGCGAGCCCAAACCCGAGATGCCGCTGTACCACTTGGTGGGCGCCCTGGATCCGTTGACCGAGGCCGATGTTTCACGGCCGGTCGCCGACGGATTGCCGGAAACGCTCGGCGAGTGGATTCTGGCCGACGGGCTTACTCACCTGAAGATCAAACTCGCCGGCGACGACCTTGACTGGGACGTTCAGCGCGTGGCAGGCGTCGAACGCGTGGCGACTGCGGCGCAGGAGCAACGAGGTTGCCGGACGTGGCATTACTCGTTGGATTTCAACGAGCGGTGCCCGAACGTGGACTACGTGCTGGACTTCCTCGGCAAAGTCCGCGAAGTTACCCCGTCCGCCTTGGAGCGGGTCCAGTACATCGAACAGCCGACGCATCGCGATCTGCGAGCCAACCCCGAGAACAAGATGCACGCTGCCGCGAAAATCAAGCCGGTGGTCATCGACGAGTCGCTGCTGGACTTGGACAGCTTGATGCTGGCGCGTGAACTCGGCTACTCGGGCGTCGCGCTCAAAGCCTGTAAGGGCCACAGCGAGGCCCTCCTGATGGGCGCCGCCGCGCAGAAATATCACCTCTTCCTGTGTGTCCAAGACTTGACCTGTATTGGCCGCTCCTTCCTCCATTCGGCCAGTCTGGCGGCACGAGTGCCCACGGTCGCGGCGATCGAGGGAAATGGGCGCCAGTACTGCCCCGCCGGTAACAAGGACTGGGAACGCCCATTCCCCGGCATGTTTCGCGTCACGCGAGGGGTGGTCGAGACCGGTGAGTTGAACGGCATCGGGCTCGGCTTCTGATCCAGTCCGTCGCACCGTCCGGGACGGAATAGCATTCCGCCCTACAGGGGCTTGGAAACTCAGGTATCGTTGGATGTCACCGCGGGCGACAGGTGCAGCCGGTGTCCTTGGCGGGGACTGCGCCAGAAACCGAACTGCTGCCCATAGGGCTGCGTCTCTGCTGCGTGCAGGAAAACACCCAGCGGCCCCCACTTACTTTCCACGAGCAAGATGCCGTCGTCTCCCACGAAGCGAACGAGTCCGGTGTGCAGCGCGGCCCCGGAGTCGTCTCGATAGACGACAATGTCCCCCGCTTGGGCCGGCTGAACGGGCTCGTAGCCATTGTCGGCAAGGATCGCATCCACATCCTTGCTCTGGACACCGTAGATACCGCCGGTGAAAACCCAGCCGTGGCAGTTGCAGGTCGAGGTGGGCCCTTCTAGTCGGATGACTTCATGGGTGAAGCGTTCCAGCTCCAACAAAGATGCTTCCACCGCTTCCGGAGACTGGACCTCGTCGTAGCGGAACAGCTCAATCTCCCTTCCCAAATCCGTCATGGCACGGGGGCCATCCGGGTCTTTGCGGATGTTGGGAATGGGTTCGACAAGCACCGCCGGGAGCCCCACCGGCCGGTTGATGTAGTGAGCATAAACTGCTGCGAAGACAGGGCTTACAACCAGCAGCATCATCCAGATGCCCCACGGCTCCAGCATTCGATTTGCCCACCGGCGCACCAGCGCCGCCTGCATGGCGTAAGCCACGAAGCAGGCCACGCCCAAGGCCAAAAGCGGAGCGGTCACGCCGACCGGTTGGTTCGCTCCCCAGAGAATTGCGGCCAAACTGCAAAGAGCCGCGGAAAGGACGCCACTGAAGAGGCGCCTAGCTCGATATCCCCTCCGAAGTTCCAGCCAGATTCCCACGAGTGCCAGCAAGGAACCACCGATGCCGAGACAGACAACCGTGAACAGGAACTCGCTGGGATCGGCAATTCGCTCGTTCATTCTACGGAACCTTGGGAAGCGAACCGAGTGATACCGATCCGGTCACCGGAGTTGGACAGCTTCAAATCTAACTGCGGCCTGGGGAACGATTGTGACCGCTGAGGTTGGAGACGCTTCACCCCAAGGTGAGGCGATCATGCGCGTGCGTCCGGCATTTTCGCTTGCGAACGCTGCTTGGGCCAGCCCTGGTTCGTGATCTTGTGGGGAGGGTGCTGATTGAAGGGAGATTCGGGACTCTCGGTCTTTTCTATTTCCTGGAAATACTTTCCGTGGCGCGCTGTAACGACGGTTCTTCGATTTCGGCTCGATGAAGAGCCAAGCATTTCTTGGGCTTCGTTCCCTCTGGAATCCGTCATCCGACACCTACGATGCGATTAACGGGGCATCAAGTTCCTAATGTTCGAACAGAGTCCTGCCAAACATTGAGTTGCACACCCCAATGCCTTCATTCAGTGCCATCAAGGTGATTGAAAATAGGCAATTTGATGAATGGTTGTCGATTATTTCGATTTTGTCGATTTGCGAAAGTTTTCGCATTGAGCTGCCGATAACGTCTATGGCGACTTGCGCGGCTTGCTCAGCGTCCAGAGTTGCTCTTCGTATCACGAGGCTTTTCGGATTGGCGAGAATTATGCGAAGCTCAGGAGTTCTCACTCTGCCAGCCGTTGGTGGCCTGCTTGCAGTGGCCTTCCTGACCTCGATTCTGGCCGCAGCAGAGGGCCGGCAGCGCAAGGAGACACCGGTACGTGCTGCGGAACCAGCCATCGAGGACGAAGCGTTCGTGGTCGAGGACTTCGGAGCGGAGTCCGCGTGTCAAGTTCTCGAGCCGTGTCGCGGACTGCCTTCGGGGATGCTCTGGTGGGAAGCCGACTATCTTCTCTGGTGGACGAAGGGTATGGAAATTCCACCCTTGGTGACGGCCGGAGCAACAGGGGCGTTGGGAGCCGAAGACACGCAGATTCTGTACGGCAATGAGCGGATTTTGGACGATGCGCGATCCGGATTTCGCGTCGGGCTAGGCAGCTGGCTGGATTGTGGACGGTGCTACGGGCTGGAGGGCGACTACTGGCTGCTGGGTGAGGCGACGGACCATTTCCGGGCCGCCTCAGACGCTCAGGGGAGCCCTTCGCTATTTCGGCCGTTCTTCAACATCAATCCGCGAGACGCGGACGGTGACTTCGATCCGCCGGCACGGGAAGACGCGGAGATCGTCTCCACTCCGGGACTCCTGGCGGGAGCCGTCTTGGTCGACAGCTTCAGCGAACTGCAGGGAGCCGGGATACGCATCCGCCGAAGGCTGTGCTGCGAATCCAGTTGTGCCGCGTGTTGTGACGAATGTGGCTGCCAGCACGCCGTGGCTGCCAGTTCCCGCCTCGACCTGCTGGTCGGCTACCGGTTCGTCCAGTTGCACGAAGGGCTTGCGGTTCGCGAAGATTTGACGTCCCTAATGACCGCGCCGGACGAGGGCGAATTCGATATCGTCGACGACTTTCGGGCGACGAACAGCTTTCACGGTGGCGACCTGGGGGTGGCCTGGCGGCGGCGGTGCGGGCCTTGGCTGGTGGATGTGCTCGGCAAGTTGGCGGTGGGCGGAGTGGAGCAAACCGTCACGATCGCAGGGCAGACGGTGATCTCCGAGTCGGCAGCCGATGACGGGACGTACGTCGGCGGATTGCTTGCCCAACGCACCAACATTGGGGTTCATCGCCGCAACGTGTTCGCGGTGGTACCGGAACTGGGCGTCAGCGTCGGATATCAATTAGCCCCGTGTTTGGCGGCGAAAATCGGCTACGACTTTCTGTACTGGAGCCGCGTCGTGCGTCCTGGCGATCAAATCGACCTGGACG
>CAYUFW010000128.1:0-21093 GCA_964443915.1 uncultured Pirellulaceae bacterium
CAACTTGGGCATCTTCCCGAACCGGAGTTTCCCCACGAATTCTGCTGACGAGGCTGTTTTTTTTTCCGGAGGCTGGTCTGATGAATTGGTTTCGAAAGCGAGCTTTCACTTTGGTGGAGTTGTTGGTCGTGATCGCGATCATCGGCATCCTGGTGGCCCTGTTGTTGCCGGCGATTCAGGCGGCGCGCGAAGCCGCCCGCCGGTCGCAGTGCCAGAACAACGTCAAGCAGTTGGGCGTGGCCCTGCACAATTACCACGACACGAACAAGATCTTTCCGCCGGGCGGGCTGGATTACGGCTGGTCTGCGTACACCAGTACGACGTACGTCGAACCCGCCAACAAGTTGATCAAGAACCTGAACGGACTCGTCCTGCTCCTGCCGTATCTGGAGCAACAATCGCTGTACACCCAACTGGACTTCTCCCAGTGTTTCTCTCACGCCGGTCCGGCGCCTCAGACGCAGTCCAATATCATTGCCAGTCAGCGTCCCTTGGCTGGGGACGCCGTTACCAGCGGCAACGCAGCCGTGATCTCGCAGCGGGTGTCCGCGTTTATCTGTCCTTCGGATCGAATGGACATGATCCTGCTGCCGACCACCTCGTGCTATGGAATCAAGGATGGCAGCGGGATCGCCGCTGTGAAGACGAACTACGATTTCAGCGCCTGGACCGGGGACGTGAACTATTTCAATGACTGGGGCGGGCACGCGATGACGACGAAACGGATGTTCGGCGAGAACAGCGATTCCAGCATGGCCAGCGTTCTGGACGGTACCAGCAACACCGTGGCCATCGCCGAAACGACCCATTACGTAGCCAACGGCCACGCGCCGGCTTGGGGATTTCGCGGCTGGGTGATGACGGGGATCGACGTCGCCCAAGGGATTAACGTCTTCGACATCCCGGCGAGTTTTACTTGGGTCAACCCCAAGGACCCGATTGCGGGCAGACTGCGCACCTGGGGCATGTGCGGCAGCCTGCACCCGGGCGGGGCCAACATCTGCATGGCGGACGCCTCCGTCCGCTTCGTCTCCGACGCCACCGATCGGTCCGTGCTGGCCGCCATTGCGACGATGTCGGGCACCGAATCCGTCAAGGTGCCGTGAGCCGCAGCGGTTGCGGCAAGTTTGGGTTCTCTGGTTCTCGCGAGATCAATTTGACACGAAGGATTCGTCGATGCAGTTTGACTTGGCTGGATTCGGACTTGGGGCGTTGTTGTTGAGTGTGGCGGTCGGCTGTGGCAAGGCTGGCCCGCAGGTGCCGCCGCTGGTGCCGGTCAGCGGCACGGTGACGCTGGACGGCAAGCCGCTGGCCAACGCCAGCGTGACGTTTCTCCCCCTGAGCGGAACCCGAGGGGCTCGCAGTCCCTATGGTTTTACCGGCCCCGATGGCCGCTATGAACTGCGGTATGACAACGACAACACAGGAGCCCCCGAAGGTTCCTACGAGGTGGTCTGCAACAAGTGGGTCATGCCAGATGGTTCGGATTTTCCCCGCGACAGCGGCCAGTCGCCGATCGAGGTGGCCAAAGAACTGCTGCCGCCGAATTACAGCCAGGAAGGCATGTCCGAGTTGAAGGCCACCGTCCCCGCTGGCGGAGGCACGCTCAACTTCGAATTGACCTCCAAGTAACCCCCCCACACATCGCGCTGGACGGCGCGGCGGGCGCGTGAAGCATCCCGGCTGTTCCGAAAAGCCGCGATTCGGGCGCGTCCGTTTCTTGCCGCCGCCTCGCACAACCTCTTCATGGGAACACACCAAATGACGCAGCGCATGGATCGTCGTGACTTCTTGGGCCGGACGGCCGTGAGTGGCCTGGCCGCAGGTGCCTGGTTCAGCCGCTCGGCAGCGGCCCAGGCGCCGGCCAATCGGGTCGTGGTGGGCGTGATGGGGCTCAGTCGCGGTCGCAGCCTGGCCGTCAGTTTCGCCAAGCAGCCGGGCGTGACCGTGAAGTACGTCTGTGACACGGACCAGAGCCGGGCGGAGAGCGGGGCCAGGTTGCTGGAAGGCGCGGCCGGCAAGACGCCGCAGGCCGTCGGCGACTTCCGCCGCATCTTGGACGACGCCGAGGTCCACGCCTTGATCTGCGCCGCGCCCAACCACTGGCATGCCCCGGCCACGATCCTGGCCTGCGCGGCGGGCAAGCACGTGTACGTCGAAAAGCCGTGCTGTCACAATCCGCACGAGGGCGAATTGATGGTCCAGGCGGCGCGGAAAGCCAAGCGGGCCGTGCAGATGGGGGCGCAACGCCGTAGCGGGCCCGGCACGATCGAGGCGATCCAGAAGCTCCGCGATGGCGCGATCGGCCGCGTCTATCTGGCCCGCTGCTGGTACGGCAACCTGCGGCCCTCGATCGGCACGGGCAAGCCGGCGGCGGTTCCGGCGGGGCTGGATTACGACCTCTGGCAAGGCCCGGCGCCTCGCGTGCCGTACGTCGATAACCGGATCCCGTACAACTGGCACTGGTTCTGGCACTGGGGCAACGGCGAACTGGGCAACAACGGCATCCACGGCCTGGACCTGTGCCGCTGGGGGCTGGGCGTCGATTTTCCCGTCCGCGTGACGAGTTCGGGCGGACGGTACCGGTTTGACGACGACCAGGAGACGCCCGACACGCAAACGGTCTGCCTGGAATTCGATGGCCGGCGGCAAATCACCTGGGAGGGACTCAGCTGTAACAAGCACGCCCGCAAATTCATCATCTTCTACGGCGAAGGCGGCGCGCTGGAACTGGAGGGCAGCGGCTCGTACACCGTGTTCGATGCGCAGGACAAGGAAGTCGACAAATTCGACAGTCCCAGCCTTGGCGACGACGAGCACATCGTCAATTTCCTGGACGCCATCCGCAACGACAAGCCGCTGAGCCTGAACGGGGAAATCGCCGAGGGGCACAAGAGCACCTTGCTGTGCCATCTGGGCAACATCGCCCACCGCACCGGCCGAGCGCTGCAGTGCGACGCCAGCAACGGGCACATCGTCGGCGACGACGAGGCGATGAAGCTCTGGCGGCGGGAGTACGAACCCGGCTGGGAGCCGAAGGTGTAATGTAGGTTGGGTCTCCGACCCGACCCGGTCGGGACAGAGTCCCAACCTACGAACATCCATCACCGCACCTGCCAGATCGCAATGCCGTTCAGGATCGTCAGCGAGCCGGGCGACACGGGGCTGAAATCGACGTCCAGGCGGCCGTCTTTCACGATCACCTTGTTGACCGCGTGAACGTAGGGCTGACCCATGCCGGGCCCTTGGAAGAACAAGCCCGGCCGCAACACCGGCTGCTGTTCGATGGCGACGACGAACGAGCGGTCCGCGGGGTTGCGCGACCAGTGTTCGTGGAAGTGCAACTCGACGCGGTACTCGCCATTGGGCACCACGGCACGGAACGCGGTCAACTTCCGCACGGCCGTGCCGTACAGCGGATGGTCGGACGTTTTGCTCTCGATCGCTGTCCCGGCTTCGTGCCCGAACGTCGCGCCGTCGAAATCCTTCGAGGGCACCCACGCGTTGCCAGCCGGATCCTGCCACGGGCCGCCGCCCAGGTTCACCAACAGCGTGAACCGGCCGCTGCTCGCAGCGGAAGTCTGACCTCCGCCCGCCGGGACCTGTGGCGGCGGGTCGCTGGCGGGGACGCGCTCGCCGGCGGGCGGCTCCTCGGCAGGCGGCGGTTCGGCAGGCGGCGCGGGGGCAGGCGGCGGCTCGGCGGGCGGCGCTACCAGGTCCAGTGGCACGGCCGGCTCGCCGCCCGACAGCCACTTCTCGCGCAGGTACGCCTCGACGCCCTGGCGTTCCTCCTGCGGCAGCGCCCGGTTGTAGATCAGCAGCTCCGCCAGATCGCCGACGAACAGCTGCCGCGCGTCCTCGCGCTCGGAGCGAGGAGGAGCGCCGATGCGTACGACGGATTTGTTTCGCACTTCGTGCCGGTCGTCGGCATAACTGCCGCTGGCCGTCCCGTCGAGGTACCACGCGAACGACGCAGCGTCGGCGGCGATCGTGCGCACGCGAAACTGTGCCGGATCGTCGCCGCTGGCGGCCAAGCGGCCGGCGGTTGCGGAATTGACGTCCCCGTTGGTCAGGAAACACGAATCGCTCAACAGCGAGAACTGGCCCGCCTTGCCGCCGCTGCCCTTGGACAGCAGCGTTCCTCCTACGCCGCGAGCCACGTAGGCGATCGTGTAGTCGGTCCCCAGATCCAGCGTTTGCGACGTGCCGGGGATCTCCAGCCACGGCCCGCCGCGGAACCGGGCGACGGGTTTGCCATGGAGCGCATCGGGCAGCAATTCGGGCCGCCGATCATCTTGTTTCTGCACGGCGACGTAGCGGCCGTCGCTGCCGTCGCTCCACCGCGCGATGCGGGCGTCGTCCGGTGCCAACGTCGAGGCATCCAGCCACAGGACGAGCCCCGGCAGCCGCGGGGGCTGGCCCTCCGGAATGAAGCTGGCCGGCGGCAGCGCGGCTTCGACGCCCGTTTCCTTCGCCGGGGAACTCGCCGGATGATTGGCCTGCGGTTCGGCTGCAGCAACGGGCGGAGCAGACGGTTCGGGGGCAGGGGCAACCAGCGGAGCAGGCTCCGGCTGGTCCAGCCCCGCCGTCGGACGTGGCGGCGAAGTCTGCTGGCGGCCCGCTGTCCGGGAGGAATCGGTTGCCGCCTTGGCCAGCGGGCGCTTGGCTCCGGCCCTCGCGCGGGTTGGTCGAGGCGGCTCCGGACGCGAGAAAATCAAAACGCCGGTCACAACCGCCAGCAACACCACAACAATCCCGATCGTTCCCGCCGCCATCCAACCGCGCGGCCGCAACCAACGTGGCTTGGGACTGCGTCTCGATCCCGTCGGGACGGATTTCCAATCTGCGGCGACGCGCGGAATCCGCGGCGCGAAAACACCATTCGACGGGAACGGTTCGTCAGGGCTGCCGGGCAGGCCCACCGGCTGCTCCGCTCCTGGTTGCGGCTCGGCCGCACGGGTCTCCTGGCGGCGGGCGCCGACTGCCGCCAGACGAGCCCGCAGATCGTCGTCGTAAGCGGCTTTGCGCTGCGGGTCGAGCAAGCAGCGGCGGGCCGCCGCCAGTTCGTTCAGCAGCCGCTGGGCGTCCGCCAGGTGCGGACCGTCGGTAATATTGCGCAGGAAGCTCGTATGGCGCAGAGCAAAGGAATCGATCAACGCCGGGTCCGCTTCAAAGAGTTCCAGCCCCAGCAGCCGGTAGTGGTTGGGCGGCTGTTCTTTCGGCGAAATTCCCAGCCAGCGGTAGTAGGGATCGAACGCTTCCGACATGGCCTCGACCTTGGTCCGCTCTGGCCCACTTTACTTCAACTGCCGGCGCAGCGACTCCAATTCCTGCCGCAACCGTTCGGCCTCGGCCTCCGCTTCGCGCCATTTCGCTTCCGCTTGCCGGCGTTCGGCTTCGGCTTGCCGGCACTCGGCTTCGGCCGCTTGCCGGGCCTCGTCCGGCGTTGGGATCCAGCTGCCGGTGGCGGGATCGAAGAACCGCAGTTCCCGCTGGTGGACCTCCAAGTGCAGCCCCAATTCACGGCTGGGCAGGCGGCCGGCGACCGGCTTGACGGGCTCGTACCGGCGGGCCTTCAGGCGATAGCCCTGCAACGCCGGTTCCAGGTAATCGCCGCGCGGGTCAAACAGGAAGTACTCGACGATCCGGATCTGGTCGCGGTAGATCTCGAACTTGTCGTACAGATCCTCGTCGCGCGTGGAATCGCTCGTGACTTCGATCACGACGTGAGGCGGACGGCCCTCTTCCCACAACAAATAGTTCTCCCGCTCGTGCGGGTCCAGCCCTTTGACGACCAGCACGTCCGGCGACACGTGCCGCCGCCGGTTGCCGGGCTGATAGAACAGCAGGATATTGCCCGACACGTAGACCTGCTGCCCGCGGTAGTGCAGCTTGAGCGATTCGATCGAGGCGAACATGATGTTGCGGTGCAGGTCGGTTTCGCCCATGGGTCTGCCGTCCGTCGTCGGGTAGACGATTTCGGCGCTGCGCGGCGCCGTACTGACTGCGGTCGTGGGGGTCACACGCGTTGCCTCCTGTCCTGCGGCGATTCGGAGGCCCGGCTGTGCCGAACCAGCCGGGCTTCTTCGTGGGCAGCCTTTCTCTTTCTGTCCCAATTGTATCACCCCTTGGCTGGCCCTGGCAACTCCGGCGAACGTGGCGGCGTTAGCCCCACGGTGATCCTGGCGTGTGTACAATCCCCACCGGACGGGCTCACGCCCGCCGTTCGCCAGGCCGCGTTCACGCCCGCTGCTGGCCGGGATCACACCACGCGGCCGCCCGGCAATCCCAGTTCGGGGATGGGTGCCGTCCAAATCACCAGCGGATACTCCTGGTCCAGGACGTACTTCACGGCGGCCAACACCGCGTCCTCGTTGGGCAGCTTTCGCTTCGAGCCCTTCTCGGCCCACCAAGTGCCCGAAGCCGGTTTTTTCCCAACGCCGGTTCAGGGCGCGGCTCCCGTAGCTCTTGAAATCGCCCAGTACTTTCTTCGAATCGGGATCGCCCGGCACGCCGACCACCAAGTGAATATGGTTGGCCATGATGCCGACAGCCAATAGCTGCCAGCCCCGGCACCTGGCCATTTCCAGGAACTGATCCCAGAGGGCCTCAGCATGGGCCAGCGTGAAGTGGATGGGATCGCACTTGAGCAATTGCTCCGCGTAGCGTTTCGGCGCCGGCATATCGGCGTCGTAGGGAGTGCCGGGAATATTGTGAATGACTCGCTGGCCTGGCTTCTCGCGCCAAGTGCTCACGAAGCCGCGTTCGTCGCCTGGCAGCCAACAGCCGTACGTGCTGGAAGAAAGCAACCAATAACGATCCATGGCGGACAGTATACCCCGGCGAACGTGGCGGCGTTAGCCCCACGGTGCTCCGGGCGTGTGCGCCGTTCCCACCGGACGGGCTCACGCCCGCCGTTCGCCAGCCCGGGCGAACGTGGCGGCGTCAGCCCCACGGTGATCCTGGCGTGTGTACAATTCCCACCGGACGGGCTCACGCCCGCCGTTCGCCGTTCGCTGCCGGCCGGGGCTCCGGCCGGATTGTCTCGGCATCTCTCGCACCCCTGTACGAGTGCAAGGTATCTTCAACGTTGCCTTGCCCGTCAATCCGGAAACAGAGAGAGCGCTGTGGTGGACGATGCTGATGTGAGTTTCGCTCTGGAAAACAAGGTCCTGGAACAGGTGTTCCGGCTCGCACCGATCCCGCTGTGCGTCCTGGACCGCCAATTCCGCTACCTGCTGATTAACGAGCGGATGGCCGAAGTGAACGGTCGTCCCGTGGCCGAGCATCTGGGGCGCACGGTCGACGAAATCGTGCCGACGTTCGCCGAGAAGATCAAGGCGGAAGTGCGTCCCGTCATGGAACGCGGCCAGCCCGAGCCAGACCACTTGTTCTCCGGCCCGATTCCGGAGAACCCAACATCGACGGGGGACTGGTTGGCCAGCTATTACCCGCTGCACGGCGAGGACGGTTCCGTGCGGGGCGTGATCGTGGCCCTGGCCGACGTCACGCAACTCCGGCGAATCGAGCGGGAGCTGCGGCAAAGCGAGCAACGGCTCCGGTTCCACGTCGAGAACACCACGCTGGCAGTGGTCGAGTGGGATGCGCAGTTTGTCGTGACTCACTGGTCGGATCAGGCGGAGCGGGTGTTCGGCTGGAACAGCAACACCATTACTTGGACGCCGTGCAACGCAACGCTCGGTTGTTGTTGACGCTGGTGGACAACGTGCTGGATTTCTCCAAGATCGAGGCCGGCAAGCTGGAGATCGAACTACGGGACTGTTCCCTCTGGGAGATTCTCCAAGTCGTGGTGTCGACGACGGGGCTGAAAGCGGAAAAGAAGCACTTGCCTCTGGAGCTCGACTGCCGCTATCCCTTGCCGGACGCGATTCGGACGGACCCGTTGCGTGTGGAGCAGATCCTGGTGAACCTGGTGAGCAACGCCGTCAAGTTCACCGAGCATGGCGGCGTGCGGATTGCCGTCGGCCTGGAGGGGAACCGGCTGCGATTCACGGTCGCGGACACCGGACCCGGTGTCCCTGCGGAGTTTGCGGACCGAATGTTCGAACCCTTCGCTCAGGCCGATGGGGCGCCGGCTGACCGCGGCAGAGGCGTGGGCTTGGGCCTGCCGATCGTCGCCCGCCTGGCCGAATTGCTCGGCACTCGGCTCGAATTCGACCGTCAAGCGACGGCGGGTGCTTCCTTCTCGTTTGCCTTGGACCCTGGTCCGCTGGAAGGCCGCCGGATGCTGTGGTCGCCGCCTGAGGACAAGGCCCAGAAGACCGACGCGGAGACAGGCCGGGGCGAGCGACTGGAGGGACGTGTCCTGCTGGCCGAAGACGCGGTGGACACGCAGGAAATGCTCCGCATCCACCTGGAGAACGCCGGCCTGCAGGTCGATGTCGCCGACGATGGGCTGGTCGCCGCCCGGCAGGCCTTGGCGGCCTCCGCCGCCGGTCAGCCCCACGACCTGATCGTAATGGACCTGCAAATGCCCGGAGTGGACGGCTATGAAGCGGCACGCCTGTTGCGGGCCTCCGCCTGGACCGGCCCGCTTCTGGCCTTAAGCGCGCATACCACAGCCGAAGACGGCGACCGCTGCCGGGACGCGGGGTTTGACGAGTTTCTGCCGAAACCGGTCACGCGGGAGATCCTGTTGGCGACCGTGCGACGGTACGTCCGGACGTCCGCGCCGGCGGAGCCGCCGCGGGGCGCGGCGGCCCCCGCGGGGCCGCGTGCGGTCGCGGCGAACGAGCGTCTGGAGGGCGAATGGACTCGCTTGCTGGCCTTGTTTGCCGAGCAGTTGCCGCAACGGCTGGCGCTGCTCGAACAGGGATGGCGGGACCAGGACCGCACGCGGTTGGAGCAGACGGCGCATCAACTGGCGGGGGCCGCCGGGCAATTCGGGTTCTCGCAGTTGGCTGCCGCCGCCCGCTGGCTCGAACAGCGCGCCGCGGACCAGGCCCCGTGGACCGAACTGGCGTCGTTGCTGGCGGCCGTGCGCAATGCGGTGTCGCCAAGTGCACCGGCGTCCCGGCCCGCCGCTCCCCCGGCGCCGCCCGCCCGGACGGCGGCCAAACGCTGCCGCGTCTTGCTGGCCGACGACGACGCGCTCGTGCGCACGGCCCTGCGGTTGATGGTGGATCGGCTGCCGGGGTTCGAGGTCGTCGCGGAGGCGGGCACCGGCCGGGAGGCGCTCGAACGGCTGCAACAGCTGCAACCTGAAATCGCTCTGATGGACATTGCGATGCCGGCTCTGGACGGCCTGAGAGCCACCGCCCGCGTGGCCGCCGTCGCTCCGCACACCCGAGTCATCATCCTCTCCGTCCACGTCCGCCGGGAGACCGTGTTCCAGGCCCTGCAGTCGGGCGCTGTGGGCTTCCTGCCCAAGGACGCCGGCCCTCAGGAACTGGAACAGGCCCTCTCGGCGGTGGCCCGCGGCGAGACGTACTACGGAGCCGCTGTTTCCCAACACCTGAGAAGCAGCCCTGTGACCGAGTGAGAATTGCCATGACCAGCAGCAGCCCGAGGATGAAGTCAGCAGCGCGGTCCAGAAGGTGTTCGTGTTCTTGCGGGCCCACAGCGGGAACGACTTCTCGTGCTACAAGAGCAGCACCATCCGGCGGCGGATCGAGCGGCGGATGGGCGTCCACCAGTTGGAACGCCTGCCGCAGTACGTGCGTCTTCTCCAGCAGAACGCCCAAGAGGTCGAGTTGCTGTACAAGGAGTTGCTGATCGGCGTGACGAATTTCTTCCGCGATCCGGGGCTGTTCGACTTTCTCCGCGAGCAGGCCCTTCCCCGGTTGCTGCAACGCCAGCCGAAAGGCGCCAATCTGCGGGTCTGGAATTCCGGTTGCTCGACCGGCGAGGAAACGTATTCCCTGGCGATCGCGCTCAAGGAGTGCCTGGCGGCTCGGGAGACGCTGCAGAAATACCAGGACTTGTTTGACTTCGCGCCCAACGGGTACGTTCGGTTGGACGCGCAAGGACGGATCCTGGAGATCAACCTGGCCGGGGCCGCCCTCTTGGGCCGGACCCGCAACGCGGCCGTCAAGCGGCGTTTGTCCCGGTTCGTGGCGGCGGACGAGCGCCGGGCCTTCGAGGATTTCTGCGGACGCGTGCGTGAGGAGTCGTTGCACCGGACCCATGCCCTGCTGGAAACCCTGCTGACGCGGGCGCCGGTCGGCTTCGCCTACTTCGACCTCGACCTGCGCTACGTCCTGATCAGCGACCGGCTCGCGGAAATCAACGGGCTTCCCCGGCCCAGTTGTGCTTTGCCGTCGCCGACACCGGCATCGGCATCGAGCCCGCCCTGCTGGAGAAGCTGTTCCAGCCGTTCTTTCCAGCTGACGCTTCCCGCACGCGGCGTTAGGGCGGCAGCGGTTTGTGCTTAACGATGTGCCAGCGTCTGGCGTCGTTGCTCGGCGTCCGCATCAGCGTCGCGAGCCGGCCGGGCCACGGAAGCACGTTCACCCTCGCGCTGGAACTCGATCCCGCGGATCAGGTGGAGTTCCTCGAGGCCGATCCGAAAATCGCTCCGGCCGCGCCGCTTGATCTCGCGTCCCAAGACGCATCCTACCAAGGCCGGGTCCTGGTGGCCGAAGACGCCCCGGACATCCAGGCACTCCTGACGCTGGCCCTCGCCAGGGCCGGCCTGAACGTCGACGTCGCCGAGAACGGTGCCGCGGCCTGCCGTCGGGCCTTGGCCTCGGCCGCCGAGGGCCGGCCCTACGATCTGATCTTGATGGACGTGCAAATGCCCGAACTGGATGGTTGGGCGGCGACCGGGCGGCTCCGCAAGGCGGGCTGGACGAAACCCATCGTCGCCCTGACCGCCCACGCCATGACGGGAACGCCCGAGCGTTGTCTGGCGGCCGGATGTGACCACTGCCTCGCCAAGCCGGTCACCCAGCGCAACCTGCTGGAAACCCTGGGCCGTTACCTGCCGGCCCGCGCGAGTGCCCTCCAACCCCCGGTTGCGCCCGCGCCGAGCAGCGATCGGCCCCTGCTGGATGCCTCCCAGATCGCTCCGGACCAACGTGCCCGCGTGCAAGCACTCTGCACAACAACGCTCCAAAACCTGCTGCCGGAACTGCGGCAGGCCCAGCAGGACGGCGATCGAGAACGGCTCGCAGCGTGCGTCCGGACTTTGTCCGCGGCGGGCAAAGTGTTCGGGATCACAGACCTCGAAAAATGCGCCGCAGAGATCACCCGGCAACTGCGTAGCGGAGCCCGCACGACGGATCTGGCCGAGTCCCTGCAGACGCTGCACGACATCTGCCAGCACCCGGCGAACGTGGCGGCGTCTGCCCCACGTTGATCCCGGCGCGTACGCTATCGCACCGGACGGGCTGACGCCCGCCGCTCGCCGGGATTACACCACGCGACCGCCGGGCAATCCCAGTTCCGGGATCGGCGCCGTCCAAATCACCAACGGATACTCCTGGTCCAGGACGTACTTGACGGCGGCCAACACCGCGTCCTCGTCGGGCAGCTTCCGCTTCGAACCTTTATGCGTCCACCATGTGCCGGAAGCGGGCTTTCCCCAACGCCGATTCAGGGCTCTGCTCCCGTAACTCTTGAAGTCGCCCAACATTTTCTTTGGAGCGGGATCGCCCGGCACGCCGACCACCAAGTGAATGTGGTTGGCCATGATGCCCACAGCCAATAGCTGCCAGCCCCGGCACCCGGCCGTTTCCAGGAACTGGTCCAACAGGGCCTCGGCCGGGGCCAGCGTGAACCGGATGGGATCCCCTTTGAGCAATTCTTCTGCGTTACGCTCCAACTCCGGCATATCGGCGTCGTACGGAGTGCCGGGAATGTTGTGGATCACCCGCTGGCCTGATTCGTCGCGCCAGGCGCTCACGAAGCCGCGTTCGTCGCCCGGCAGCCAAGAGCCGTAGGTCGTGGAAGTGAGCAACCAATAACGATCCATGGACATTGTGTACCCGGCGAGCGTGGCGGCGTCAGCCCCACGGCGATAAGTCCCACCCGCGGGCTTATGCCCGCGGCTCGCCAGGGGCATTCTCACCTCGGCTTCGGCCGCCGCTGGATGCCCAGCTTTTTCATGCGGAAGCGCAGCGTGCTGGGCTTCAAGCCCAGGCGCTCGGCGGCGTTGCCGGGGCCTTTGATTTTCCAGCCGCACTCGTCCAGCACGGCCACGATGTGCGCCCGGTCGATCTCGGCCAGCGAGCCGGCGCTGGCCGCCGCGACGGGCGCATGGTCGGGCGTGAGGGGAGGCTTGGGCCCCGATCGGAAACCCCTTTCAGGCCTGACACCGGGGCTGGGACGGGCGCCGCTGAGCGATTCGCTCAACCGCAAGGGCCGGTGACGCTGAACGTCGTTGCGAACGACAGCGATCCCAACGGCGATTTGGACCCCGGCACGGTGGACCTGAACATCAGCCTGGCGGGCAGTCAGAACATCCTAATCGTTTCCGACCAGGGAATGTGGACCGTCAACGCGGCGGGCGAGGTCACCTTCACGCCGTTGTTTGCCTTCCGTCGCGACCCCAGCCCCATTCACTACACCGTCGGCGACGCCACGGGGCTGGTGTCCAACCAGGCCACGATCACGATCGACTACGTGCCGGTGGCCACGGACAACAGTTCCAGCGGCCATACCACAGGCACGGCGGTCACGCTGGACGTAGTGCTCAACGATACGACCGGCGATACGCCGGTACGGAGCACGGTGCAGATTGTGAATCCGCCGCCGGGCAGCACGCTCAGTGGCGACGGCAAAACCTTGACCGTCCCCGGGCAAGGCGAGTGGTCGGTGAACACGACGACCGGCAACATCACCTTTGCGCCGCAGTCCGGCTACACCGGCGATCCCACGCCGATCCAGTACACGGTCCAGGACAACGACGGCAACACGTCCAACCCGGCATCGGTCACGATCGACTATCTGCAGATCCCGCCGGTGGCTACCAACGACAGCTCGCTCGCCAACCCGCCGGGGCCGGTGACGCTGCCGAACGTGACGGCCAACGACACCGACGCCAATGGCGACTTGCTGGTCGGCACGGTGAACCTGGATCCAACGAGCGTCGGCGGGACCGGGACGGATACGGACGGCGACGGGGACATCGACCAGGTGGTGGTCAGCGGTCAGGGGACTTGGACGGTGGCGGCCAATGGCAACGTGACGTTCTCGCCGGAGGCCGGATTCACGCTGGACCCGACGCCGATCACCTACACGGTCAGCGACGCCACAGGCCTGGTTTCCAACACGGCCACGATCACCGTCGACTACCGCCCGGTGGCGGCCAATGACACCTTGCCGTACGTCATCCCGACCGGGATGGCGGCGACGGTCAACGTGCTGGACAACGATACGGCGGGCGACACGCCGGTGCCCAGCACGGTGCAGATCGTGGGCGCGGCCGGACCGGGCCTGCCGCTAACCGTGGCGGGCCAGGGCACGTGGACCGTCAATACCACGACCGGCGCGGTCACCTTCACGCCGCAATCCGGATACACCGGCGATCCGACGCCGATCCAGTACACCGTGCGGGACGACGACGGCAGCGTGTCGAACGTGGCCACGGTGACGCTGGACTACAACCAGCCGCCGGACGCCGTGAACGATTCCGCCAGCACGTACCAAAGCACGCCGGTGACCGTGCCGGTGCTGACCAACGATACCGATCCGGAGAACAATCCACTCACCATCACGGGGGCCAGCGATCCGCCGAACGGCACCGTGGTGATCAACGACAACGGGACGCCCGGCGATCCGACCGATGACCGGATCATCTACACGCCGGATCCGGGCTTCTCCGGAACGCACACGTTCACCTACACGATTTCCGATGGCAACGGCGGGACGGACACGGCCACCGTGACCGTCAACATCGCTCCGAACGCGCCGCCGGTGATCGACTTGGATCTCAACAACAGTTCCGGGGCCACCGGAGCCAACTACCTCACCTCGTTTGCGGGCACCGGCATTCCGATCGCCGACCTGGACACGACCATCACCGACGTGGACAGCGTGCAGATGAGTCAGGCGGTGATCACGCTGACCAATCCGCAAGCCGGAGACAGCCTGTCGATCCCGGGCATGCTGCCGGCGGGAATCACGGCGACGACTTCGCCGAGCGGCAACCAGGTGATCCTGTCGGGCCTGGCGAGCATCGCCGATTACCAGGTGGCGATCGAGTCGATCGTCTACGACAACTCGCTGGCTCAGCCCAGTCTGGTCAACCGCAATGTGACAGTGCAAGTGGCCGACCAATTGGGCGCGCTCAGCAACGTCGCGGCGACGACCATCACGCTGCAGACCGGCTCGTTGTCCGGAACGGTGTTCAGCGACTCCGGCAGTCCCCCCAACGGCAGTTTGGACCCAGGCGAAGCCGGCAGGTCCGGCGTGACGGTCTACCTCGATCTGAACAGCAACGGCGCGCTGGATGCCGGCGAGCCGACGCGGGTCACCAACAGCCTCGGCCAGTACACGTTCACGGGGCTGATTCCCGACACGTACGTCGTCCGCCAGCTGTGGCCCAACAGCACGATTCCGACGACCACGCCGAACAACGGCGGCCTGACGGAGGTCCTGACGGCGGGCGAGAACGCCACGGGACTGAATTTCGGCAACCGAGTGCTGGAGCCGGAGGTGATGGACGACAGAGATCCTGGATTCTCGGTCATCAGCGGGGCGTGCCAGGAACTCTATTGCAGTCTGTTCGTGGATTCGTGGATCCATTACGTCTGCAGCTCTGGCGGCGACAGCGAAGTGCAGTGGGAGTTCGCGGGCCTGACGCCGGGCGCCACGTATCGGGTGTCGACCACCTGGTTGCCGACCAACTCGTTCACCAGCGATGCGCCGTTTACCGTGAGCGGCGGAGCAGCGGACGTGACGCTGGACATCAACCAGAAGGCGCGGCCCTCGGCCTACGCCGACTCGTTCCAGGATGGCGGGATTTGGTGGAAGGACATTGTCTCGGCGTACACCATCACGGGCACGACGTTGACCGTCAGTCTGACCAATGACACCAGCGGCGGTTGCGTGCAAGCCGACGCGGTGCGGATCATCGAGGTCACGACGCCGGAGATCAGGGTGCTGGACGGCGGAACGGACATGGTCGACGGCAGCATGACGCCGCTGGACCTGGGCGGCTCGCCGGTGGGGGTGCCTTGGACCAGGACCTTCACGATTCGCAACGACGGCGGCGAGTCGATGGCGCTCGGCGATTTGAACGTGCCGTTCGGCTTCAGCGTAACGGACAGCTGGGCGGTCCCGTTCACGCTGGCGCCCGGAGCGGAGACGACGTTCGTCCTGCGTTTCGATGCTCTGCCGGACGGGACGACCTATACGGGCGACATCGTGATCGGCAACAACGACAACAACGAAGCGCCGTTCAGCTTCCCGATCACGGCTCGCGTGGGAACCGGCCTGACGCAATCGCCCCAGGACGGCTCGCCGGCGCCGGCTCCGGCGCCGTCCGGTTTTGCCGTGCCGATCAACATCACCGATCTGACGACCTCGACGCTGCTGGAGGACTTCGGCACGGTGCACTATGGCTCGCACAGCAGTCCGGCGAATGTGGCCCACCAATACCAGATCTACAATCCGGGCACGTCGCCATTTACCGTGTCTCGCATTGACGTCAACCCGGCCAACGGTTGGGACGTAGTCTTCTCGCCCGCGACCATCGCCGCCGGTGAGTCGGCGACGTTCTCCGTGACCCTGGACACGGCCACCGCCGATTCGTACACCGCTGAAGTGCTCCTGATCAGCGACACAGACGACCCGCTGTTTACGTTTACCGTGACCGGCGAGGTGACCGCCGGCGGTCTGCCGCCGCTGACGGCGCCGTTGTACGTGGACAACGGCGACGCCGGGTATACGGACACGGCCGGGTTCTTCAGGAAATCGCTGAAGGGCTACCAGGGCGATTACGAACTGGCCCTGGGCGATGCCAGCGGGGATTATGCCCAGTGGGAGTTTACGAACTTGCCCGCAGGCACGTTCAGTGTGAGCACGTCGTACTGGGCAAGGATGGTCGGTGAGCGGTGCTCAGTCATCGGTGATCGGTGATCGGTGGCCAGTGGTCAGTGGTCAGTGGTGTCGGGGACGGGCAACCTTCATCCTTCATCCCTCATCCTTCATCCTTCGATCTGCTGACGGTCATCGCCCACGAACTCGGCCACGTGCTGGGTCTGGGGCACACGGAGGACGAGGACCGGCTGATGGCCGAGACGCTGCCACCGGGCGTGCGGCGGCTGCCGCTGTCGGCCGCTGGAATCCGGTTTGCCGATCCGGCGAGCGCCGCGAACCGGCTCGGCGCAGCTCTGTGGCCGGCGGCGGACGAACTGCGGGCGGTTCCGGCCGCAGGCCGGCGGCGGGCGGCGGAAGCACGAGCGGACGCCGGGCTGGTTGCCCTGCTGGACGACCAGCCGGCGGCCTGGGCGCCGGCGGACGAAGAGGTGGCTCGGCTGACCGCCGCGCCACGAAAGCAGTCCGCGGACCCGGAGCAGCGGCTGGATGAAGTCCTGTCGTCCGTCGGCGATTGGCTGGACCCGCTGGACGAAATCCTGCGCGACCTTTGAGCCGGTGCAGGCGCGCAGCCCGGTCCTGGCGAACGGTGGGCGTGAGCCCACCGGTTTTGCCCTGCGGACAGCGTGTCTGCAGCCAAGGAACCGGTGGGCTAACGCCACACCGTTCGCCGAAGTTGGACCGTCCCAATCATCGGTAGTGACCCCTGCCGCACGGAGGTACCTCTTGACGGTCCGGCGTCCCGTGGCACACTGGATCTGTGCAGGTGGAGAAGAACAGGGGGCGGAAAAACAAGAACGGATGAACTGGGCGTGTGATGCGATCCAACTCACAGGCACATGAAAGAATGAGCAAAGGAACCACCATGAACGTGGATTTCGATGTCCCCCGTCGTTTTTTCCGCCACTGCCCGTGGCCGCGGCTCCTTCTGGACCTGTGCCTTGTCGCGGTCGCGGCGTGGAATGCCGCGGGGGGCGCGGGTCCCGTGACGGCTGCCGAGAGGATCGAGGCCGAGATCGTGGACGTCGAGCCCGTGTGGTCGGCACACCCGGTGGGCTTTTGCCTGCTGACCAGTCCCCCGCACCAGTTCGTCGCCTTCTACGACGCGCAACGCCGCATGACCGTCGCCCAGCGCCGCCTGAACAGCAGCGCGTGGACGTTCACCCGGCTGCCGTCGACGCTCGGCTGGGACTCGCACAACTACATCGCCCTGGCCATCGACCGCGAGGGTTACCTGCATCTGGCCGGCAACATGCACTGCGTGCCGCTGGTGTACTTTCGCAGCACGCAGCCGCTGGAGGCCGCCTCGCTCCAACGCCAGCCCGCGATGACCGGTCAGCGCGAACAGCGGGTCACGTATCCCATCTTCCTGCGCGACGGCGAGGGCCGGATTGTGTTCCGGTACCGCGATGGTTCGAGCGGCAAGGGCGACGATTTGTACAACGTGTACGACGAGCCGACGCGATCCTGGAGCCGCCTTTGCGATCAGCCGCTGGTCAGCGGGGACGGACGGATGAACGCCTACTGCACGCTCCCGCAGCGGGGGCCGGACGGGCGGTTCCACATGGTGTGGGTCTGGCGCGACACCCCGGATTGTGCGACCAATCACGATTTGAGTTATGCGCGCAGCGACGACCTCCGGCACTGGACCGACTCGGCGGGCCGGCCGCTGGTCCTGCCGATCACGCTCCAGACCGGCGAAGTGATCGACCCGGTGCCGGCGGGGGGCGGCCTGCTGAACGCCAATCGCGCACTCGGCTTCGATCATCAGGGCCGGCCGGTGGTGACCTACCACAAGTACGACGCGGCGGGCGACCTGCAGATCTACGCTGCCCGGCGCGACGAGGCAGGCTGGCGGATCGTGCAAGTCAGCGATTGGCAGGGCTACCACTGGGAATTCAAGGGCGGTGGGACCATCGTGGCGGAAGTGAACATCGGCGCGGTGCGGCCGATCGGAGAAGGCCGGCTGGCACTGCGTTACCGCTACGGCCGCGGCGCGGGTATCTGGGTGCTGGACGGCGAAACGCTGCGGCCCATCCCCGGGGCCAAGGCTCCGCCGGAAGGTCCCCTACTCCCGCCAAGCGTCCGGAAAATCGAATCCGCATTCCCCGGCATGTTGAAGCAGATCCGCGGCGACAGCGGTCAGGCCGACGATGCCGACTATTTCCTGGTCTGGGAGACGCTCGCCGCCCATCGCGACGGTCCCCGCGAGCCGCCCCTGCCAGACCCGTCGCTGCTGCGCGTCGTCCGTCTGCCGCGTTCACCAGGCGCAGGAACTGGGCCGGCTGACGGGGATGGCGGTGCGTTTCGGCCCCGCCCAGCACTTTGAGGGCGGACTGTTTGGCAACGCCGTCTTGACGCGGTTGCCGATCCTCGACGTGGTCATTCATCCGTTGCCCTACACCGAGAGCACGCCGGAACGCGTCACGTATCCCCGCGCGGCGATCGCGGTGGTGGTACGGGGACCCGGCGAGCGGCCAATCCGGTTCGTCAGCACCCACTTCCAACACAACGTGGCCGAGGACCGCGTGGCCGAGTCCATGGCCTCCGACCATCGCCCCTTGCTGGCCGTACTGGAACTTCTCGGGCCGTGAATTCGTGAAGGGGCCCTCACTGGATGGCCACGCCAAGTTCCATAGCAATTCGATCGACCAGCGGCCGGTGACGCTCGGGACAGGCCAGTCGCGTTGCTGACGAAGTCCGCGGCGACTACTTCAACGCCTGTTCGACGGATGCCGCTACGGCTTGGCCCAGGAACTCGTAGCCCTTGGCGTTGAAGTGAACGTCGGCCGGATTCTGCATCTCGGCCAGGTGCGGCGTGACGGCGCTGAACAGATCATCGACGGCGATGCCGTGCCGGACCATGAGTTCGGCGGCGGCGCGGTTGCGCTGGACGATCGAGGCGGCCGTCTGCTTCCGCGCGGGATCATCCGGGATCGGCGTCGTGCTGGCCCAGATCAATTTGGCGCCCGTCTTCTGCATGCGCTCGATGAGCTGCTCCAGACGCTGCGTGTAGTCTGGCAGCGGCGTGCCGCGGTCGTGGATGCCGAAGTTGAAATGGATCACATCCCACTTGCCGTCGCCCAGCCAGACGTCGATGTTCTTCAGGCCGCTGGCCGTCGGCCCGCAATTGGCCGGAGCCCGGTGCACGTTGGCTTTGCCCGCCAGGGCCTTGCGCACGGCCTGCGTGTAACCGCGCGAGACCGAATCGCCGATCAACAGCACGCGGGGCAGCTGCGGATCGTCCTGGACAAAGTCCCAGGCGTTCGACCGCCCCGCCACCTTGTCGCGTTTGTGCAGCGGCAAGTAGAAACTGCCCAGCTGATCCTGCAACACGCGTTCCCAGGCCTGCTGCTCCGGCGGGAGCTTGGCGACCAGGGCCTGGTACTTCGCCTCGATCGCCGCCTCGGCCTGCGCCTTGCGGGCAGCGGCCTCGGCGGCGTTGGTCGGTTCCCCTTTTGGCGATTGGGCCGGCCCTTGAGCGAAGGCGGCCAAGGCGGTCAACAGCGAACAGACCAAACTGAACATGAAATAGTGGACGACGCGAGTCAAGTTGCTGTTCATGGTCTCCCCTTCTGATCGGCGTTGTCTTCTCAAGAAACGGCAAGTCATGGCCCCACCATAGCAGACATCGCAGCCCCAGGGAACTGATCGTAGGGTGGGCCAGAGCGGACCATCGGCATGACTGCCCGCATCGCGCCGGAAGTCACCACCACCGCCGAGCCGGAATCGCCCATAGCGCAGCGCCGGCCCACCGGAACACGGCTTCCATCCGACGGACGCCGCATCCCACCGGCGACGCCGCGATCCGTGTGGCGATGCGGCTGCGTTGCCCGTGGTAACCGTCTCCCGGTGGGCCGGCGCTGCCTGAGAGCGGTGCGTGCTGCTTGCGCGACGTTGACTTCTTCGATGGTTCCAACGGCCAACAGGATGGTCCGCTCTGGCCCACCCTACGTCCACGGTTCACTCGCCCAATTCGGGATCGTCGTTGCCGGGACATGGGACGACGCCTCCCCAATCCGGCTCATAGTAGCCAAGCTCGACGAACCGATGGAACGTGGACCAGGGCCAGTCGCCAACGCGGGTCACCAGCCCGTGCTTGACCGGGTTCCAATGCACGTAGTCCACGCAGGCGGCCAGATCGTCTTCGTCCGCCACCGTATGTTCCCAGAATCGTCGTTGCCACACGGCCCGCTCACGATGCCGCCAACGCGAACGAGTGCGGACGCCCTCCGCGCCGCCCGCCGCGAGGTACAACTTCGTGAACTTTTCCTTGATCTGACTCCAGCGGAGCGAGTAGGCGTCGTCACCCCGCGGCAACGTCCACACCGCGTGCAAGTGGTCGGGCAGCAAGACCCAAGCAACGATCTCAAACGGCCGCTCTCCGCGAACTTCGGTGATCGCCTGCCGAAGCAACGGTCTGAACGCGTCCGCCGTCAAGAACCGCCGCCGCGCGAACGTCACGACCGTAAAGAAATAGGTCCCGCCAGGAACGTACCATCGTCGATAATTCGGCATGATCCACCCTTTGCCGAAAAGAGGATGCACGAGTCGATTCCAAGATAGCAGCATACCAGATCTTCCCGGTGGGGTGGGCCGTTGGTGACCGGCCGACTCGGAAGATCCGTCGCGGCTGCTTGACGCGAAATCTCCGGCCGTTAGCATAAGGCTCGGCTGGTCGCACGAAAGGTTCTTGTGCCCCTTGGGGCCCGGCTCTTTCATGCCTTCCGGCCGGTGCGGCTGCGACGTGTCACAGGGGAGTGCATGGAGGCGGAGCGTTTGTGAGTGAAGCGGTCCGGATCGGCCTGGGCTCCACGTGTAGTGTCCAACTTGCCAGCCACGTGCTCGCGCAATCTTTGCCGGCTTCCCGGCGTCGCAGCACCCCAACGTTTTTCTCTGCTAGCTGGGTGAGCCGTTCTTGTTTCTGGAGGACTTCCACATGTTTGCCGGCTTCATCTCGACCTTGGGGGGTGCAGATCGTCATAGCGTCCGCAAGTCGGAGGAGCGAAATCGCTGCGGACGGGCCCGCCGGCGCCGTGGGCGTCGTCTGCTGATAGAACCGCTGGAGGGCAGGCGATTGCTTGCCGCGGA
>CAYUFW010000129.1:0-11245 GCA_964443915.1 uncultured Pirellulaceae bacterium
TAAGCTTCCAGCTTGCGACAGAAAGTGACATCGCAAGCTGGAAGCTTACGCCACTTGTTTCTCGAACGATGCTTACGCGCTGCCGCGGAATGCGTCCCCCGGTTCGGACCCGATTCTACCAGATCGTTGCGAGAAAAGCTGGAGTGAGCGGGATCTGGAGCTTGCGTCCGATGGCATCCTCGACTAGACTCTGCCCTGTTCTTGCAGCTACCCGCCGAATGCCCGGTCGCCTAACCCTGGGCGGCTGAGGCCTTGACCTTCCCAATCGGCCCCAGGGTCCAACCAAACAGAGGCCCACCGACCCATGCAACGAAATTACGTCAAGTGGCTGGCGATGTTCTTGTCCGTCGTCGCCGGCACGTTCGCCTCCCAACTGGCGTCGAAGTACACCGATGGACGGATGGACTCGGCGATTTCTTCTCCTTCCGGTTTGAATGGGTCCGGTTACGAAACGACGGTGGCGCTCAGCCGTGACGTCGCCACGTATGGCGAAAGCGATCGGAACTAGGACCGGAACGACGAACGGGCTCGGCCATGCCTCGCACGATCCGGCTCGCGTCGCGGTGTCGCGCCTTTTCGCCCCGGGAAGACGGCCTTCCTCGTCGGCTGCATTGGCCTCGCGGTTTGTGTGTCTGTCGCGATGCTCTCGTTCATCCCCGTCGCCCACACTCCGTGGCTCTGGCGCCGCAGTTGTTGTGCTTCCCTTGATCTGCCGTCCGCCTGCGGATATCGTGATGGCTGGCCTCCCCAAGGAGCACTGGCATGACGTCTGAAGCGACGCTCGTACCTCCCGTTGCGTTTCCCCTGGACTCGGCGCTGCAGCCTCCGCCGCCGTTGCCGGACATCGTGCAAGACACGGTCGCTCGCGTCGGCGGCTGCCTCGATCAGGTCGGCATGTCCGGCATCGAGGTGGCGCTGCGCGTCCGCAACTCGGCCGAACAATTGGTGTTGACTCCGGCCCGCGCCACGGCTCAAGTCAGCTTGGACGATCCCGACGCCAAAGGGATCCACATGTCGCGGCTGTTTGTCACGCTGCAGGAGACCTTGGAGGACGCGGAATTCAGTCTCGCGCTGGTGGAGCGGTTGCTGCAGGCGTTCCTCGAGTCGCACAGCGGGCTCAGCCGGTCCAGCTACCTGGAGTTCCGATTCGAATACTTGGCGAAGCGATGCTCGCTGCTGAGCGACCACTCGACTTGGCGCAGCTATCCGGTTCGGGTCGCGGGCGGCCTGTCCGACGGAGGTTTTCGTCACGCCTTGCACGTCAGTGTCGCCTACTCCAGCACCTGTCCCTGCTCGGCGGCGCTGGCGCGGCAGTTGCTTCAACAGCAATTCATGGAGGACTTCGCGGACCATCGCTGGCTGAATGTGGCGCAGGTGTTGCGGTGGCTGGGCAGCCACGGGACGTTGGCTACGCCGCACAGCCAGCGGAGCCATGCCGAGGTGCAGGTGGTCCTGCACCCCGGTTGCCGCGAGTACCCGCTGGTGACGCTGATCGACGCCGTCGAGACGGCGGTGGCCACGCCCGTTCAGGCGGTGGTCAAGCGGCTCGACGAGCAGGAGTTCGCGCGTCTGAACGGCGAGAACTTGATGCTGTGCGAGGATTCCGCCCGCCGCATTCGAGCGTCCTTGGAGACGATTCCGGAATTCGTCGACTACCGCATCCAAGCCAGCCACCTGGAAAGCCTGCATCCGCACGACGCCGTGGCCGTCGTCACCAAGGGCCTCCCCGGGGGCCTGCGGCCGTAGCCACCCGGTAACAACAGTCATGCTGCAGACCGCAGCCATCGAAGTTCGACTTAGGAGGTGCTCTCATGTTGGATCGTCGTCGTTTTCTCGCCGCCGCGGGCGTGGCCGCTGGCTGGCAGATCGTTCCTCGGTCCGTGCTGGGTGGGGCCGGCCAGACACCGCCCAGTGAAAAGCTGAACATCGCCGGCATCGGGGTCGGCGGCCAGGGCGGAGGCGTGGTGCGGCAACTGTCCGCCCAGGAGCAGAACATCGTGGCCCTGTGCGATGTGGACGCGAAGTACGCGGCGCACACCTTCAGAGCTTTTCCTCAAGCGGAAGTCTTCCGCGATTATCGCGTGTTGCTGGACAAACGCCCCGACGTGGACGCGGTCGTGATCGGCACGCCGGACCACATGCACGGCCCGGTCACCGTGGCGGCGCTGCGAGCCGGCAAACACGTGTACGTCGAGAAGCCGATGGCCCACAGCATCGAAGAGGCGCGCGTGATGACGCGCGTTGCTCAGGAGACGAAACGCGTCACCCAGGTCGGCAACGCGGGCCATGCGGGCGAAGGGCTGCGGTTGACGCGGGAGTGGATCCAAGCGGGCGCGATCGGCAACGTGCGCGAAGTCCACTGCTGGAGCGACCGGCCTGGCACGTTCTGGAAGCAGGACATCGATCGCCCGACGGACACGCCGCCTGTGCCGCCCGATCTGGACTGGAACCTGTGGTTGGGCGGCGCTCCCGAACGGCCCTATCATTCCGTCTACTGCCCGCGCGCCTGGCGCGGATGGTTCGATTTCGGCACGGGAGCGATGGGCGACATGGCCGTCCACAACATGGACCCGGCGTTCTATGCGTTGGACTTGGACGCGCCCGTCGCCGCCGAGGCGCAGACCAGTCAGCCGCTGAAATCGGAGTCCTATCCGGCCTGGTCGATCATCGACTACTACTTCCCGGCTCGCGGCAACCGGCCCGCAGTGAAGGTCACCTGGTACGACGGCGGCAAGCTGCCGCCGCGTCCGCCGGAGTTGGGAGTGGGCCGTCAGTTGGGTGACAACGGGATCTACTTCGCGGGCGAAAGGGGGACCATCCTAGCCGGTGGCTGGGCCGGTACGCCGCGGCTGATTCCGGAGAGCCGGATGAAGGATTTCCAGATGCCGCCCCGGACCATTCCCCGCTCGATCGGCCATCACGCCGAGTGGATCAAGGCCTGCCAGGAAGGCAAGCCGGAAGACGCCCAGGCTGGCTTTGCCTATTCAGGTCCGTACACCGAGGCGCTGCTGGTGGGCAATCTCGCCTTGCGGCTGCAAAAACGAATCGAATGGGACAGCGCGGCCATGCGAGCCACCAACGCGCCCGAAGCGGAGCCGCTGATCCGCAAGAAGTACCGCGCGGGGTTCGGCATCTGAAGTCTTCGCGCACGCGACCGCCGTTCACGGGGCCCGTTGACGCGGACGGAAGAACAACGGCCTCCACGACGGGGCCAACGTCGGCTACGTGCTGGGTTTCGTCAACTCGGCCAAGGCTGCGCGAATGCGGTCCAGCGAACGATCGTTGACTCGGCCAAAAGTCTTGACGATCAGAGACTTTTCCAGCGTGTACACTTTGTCGACTCGGACTGTCCCGGGGCGGTTGAGCGTGCCTTGCGCCAAGTCGGCCGCGCTGAGGACGAAGCTGTACGGACCCGATGTCGGATTTGACGTCATCGCGACGACAACGACATCGGGAGCGGCTTGATTGTAGTCGTTGTTCGAGATCACGATCACCGGCCGGCGTTTCTGGGACGACAGGTCCGTGAACGGAATCGGGATGAGGACGATATCGCCTTGGCTAGGCATGGTTCCAGTCCTCATCGTCGAGCGGGTTGTCCCAGAAACCGAGGCTGCTTTCCGCGGCGGCCATGAGGTCCGCGAAGTCTCCGTCGTTTTCGCGGCGGACGTAGACCATGACGCGAGCGCCCGGCGCGAACGGAACTCGCAGTTCCACCTGCCCCTGGTCGCCGACCTCCAATTCGTACCTGAGCACTCCTTCCGGACTGGTTACGGATGGGCTCATGAATCACGCCTCCTCTCCGGGTGTCAACTCTGCAACTGCCGATTCCGAGCCTTGATTGTACCAGACTGCCTCCAAAAACAAAGCAGACGGCGCGGTGCTCAGCCGTGTGCGAAACGATCTTGGGTGGATGAGGTATTGTCGGTAATCGACCCCCGCGGGAAGTTGAACTCAAGACGTACCTGGTTTCCCGAAGCCCGCTTTGACAATCGCGGTGCGAGCGAGCACAATACGTCGCAGTTCCCTACCACGAGTCCCTCCGCTCCACTCCACTCCCTGATGCGTTTGCCTGCCGAGTTTCAGATCCCGATTGCCGCCGCCATCGGCGTGTTGCTGCTGGTGCTGGCCGCCGAGAAGCTGCACGAGCGGCGTTGCCGGTCCGTCGCGCGGCTGGCGGCCGGTCCGGCGGGGGCCCCGCGACGCTGGGTCGGCGGCGTCCCGCTGGTCCGCGCGATCGCGCTCTCGGCCATGGCCTGGTCCTTGACGACGCTGCTGTTCGGAGGCGGCGGAGTCTTTCAAGCGGACGCAGACACGGACGACCGTCGGGAATCCAAACGGCACGCCGTGTTTGTGGCCGATCTGTCGCCCAGCATGATGCTGCCGGATGCCGGACCGAAGCGCGAGATCACGCGGTCGCGAAGGGCTTATGAGGTGGTTGACGCAGTTCTCCGGCGACTCGACGGCGACGTGGTCTACTCGGCGATCGTGTTCTATACCGACGCGCTGCCGGTGGTCGTCGACGCCAAGGACGCCGAACTGGTCCGCAACGTGTTCGACGGACTGCCCCTCTGGTACGTCATGAAGCCGGGCAAGACCGACCTGGGAACGGGCGTGCGGCGGACGCTCGAACATCTGGCCGACTATCCCGCTGACAGCACGACCGTGTTCCTGCTGACCGACGGCGACGCGATCGATTTGGGCGTGGTTCCCAAGCCCCCGGACGCGGTGCGCGACGTGTACGTGCTGGGTGTCGGCGACCCGCACCAGGGCACGTTCATCGACGACCACATGTCGCGCCAGGACGCGTCGCTGCTGGGCACGCTGGCCGGCCGCTTGCGGGGCAAGTACGTCGACGTGAACGACAAGCACGTGACGTCCCTGGCCCTGGGGCAGTTGGCCAGGGGCAGCGGGGCGGCCAAGACCTCGTACGGCCTAGTGGATCTCGCGATTTTCGTCTTCGCCGCGGCCGCGCTGATTCACGCGCTGATCCCCGTGGCCCTGGAGTACTTCGGCAGCGACTGGAAAACGGTGCGAGTCAGCCGGCCCGCCGTCACGGAAGGGGCCGCACGATGATGAAGATCAGGAAACCACTGGTCTTGTTGTGGATGCTGTTCCCGGTGGGCGTGGCGGCCTATCATTTCAATGCCGGTCCCAAGCAAATGGCTCGCGAGCGGGCCCATGCCCAGCTGGAGGAAATCCGCCGGCTGTCACGGGAGAAAGAGCCCAACTGGGAGGAGGTCATCCGCCGCTACCACGAGTTGACTGCGGAACTGCCGCCCGACGAAGATCCGCAGGTCTTCTACCAGATCCGGCTGGCGGTTTGCGAAGCCCGCCTGGAAATGTTGGACTTGGCGACCGCCATCGAAGACTTGACTCGGCTCCTCCAAGAGACGGCCGCCGCGTACGGCGAGAACGCGCCGATCACGCGCGGGGTGCGGGAACAGCTGGGCAAGGCCCACTACCACGCCACCTGGGTGCTGAAGACGAGCGGCGCGTCGGAGGACGAGTGGCGGCCCTTTGCCGAACGTTCCCGACAGCTGTTCCGTCACCTCGCCGAGTTGGAGGACCCCGAGGAGTTCGATCGCTACGAAGAACGCGTCCGCCGCAAGTTCGAGCAGGCGGTCGAGGATACCGATGGTTAAAGGAGCCGGTCACGTGAGCAGCCGATTACTCATCCCGCTGATCCTGTTCGTCGCGGCGGCGTGTTGCGTCGCGGCCGCCGTTCCGGTGTCCCAGGACTTTGCCGCCAACGGCGATTCGGTTCAGTCGATCCGCGGGATCAAAGGGATCGACACCGTGATGCTGCAGAACCTGGAAGCCGTGCTGCGGATGCAGGCTCCCCCGCCTCCGCCGCAAGAGGGCGGCGGGGGAAACGTGCGGGCCGCCGCCGCGCTGCTGACGATGGAGAACGACGAGCCGCCGGCCCCGGAAGAAGAAACCGACGATCGGCAAGAACTCATCCAATTCGAACTGAAAGGGTCGTAGCATGAATCCGCGACTCGTCGTTGCCGGCATCCTCGTCGCCGTCTTGGCCGCGACAGCCATTTCCGGCCGCGGCACCGCCGCCGAGAACGCCCCGGAAGCGGCCAAGAAAGAAGCGGAAGAGCTGCGCAAGCAGTACAGCCGCCTGGTCCGAGAGCGGTACTATCGCAACGCGGCCGTGGTCTACAGCCAGATCCAGCAATTTGCGCAGACCGAGCCGGACAAGTTGGATCCGGCCGCCCACTTTCTCCGGGCTTTCTACGAGGGAGATTGGGAGGCGGTCCGGCAAACGCTCGACCGGCTGCCGGACGATTTCGCCGCCGAAATCTACAACCGGATGTTGGGCGATTTGGCGGGCCGCAGCGCACCGCTGCTGACGCTGGATGATGTTCTCGGCCTGGCTGACGCGTGTCCCGGCGAACTGGACACGGACCGGATTCGCAAGCTCGGTCTCCTGTTGCGCGTGGCCGTGCCCGCTGAACAGGAAGTCTGGCTGCAGCAGGCGCTGCAGCAGGGCACGCGCCTGCTCGGCGGCACCGGCCCCCGCCGCGCAGCCACGGGCAGGATCCTGATGCACGCCGGTTTCGCCAATCTGGCCCGCATGTACCTGCCCAGCGTGGCGGAGGCGACGCAGATCGAAGACGAAGCGGTCCGCGACGAGATTCTCAAGTTCCTCGCTTCGCAGGAGGAACTCGATCAGTTCCAGCAGACTCGGATTGCCCGGCTCTGGGGGCAGCACGCCAACGTGCTGGCCGATCCGGACGCGGACAAGGTCAAACGCCAGCAGGCGGCGGATCAACTGGCGGAACTGCTGGGCAAGGCCCAGGCCACGTCGTTCGAACCGTGGATCCGCAGCCTCTTGCAGCGGGATCTCACGGCCGTCCTGAATCTGGCCGTCGCCTTGGGAAAGCGGGCGCACGGCAGGACCGGCGACGCGGATGTCGCCATGCGGACCAATCATCTCGCGGCTCAGAAAGCGTTGCTGCAGTGCGTGGGCGAGAAGACCGATGTGTCGAAAGCCCCCTGGGACAGCGTGGCGGCGGCCATGGCGGACTGGTGGATCAACGAGGCGGAACACACGTTCAACGTCCATCCGGGCTACCGGACCACGGCCGGGAACAAGCCGCACGTGGCCCCCGGCGAGTTGCTCGCGACGGCGCCGGACGGACGTTGGGCCGAGGCCCTGCCGGCCACGATTCGCGAGCGGATCGATGTTTGCCAGGCCAAGGCGGTGCTGGTCAGCGACCAATACCAGGACGCCGCCAAGCGGATCGTCGCCCTGGCTAAGCGTAATCCCCAGGCGGCGGTCTCCCTGGCCGAAGAGTACATCAAAGCCTGGGCCTATCGCCACAACCCGCAACTGCCCGAGCCCATCCGCCGGAAATACAGCCCGGCCGCTGAAACGCGGATCGCCGTCACACCCATCATGATGGAAAAGAACATTGCCGGCCTGGCGGAGATGATGGACTTGTTCCGCGCCAACGGCATCCCGCCGCGCAACGCCGAACTGCTGGTCGGCGCGTTCGACGTCTGCTACAGCAAAGCCGAAGTCTATCGGCGGACGCACATCGAAAAGGTGTTCGGCCCGATCGAGACGATGGAGGAGGACGTCTTCTCGCACATGATCCGCCTGATGACGCAAGGGCTGTCGTCGCGGTGGCGAACGATGGAGGTGCAACTGGAATCCGGAACGCGGCGCAGCCAGCAGGAAACGCTCGACATGGTTCGCACCGGCTACCAGACGGCCATCGACATGATCGACCAGCGGTGTGCGAAGCATCCGGACGACTGGAGGGCGCTGACGCTGGCCGGTTCGCTGCTGGCCGAGTGGGGCGATTTTGAGTACTACCAGCAATTGGCCGGCGACGCCAGCACGGACCGCGTGGCCGTCTTCCGCGAAAAGAACAATTTGGCCGAAGCCCACTTTGCTCGGGCCGCCGCTGCGTACGCTGGGCAAGTCGAGGAGTTGACGCCGAGACAATACTCGATCGACATCTACCTGGCCTGGTTCCACAGTCTGCTGGGCATCAATTCCGACGGACGGCTGAACCTGTCCAAGCCCTTGGACCGCCGGGCGCTGAACACGCTGCGCGACACGATCCGCGGGCTGCCCGGGGCCGCCGCCCAGTCCCACATCAATCTGTTCGCCAAGCACGTTCAGGCGCGGATGGACGACACCCAAAATCCGCTGCACGAGGAACTCAAGTACAAGTACCTCGCCGGCTCGCTGGTCATCACGAAGGAAAGCCCCTTCGCGTTTCAGGCGGGCGACAAGGTCGCGTACTACGACGATCTGCTGGACGAGACCCGGCTTACGACGCGGGTCGACGGCCCCAACACCATCTGCCGCGATCACGAGTTCGGGATCATTCTCAGCGTCCAGCACACGGAGGCGCTGGGGCGAATGGCCGACTTTGGCAAGTACCTGGTGAACGAGTTGCCGCCCGCCGGCTCCCCGGCCCGCAGGTCCGTCGAGCGGAGCCTCGTGCCCACCTACCGGATGGACCAACTGCAGGGCCGCCGCGACGAACTGGAGATGAACGTCCGCGAAGCCCTGGGACTGTTCTTTGACGTCAAGGCCATCGCCTTCAGTCCCAAGGACGTCCAGCCGCGCCCCACCGACAAGAGCGGCTGGGAAGAAACGATCCTGGCGTACATCCAGGCCAAGGCGAAGGACGCCAGCGTGGACAAGATCCCGCGCATCCAGATGAACCTCGAGTTCCTCGACCTGACCGGACCCGTGAAAATCACGACGGAATCCGCCGAGACGATGATCAAAGTGACGGACCAGCCGACTCCGCCGCGACCGTACGACCGGGTTGAAATCACTCAGACGCTGGATCCGCGCAACTTGGATACGACCGAGGAGGTCTTGCTGGAAATCAAGGCGACGGCCTGCGGACTGGTCCCAGAACTGGATGAACTGCTGGAGATGGACGCCCTTCGCCAGCAGATTCCCGTCGCTCGCGTCGACCCGCACGACGGTACCGTGCTTCGCCAGGTGAACAGTTGGGGCGACACGGTCCACGCCGTGTCCGAGCGTCACTGGACGGTGGCCCTCGATGCGACCGAAATCATCGCCCCGCCGCGGCGGATGGAACTGCGGCTGCCCAAGCCGATGAGCGAAGCCAAGGTGGTTTACCAAGCCTATATGGAGATGGACTTGGTCGATCTGGACGAGCCGGTGGCAACGATTGGCACCGGCAACGCCGCGGCGCCGACGGCCGAACGGCTGACGTCGAATGATCGCCGTTGGATGGTCGCCGCGGCTGGCGGCGGTGCGATCGTACTGGTCCTGCTGCTGTTCGCCGTGGTCTACCGGGCTCGCCGCTCGCGCCGACGGCCGTTGCGCGCAGCCGACGTGTTCCACATGCCGTCCGCGATCGACGGCTTTGTGGTGGTGCAACTGCTGCGGGCGCTGGGCGCCAGCGAACTGGTACGGATGTCGACCGCCCAACGGTCCGAAATGCAGCAGGACGTCCAACGCATCCAGGCTTCCTGTTTCGACGGCAATGGTCAGCGAAGATTGTCAGAAGAGGAACTCCGCCTCGTAGCCCGGAAGTGGCTGCGTTTGGCGCGTTGATCATTGGGTGTAGCGGCAAACGTAACGATCCACCGGGCGAGCCGGTGGCATTTCGGAAACCGAACACAGAAGACATACAATGCAGACTGCAGAGCATCCCCAACCCGAAACCGTCCCGCAACTGCCGTCGTCGTTTGACGGCGCGAACCGCTTCTGCGAGGACGTCCGCCGCCGCGTGGCGGAAGTGGTCGTCGGGCAGGACGCCGTGGTCGAACGCATTTTGATCGCCCTGTTCACCGGCGGACACCTGATGCTGCAGGGCGTGCCGGGACTGGCCAAGACGCTGCTGGTGAACGCGGTGGCGAAGGCCGTCGATTTGCAGTTTTCGCGGATCCAGTTCACGATCGACCTGCTGCCGTCCGACATCGTTGGTTCGGAAATCCTAGACCAGAAAACGGGCGAGTTCCGCGTGCAGAAGGGGCCGATCTTCGCCAATCTGTTGCTGGCCGACGAGATCAACCGCGCCGCCCCCAAGGCTCAGAGCGCGATGCTCGAAGCGATGCAGGAACGCAAGGTGACGATCGGCGGCGAGACGTTCAAGCTGCCGGTGCCGTTTCTGGTAATCGCCACCCAGAACCCAGTCGAACAATCCGGCACGTTCGAGTTGCCCGAGGCGCAGCTGGACCGCTTCATGCTCTACCACCGGCTCGACTATCCGACGCCCGACGAGGAACAAGACATCCTGCGGCGGCAACTCGCGATGGGCTTGAAGAAGGAGCAAGGCGGGGCCATCCCCAAAACCGCCTTTGACATGATCGCTCCCGAACCGTGCGCCACCATCGCCGACCTGGTGCGGGCCATGGAAGCGGTCCAGCAGGTTCAGGTCAGCGAAGTGTTCATCAAGCATGCGGTCGAACTCGTCCGGCGGACGCGGCAATCGAAGCTGCTGGATTTCGGCTGCAGTCCCCGCGCCTGCCTGGCCCTGGCCGCCGCCTCGCGCGCCCGAGCGTTCATCCGCGGCCGCGATTACGTGGTGCCGGAAGACCTGTTCGAATTGGCCGAGGACGTGATGTTGCACCGCCTCCGGCTGACCTACGAAGCGGCCGCCGAAGGCCACACCGGCCGCGAAATCCTGGAGTCGATCCTGTCGGATTTGTCATAACATGCACCGCACCGTCGAACTCCCCTACGATCCGGTCGATCCCCGCCAGTTCGAGCTGGCGGTGAAACAACTGGCCGACAGTCTGGACTTCGGCGCCGACGACTCGATCTATCATGGGTCCGGGTTGGAGTACTCGCAGTCCCGCGTCTATCTGCCGGGCGACAGCGTCAAGCTGATCGACTGGCGGGTCACGGGCCGCACCGGCAAGTACTTCATCAAGGAGTACCAGGAGCCGCGTCAGATCCCGCTGTACCTGCTGCTCGACACGTCGGCGTCGATGTGCGTCAGTTCGCTGCGGCTGAGTAAGTACGCTTGGGCCGTGCGGATCGCGGCCGGCGTCGCTTTGGCCGCCCAATCGCGGCTCACGCCCGTGGGACTGATCGCCTGCGGTGAACGCGAAATGAGGATTTCGCCGACCTTGCGGCGGAACGACGTGATGCAGTGGGCCCACCGCCTGCGGCGGCACGGCTACCTGGAAGGCACGCTGCTGGGACGCCGGGTCCGCGAGTTGCTTCCCACGCTGAAACGCCGCAGTGCGCTGCTGGTCTTGAGCGACCTACACGACCCGGACGCGGTGA
>CAYUFW010000129.1:11255-20885 GCA_964443915.1 uncultured Pirellulaceae bacterium
GCGTCTTGCGTCTGGTGGCCCAGGAGCACGAATGCATCGTGCTGCACTTCCGCGACCCGGCGGAAACCGGCGTCCGGGGCGCGGGGTTGTTCCGCGGCCGGGAAGCCGAGACGGGCCGGCCGTTTTTCGCGTCGGGATTGCGCCGCTGGCTGCACGACCGGGACGTGAAGACGCAATTGACTCGGCACGGCATCGACTACCTGTTGCTGGAGACTCACCGGCCGATCCTCGCGCCCTTGCGAGCCTTCCTCAAGGCCCGCCGCGGCAAGCGGGGGGGACGATAGGGGATTTTGGGATTTTCGATCTGAGATCTGAGATCTGAGATCTGAGATCTGAGATCTGAGATTTGAGATTTGAGATTCTGGATTGCGGGATGCGGCGCGAAGCGTCCAAGTTTGCGATTTGAAATCTGGGATTTGAAATTGCCTTGCGGCCACCGCCGCCTAGGAACTGTTAGCGTCGAGAAGGGCATGGGCGAAGAAACCCCAACCGCCGAACGAGGGAAGAACCGCCGGGTAAGACTCGTGCTGGCCATCGGCGCGTGTCTGTTCTTGTTGGGCGGATCGGCCACCGTCCTGCTGCTGCGCTGGCGGGCCTCCGAGACGCAACGCGGCGACACGGACGTGCCGCTGGGCGTGGAACAGGCCGTGATTATCCGCTACAGCGGACCGCGGCTGAAAGCCCAGCCGTACCGGCGTGGGGCCTCGGTCAATCTCCGCATCGCCGCCGAGGCTCAAAAGGGCCGCGTCCGGGTGTACGACATCCGCTACGTGATCAGCCTGCCGGGCGAATTCGACCTGACCAAGTACCTTACTTCGACCGACGGCCACCCGATCGACGACCTGCCGCCGTTTCCCGTGCGGGGGCTGACGAGTCTGACGAAGGACATCGAAACGCGGATCCAGGAAATCGAAAACGTCGGCGTTCACATTGGGCACTGGTACTACGAATCGCTGGCCGGTCTCGGCGCGGTGTGGGTCGCTTGGCTGGCGGGTCTGATCTTCATCGGCCGGCCCAAGCGCCCGCCCGTTCCGCCCCCGGCGCCGCGGCAACCGTCGCTCGCGGAACAGATCGACCGCTTGCTGGCCGCGATGGCCGAAGGCGGACTATCCGTTGCCGAGAAGGCGCGTCTGGAAGCCCTGCTGCTGAAACGCTGGCGCGAGCAGTTGGGACTGAGTGCGCAGCGCATGTCCGTTTCCTGCCGCAGCATTGAAGCAAGCGGCAAGTTGGGCCCGGTCTACGGCCGGCTCCAAGCGTGGCTGCACAACCCCCGCGCCGGCGTTGGCTTCGAGGATTTTGTTAACTCCTACAGGTAACAGGTGATCGGTGATCAGTGACCGATCACCGATCACCGATCACCGACCACCGATCACCATGACCTTCGCCTATCCCAAATTGATCGTCCTGCTGGTGATCCCAGTCGCCCTGCTCTTCTGGGAATGGGTCCGGCAGGGCCGTCCGCTGGTGATGCCGTTCGACGGCGTGCATCACCGCCGCGGCTGGTTCGTGGGACTGCCTGTGCTGGCGGCCAACAGCCTGCCCGCCGCACTACTCGCCCTGGTCATCATCTTCCTCGCACGCCCGCTGACCTACGCGCCGCCGAAGACCCAGCGCGAACTGACGAACATTCAGATCGTGTTGGATTCGTCGACCAGCATGGTTCACCACACGTATGGACCGCAGGAAGCCGGCAAGCCCTACCTCCGCTTCCACGGCGCAGTGGACGCCTTGGACCGGTTCTTGACGATGCGGCAAGGCGATGCCTTCGGGTTGACCATTTTCTCGCGCCAGTTCCTGCACTGGGTCCCGTTGACTCAGGACACGGCGGCCATCCGCATGGCGCGGAAGATCATCTGGCCCGAGATGTTCCCCGACGAGATATGGGGCCACACGTTCATCGCCAAGGCGCTCGACGGGGCCATTGCCCCGCTGTCGAAGCACCCCGAAGGCGATCGGATGATCATCCTGATCACCGACGGCGAGGGGGAAGATATCGGCGGTGGCCGGGAGCGTGAGGTAATCGAGAAGCTCAAGCGTCACCACATCGTGGTCTTCGCCATCGCGCTGAACGACGAGGGCTTCACGCCCGGTCTGGAGAACATCGCCAGCGAGACGGGCGGCCGGGCCTTCAAGGCGGTCACGCCGCAAGCGCTCCAGATCGTCTTCGACCGGATCGACCAGATGAAGAAAGTGGAGATCCGCGAGACGAAGCCGGAAACGATCGACTACCTCGATCCGTTTCTCGCCCCCGCCTTGGTCCTGCTGGGCGTCCAAGTGCTGGTGCTGTTCGGTTTGCGGTTCACGCCGTGGTGAGCACCCGTTCAACTGCGAGTAGGCCGGAACAAGTCCGCGCCGTTCCGGCAGGGTTCAGACCGTGGCCGTGTGCTGAGAAGTGCCGGAACTGCGCGGACTTGTTCCGGCCTACTTTCTGCGGGGAAGTGCGCACCCGAAAACGGCGCTAGATCACCTTCGTCGAACCCGGCACGGCGATCTCGTACAGCTCTTCCGTGACATAACCGCCGTTCGGATGCGGTCTGACGGGGGCCTCGTCCTGGAAGGATTTCAGATTGTCGAAGTCGGCCAGGGCGACGTTCGAGTTAAGGGCTTCGTCCCACTTGACGACCTTGCCAGAGTAGGTCGCCAGACGGCCCAGGATCGCGGTCATGGTACTGTGCGCGCCGCCTTCGGCTTCGTTGTAGAGCCCGCCCTTGCGAAGCGCGGCGAACAGGTCGTAGTGCTCTTCCTGATGCCCGCCGCCACCGCCTTTCCCGCTCCAAAGCAACTCGCCGCCGGCATTGTAGATCTTGGCGCCGCTGATGTCCGCCGAGCCTTTCGTGCCGTGCGCGTGTTCGGCTACGGCGTTCCAGCAGCCGCGGATGTGCCGGCACTGGCTGAACATCCGTACGCCGTTGGCGTAGGCGAATTCGCAGAAGTGGTGGTCGAAGATCTCGCCGTGCTCCTTGCCCGTCCGCACTTGCCGACCGCCCATCCCGTTGCACTCGGCGGGATGGTCCTTCATCAGCCAGTTGCCGACGTCCCGGTTGTGGATGTGCTGCTCGACGATGTGATCGCCGCCGATCCAATTGAAGTAGTACCAGTTCCGCAACTGGTACTCAAGTTCCGTCTGATTCTCTTGCCGCGGCCGCACCCACACGCCGCCGCCGTTCCAGTAGACGCGCAGGCAGACGATGTCGCCAATCGCACCGTCCCACAGTCGCTGGATCGTCTCCCGGTATTTCTTCTCGTGATGCCGCTGCAGGCCGACCGCGACGAGCAGGTTCCGCTTCTTGGCTTCCTCGTTGGCCGCCAGCACGCGCCGCACGCCCGGCGGGTCGGTCGCGACCGGCTTCTCCATGAACACGTGCTTGCCGGCGTTGACCGCGGCCTCGAAGTGCAATGGCCGGAAGCCGGGCGGCGTGGCGAGGATCACCAAGTCCAGCTCGCACTCC
Source organism: uncultured Pirellulaceae bacterium (assembly GCA_964443915.1). GTDB lineage: Bacteria > Planctomycetota > Planctomycetia > Pirellulales > Pirellulaceae > Anammoximicrobium. Next base: position 14,705 of record CAYUFW010000129.1, read on the forward strand.
AGAACTCGCTGGTAGGCGTCCAAGCCGCTGAATTGCCGAGCCGGAGGCACATCGACCAGATTGCCGTGCTGGCTCTTGATCGAACGGTAGGCTGACTGGACCTTGTCCGGAAACACGTCGGCCATCGCCACCAGCTTGACCGGCCCGTTCGGCGTGATGTCGGACTTCTTGACGGTGTTCAAAGCCTGTTGTGCCGCACCAGTGCCGCGGCCGCCGCAGCCGATCAAGCCGATGCGGATCTCGTCGCTGCCGTAAGCGTGGGCCGCACGCGCCACGTTCAAACCGCCACTGACCGCGCCCCCGGCGACCAACAAGGACGACGCCTTGATAAAGTCGCGGCGCGACGGGCCATGAGCGGTAGGCAGAATCTGTTTTCGCATCGGTGGTATACCTCGGATGCAAGTGGCAGGCACGGACTATAACAGCGTAACGTGTCGCCGAAGGTCTTTCAAGGTTCCGGGAGGTCGAGACGAACGGTTAATTGGGTGGTAACGGGTCGGAAATCTCATGTTTCTTCCAGCCGCTGGACTCGTGCAGCCGGGGTTTCTCATCCTCGACAATGATCATCAGGCAAGCGGCTCCACATGTCCGCTCAATGAGTGCCAAGCCCTTCTCCGCTCCGAGCACGCTCGCGGCGGTGGCCAAACCGTCAGCGGCCATGCCGTTGGAAGCGATTACCGTCACGCTGCTTCGCCGCGTCAGCCCGATGCCCGTCCTCGGATCGACGATATGGGAATACCGGCGGCCAGCGATCTCGACGAACTGCCAAGCGTCGCCCGAAGTCGACACGCCGCAATGCGCCAATCGCAGAAAACGGCTGGGAGGCTGGTTCGGCTCCAGCGGCGCTACGCCGATGCGCCACCCGGTTTCACCGGGCGGAGGATCGCCGAGGGCCATGTCGCCGCTGCCGTTCACCAGCACGCGCGTCAGGCCGTGCTGTTCCAGGACCGCCACCGCCTCGTCCACGGCGAAACCGACGGCCACGGCGCCGAAGTCCAGCCTCATGCCCGCCGCCGCCAGTTTTGCCTTTCTGCCCGCCGCGTCCAATTGCAGGTGCCGGTAGCCGACGCCCGCCATCGCCTCTTGCAGCCGCTCCGGCGCCGGCAACTGCTTCTGCCGCCGCGCACGCCGCCAGAGACGGCTGACCGGCCCCACCGTGACATCGAACGCGCCGTCCGTCTGACGGCTTAGTTGGACCGAGTAGTCGAGCACCGTGAACATTTCGGCGCTCACCGGCACGGCTTCCGGCATCGGTGCCGCATGGCTCAACCGGCAGGCTTCGCTCTCCGATTCGTAATCGCTGAAGATCTGATTCAACTGCTCGATGCGGGCAAACGCAGCGTCCATGCCCCGCTTGGCCGTTTGCTCGTCGGGCGCGTAGACGATGATCTCGAACGTCGAGCCCATGCCTGGACGCGACTCCCGATAGCGCTCCAGATGCCCGTCGGCAGCGGCAGCGCCCAGCGTGGCCGTGGCGAGAATCGCGGTGGTGAGAAAGAGAGTCGTAAGCAAGTCACCTCCCGCAAAATCGTACGCGGGGCGCAGGAGTTGAATCGTACTACTGTCGCCCGATCACCGACCACCGATCACCGACCTCCGACCACCGATCACCGACTCTCCTTCAGCTTCTTAATCGCCTCAGGCAGATCGCGATCGACCAAGCCGCGGACGCCGCGGCCTTCGCTCATGCGGTTGTTAACCCCGTCGCGGGTGTCGTCGTCGTCGAAGGCCCAGAATCGTTCTTTGGCCTCGCGCGTGGCGGGTTCGGCCAGCGGACGGACGAGGCGGAAACCGATCCCGCGCGTCGGATCGCTGGTGAACCACCAGGGGCTGAGCGGCAGATTGGGGTCCTCCGTCTTCCACTCGCTTTCTTGAGAGCCCAGCCGCGCGGCGCTGCGGCACGCCTCCGCATCCTCGTCCCAGTGCCCGCCGCGGATCGCGCGGGGAGCCAGCGTCTTGGGCCAGACCACGGCGTCGTCCGACTTCAGCATCTTGCCGGCGAACTGCTTGTAGCCATCCTCCAGAACTTGATCCAGCGTCCATTCGGCCACGTTGCCGTGCATGTCGTACAGACCCCAAGGATTCGGCTTCTTCTGGCCGACCTTGTGAGCTTTGCTGTCCGAATTCTCGAAGTACCAGGCGTAGTCGCCCAGCTGATCTGCGTCGTCGCCGAACGAGAAAGCCGTCTGCGTCCCGGCCCGGCAGGCATACTCCCACTCCGCTTCCGTCGGCAGCCGATAGAAGTTGCCCGTGATCCCGCTCAGCCACTTGGTGTACTGCCGAGCGGCGTAATAAGTCATGGTGACCGCCGGCAAGTCCGGGTCCTCGCCGTGCTCGAAGGTAAAGCTCGGATCGTACAGTTCCGTAGGAGCGGTGATGGCGTCGATTTCATTCTCGGCCGTGACCTTGCGTTCGCCGCGCGAAGTAAACTCCTTGAAGATGCCGTACAACGCCATGTACTGCCGGTACTCGGCCCACGTGAGTTCGTACTTGCTCATCCAGAACGGACTTACCTCGACCTCGAACTGCGGGCCTTCGGCGTCTTCCCGGCCTTCCTCGGCATCGGGGCTCCCCATCTTGAACTTGCCGCCGGGGATCGGGACCATCTCGAACGTCACGCTGGTGCCGGGAATCGTCGTCTTGTACTCGGTCATGTAGCCCTGATCCGTCTTGATCGCGCGGCCTTCCGCAGGCGCCGTGGCCGACAGGCCCAGGGGAGCTTCGCCGGAAATCGCCGTCTGGACAGCCAACAACAGCAACGTCGTACCGCAAGTCAGTTGAAAGAATCGCATAAGGCCCTCGCATCGCAAATTGCTTAAGTGAAGTTCCCCTCTAAGCCCCGGTCGACCTTCGCCGGGAGACCAACGATTCGATGTAGTCCAGCAATGTCGCCGCCACGTCCACCTGCAGGGTCGCCGCCAGGGCTTTCCACCCCGGCACGCCGTTCACTTCCAGCACGAACTCCCGGCCGTTCCTGTCGGGCAGGATATCGACACCGGCAAACGGGGCTCCGATGGCTGCAGCTGCACGGCGGGCAGTGTCGATCAACCTCTGGTCGGGAACCAGCGGCTCCGCGCGAGCCCCCCGGCTGACGTTCGTCCGCCAGTCGTCGGGATTCACTCGACGCATGGCAAACACCCGCTCACCCAGGACCAGCAGTCGGATATCGAAACCGTTGTGAGGTATGTACTCCTGAAGATAGATGACGGACCGCAATTGTGCTAGGGTGCTAAACACACGCCAAGCCAGAGATTCGTCATTCACTCGGCAAATCCCCCGCCCCTCGCCGCCGAACACGGGCTTGACGACGACATCGCCACCCAGCTCGCGAAATCCGTCGAGCGCGTCGCCCAGCGATTGGCACACCCAGGTCCGCGGCGTCGGCAATCCGGCTGACTGTAACTTGTTTGATGCCAAGTACTTGTCTACAGCCGCTTCGACCGCCCGCGGCGGATTGATGACCACCGTTCCCGCCTCCGCCAGGGCCCCCAAGGCGTCCATTCGGAAGACGACCTGCTCCAGCGAACCCGGCGGCATGGTGCGGACCAGCACCGCGTCGCACGCCTGCAAGTCGCACTCGGCCGCCCGTACCCGCCGTTGCTGCCCTGCGGCGTCCAAACGGGCAGTCAGCCGCTCAAACGCCACACACACCACCTCATGGCGAGACCCTGCGGAGCGCTGCAGATCGTTCAGATACCAGCTATCGGGCGAAGCAAGGACGGCCAGCCGCATGGATCACCCGTCTGTGGAAAACGACTGATGGATGACTTCCGGCCAGAGCTGACCGAAACAGTGTACGCGGCCGCTGTTCAAGTTGACCAGCGTCACCTGGGCCGGACTGAAAAGCAGTGGGTCGATGCGATAAAAGTCGCGGTTGTATCGCTTGAAGATCTTGCCGAACGGCTCGCCATGATCGGGCGACGAACAGCTGGGAATCCCCGGCCCGATCGCCTGCAACTGGACGTCGTCCGCGCGGACCCACAGGGTGACCTCGCCGCCGTACAGGACGGCGTCATTCGTCCGGCCAATGCCCGCCAGATCGTCGGCCGCGACCGGCGGCAGCGGCGCCAGACCATAGCCACTCTGCACGCACGCCAAATCAAAGCCGACTTCATGTAACTTGTGCAGACACGTTTCCACGGTGCGCGCGACGACTTGCACCGTCCCCGCCAAGCTGGCCGTCCGCGCGACGAGCAACGTCAGCTCGCTGGGCGCCACACCGCAGTCTTCCGCGATCCGCTCGCCGACTTCTGCAGGCGGCAATTTGGCCGCTTCCAACACGCCCACTGCCCGCGTAACCGATTCCCGAAAACCGATGCCGGCAAACAGCTCCTCCCGCCCGCACGCCGCCCGCATCGGGCCGGAACCCATCGCAAAGTACCCGGCGGACGTAATCTGCCAACCTGCGTATTGCGAAGCCATGCAGGCCGCGACAGGTTGGTCCGTCCACACCTGGACCGCCGGTCCAGGCCACAGGTCGGCTCGCCCAGGTGCCAGACGCACTTCGGCAAGGTCGGCCAGGCAGATCTCGGCCAGCGCCAGACCCGCCTGCAGTCCGCCAACTGCCTTGACACCGCAATCGACGACGCGCCCCCCATTCGGCAAATGCTGGCATTCCACGCGCAAGTCGGCTGCCGCTTCGATCAGCCGCTCACTACGCCGCCAGGCACGGTCATTCAGGTTCATGCGATATGCCTCACCACGACCAGCCGCTCCGGTACGGACGGAGCAGCATCCGGTCGGCCTCCCCATGGTTTGTAATCTTACAGGCCGCGGGGTCGAACTCCAACGGCCCGTCGACCAAGGCGGCCACGTTGCCCAACAGGAGCAGTTCGATCATGGGCCCGGAGTGCTCGAAGTTCGACATCGGCGCTGGGCCGCCCTTGCAGGCTGCCGCCCACTCCCGCTCATGGCTCCCGGACCGCGGCAGACGCTGCGGCGGGCCGCCGGAGTCAGGGAAGTCGCTTTCCGGCAGCAGCCGGCACAAGGAATTGTGGAAGTTGGTCAGTGCCTTGCCCTTCGTGCCCACGATCAGCAAGAACGAGTGCGGCGACCAACTCCCCTGCTGCCACTTCAGAGTCTGCCCGGCGCTTTTCTCCAGCTCGGTCAGGATGCCTCGTCGTTTGATCTCTGCGTCCCATGCGTTGCACCAGTGGATTTGCGCCGCAGGCTGTGCTCCGCGCGCCGGCAAGTCGAAGTGGACGATCTGGCAGCGAGGGAAGTTCTCGGGACAACGCTCGGAAACCTCCGTCGTGACACGAATCGTCTTCTTTCCGGCGGCGTCGCCCCACAAGGCTTGCAGGTTCATGGCTTTGAAGGCCAGATTCAGCGAGTGCGATCCCGCGCCCCCCAGAGCGCCGCCGCCGAAGTCGCGCCAGCGATTCCAGCCGATCAGCGCCGGACTCTCCGTCACCCCGCCCGCACCGGGAAATTGCGGCGGAAGATAACCCGGATGATAGGGCCGCACCGGCGCAGGACCAATCCACAGGTCCCAATCGAGGCTTTCCGGGACCGGTTGCTGCTGGGGACGATCGAGCGGCCCCGTTCCGCCCGACTCGAACAACACGTGCGCCTCGCTGATCGCGCCGATCGCGCCGTCTTGAATCAACTCCAGCGTGCGGCGGAACGAGTCGGTGGCCATCCCCTGACTGCCCATCTGCGTCACTACTTTCTGGCGGCGTGCCATGTCGCGCATCGCGCGGGCCTCGCGGACGTCGTGGGCAATCGGCTTCTCCACGTAGACGTGCTTGCCAAGTTTCATCGCAGTCATGGCGATCACGGCGTGCGTGTGTACCGGCGTGGCCACCACGACCGCATCGATCTGACGTTCCATCTCGTCGAACATCCTGCGGAAATCCCGGTAAATCCGGGCCGCAGGCAATGCCTTGACCGCCCCGTCCGTCTGCCGCTGGTTCACGTCGCACAGGGCCACCAGGCTTTCACCGATACGGGGAATGGCGCCCAGGAAATGCTTTCCCCGCGAGCCTACGCCCACCAGCGCGATATTCAGTCTCTCGTTTGCCTGATAGCTCCGGGCCGATGCGCCGTTGCGCAGGATGGACAGCCCAACTCCGCTCGCTGCAGCGGCGAAAAAACGACGCCGGTTCACACGCGACTTCATTTGTGCTAGTGGTTCCGGGCCTTGATTCGCCCGCGTGATTGGCCAGACCGTCCTGGTGAT